>CAYGHR010000017.1:0-10400 GCA_964349715.1 uncultured Peptococcaceae bacterium
GAATCTTAGATTTCATCATTTCGCGCATGTCTCATGCTCCTTTATCAGTAGTTGTCGCAGCTGCTCCTCGGCCTCGGCACTCAGTGTCCCCGCCTCTCGCGCTAGCCCTATGAGGCTACGGGTTAGCGTACGGTAGAGCTCCTCGCTGCCTCTTTGGTGTGGAGGTAGCGCTGTCAGCCCTACTAAGTGTTTGGCCACGGTGCCCACGTCTCCCCGCGCGGCAGGCCCTGTCAGCGCCTGCACGGGCCCTAAGCGCAGCGTGTTGGCACAAGCACTGGTGACGAGGGGCGCCATAAAGGCCATTGCCTCACGTTCGCTGTATCCTAAAGTCTGCCACAGATTAAGACTGGCACCCACTAGCCCCGTGACGAAATTAGAGGCAAAGACGGCAGCCGCGTGGTAGAGCGGGCGGTCGCCTTCGCGCACTGTGAAGCAGCCGCGACTAATAAATGAGGCAATCTTCCGGAGCTTTTGCTCCGCCTCGGCATCTTCGGTTGCTAAAGCGACGTAAGAGCAAGCTAATGTGTCTGCTGCAAAAGCTAAACCGGTTTCGTCCCAGCTTACGGTGGCGAAGGTATTGAGGGGATGAAACGAAGCCCGACTTGCGTCTGCTTGTGCTGCCGCCTCGAGTACCCCTAGCGTCTCTGCGCCACTTACGTGTACTGCCGTCTGTCCCTTACGCCACGCCACGCTGCTTTCTGCCAGAGAAATGGCCCCGTCTGGGGTTGCCACAAAGATAAGGTCGGCGTAGCTTGCCATGTCGCTTACCGCCGCTGCGCGTGCCTGGCAGCCGTAGTTCGCGGCCAAAATCCGCGCCAGTTCCTCTGCTCGCTCTGTGCTGCGGCTAGCTATTGCCGCAAGCGGCAGGCCGGCACGCGCAAAGCCCGCACAGAGCGCCGTGCCTAGCCGCCCGACTCCAATAACGCCAATAGCCGGCATCTCGTCCACGGTGTTCTCGTGCCCCTTCCTTACATAGTATGCAGCGCGCGTGAAAAAGCCCACGCCAAACGTTGGCATGGGCTAAGCGCGCCATCGCAGCAACGTCTCGGTCAAATTGATCCAAGCGAACGACGATACTAAGTTAGGTCAGTTATTCTATCCAGTATTATATGCGCAAGGCTCTCTTTTGTCATCAGCGGCAAGGTTTCGCGCCGACCGTCCCTAAAGAGCAGTGTCGCTTCGTTGGTGTCGGTGCCAAAGCCGCTACCTTGGCGCGAAATATCGTTAGCTACAATCATGTGCAGTCCTTTAGCGAGAAGCTTGGCCTCGGCATTAGCCAAGAGGTCTTGGCTCTCGGCCGCAAACCCTATTTTGACAAAGTCGCCGGTGAGACTCCCCAATATGTCCGGGTTCTTCACGAGTTTAAGGCTTAGTGACGCCGCGGACTTCTTGATCTTCTGCTCGGCTATCTCCTCCACCCGGTAATCGGACACCGCAGCCGCCATCAACAAGGCGTCGCAGTCGCGCGTGGCAGCCTGCACGGCCGCAAGCATCTCGTTTGCGGTACGCACCGCCGTAAAGTGCAAGCCATAAGGGGTGCGGAGGCTAGTCGGACCCGCAATCAGGTGCACCTCTGCTCCGCGGTCACGCGCCGCCTCGGCTAAGGCGTAGCCCATTTTGCCGGAGGAACGGTTGGTTATGCAGCGCACCGGGTCGATGGGTTCTTCGGTGCCGCCGGCAGTGACTACGAAGCTTTTGCCCGCGAGGTCTCCCTTGCGGCCGAGAACCGTTTTTACGGCGTCAAAGATATCCATTATCTCCGTCAGCCGCCCCCTCCCGACTGTGCCGCAGGCAAGATATCCTTCGCCCGGGCCGACAAAAGTGACACCGCGCGCTTTTAGCACCGCTATGTTCTCCTGCGTTACCGGATTCTCGTACATGCCGTTATTCATGGCGGGGGCAATCACAATGGGAGCGCGCGTAGCTAACGCGGTGCAACTTAACATATCGTCCGCAAAGCCGTGCCTGAGCTTGGCAATAATGTTCGCGGTCGCGGGTGCAATCAGCAGCACATCCGCTCGCTCGGCAAGAGCAATGTGCTCTACCGCCATTTCACTATGCAAAGTGAACATCTCGGTAACTACAGGGCGGTGCGTCAAGGCCTGAAAGGTCAGCGGCTGCACAAACTCCTGCGCCGCTTCGGTCATCACCACGTCGACAATGTAGCCGGCCTTAACGAGGCGGCTGGTTAAGTCGGCTGCCTTATATACGGCGATGCTGCCGGTTACTCCGAGGACGATGTGTTGTTTGCTCATGGGAGGCCTCCTTGCCATTTAGTGGTGGCACTTGGCACTTTGCACTTAGTGGAGAAAGGAGAGTTCTTTGCTCGCAGCTGAGAAACCCGCGCTACGAAGTGCGAAGTGCTCCCCTACTACGCATTCATCCCCCAGATAATTCGCAGTCCCTCCAGCGTCAGCTGGTCGTTGATGACGTCGATGCACGAGGTCTCTGACGCCACCACTCGCGCTAACCCGCCCGTAGCGATGACCTGCGCTTTCTTGCCTAATTCGTGCTGTAGCCGCGCGATCATGCCTTCTACCAGCCCTGCATAGCCGAAAACCAAGCCGGACTGCATACTTTCCACGGTGTTTTTGCCAATGGCCCGCTTCGGGCGTTCGAGCTCCACGCGGCTGAGCTTAGAGGCGCGCAAAAACAGCGCCTCGGCAGAGATGCCAATGCCCGGCGCTATTGCCCCGCCTAAATACTCGCCCTGCGCGGAAACGACATCAAAAGTTGTGGCCGTGCCGAAGTCTACTACAATAGCTGGCCCGCCGTAGAGGTGATACGCCGCCACAGCGTTGACAATCCTGTCTGCTCCTACTTCGCGCGGGTTATCGGTGCGAATCTTAATGCCTGTCCGCGCGCCCTCTCCAACGACTAGGGGCACCCGCTTAAAGAGCTTATGTACGACCTGTTCCAGAATGCCTTGGATGGGAGGAACGACGTTAGTTATAACCACGCCACTGACGACACTAGGGTCATAGGACGCAGCTCTGAGTAAGGCCGAGATGATACTGAAGTACTCGTCGACCGTGCGCTTAATGTCCGTTGATAAGCGCCATGTCTCTACCCACCTGCCCTTGTCTGCTAGACCCAGAACAATGTTCGTGTTGCCGACATCAATCGCAAACAGCATGTCCTCTTTAACCTCCCCGTGCGCCATCCGTTTAATCCAAGAGCTCCACCAAGCCAAAGCCTAATCTAAACTTAGCCAGCATGCGCACGCTTGGGTCATATTGCGGGTACCACAGTTCGAGCTCCTCGACCAAACACTCCGCCTGCAAGGAGTAACCCAGCACTTCTTGGTAGGCGGCCTTCCACTCCTGCTCGCTCCAAGCACGCCCATGCGTAGCAGAGACCAAAGTAATGTGGGGCTTCCAGTAGTCATTCGGCAGCACAAATAACTGCTCTGCCAGGTGGGTAACTAAATCCGCGCGCAGGCGAAAAAGATTCTCGTCTCCTACCACCGCCGCGCCAATCGCGAGATGCGGTAGACCAAAGCGGAGATACCCATTAGCCTGCACAAGAAAGGGACCGGTTTTACGCGCCGCTTCCGCTGTGCGCTCTAAGGCCCGTGTTTGCTCCTGCAGGCCAAAGAATTGCAGACGCGCCAACGTTAGGTGCAGGGGAGGCAGGTGGCCCGCATACAGCTTGTAGCGCTTGTTGAGCGTTTCCTGTACTTCCGCAGCGAGGCTTAAGAGGCGCCCTGTGGGGCGAGCCACGAGAAATAAGTCCACTCCCACACCTCCTGCCTTGCCTTACTCCACTATATGCGAGGACAGCGTTAAGTGCAAGATAGCCGCCCATTTCGGGGCGGCTATCTGAGGGTGTCTCTTTAGACTACATGTCCATGCCGCCCATGCCACCCATGCCGGGGTTCGGCATAGCGTTCTTGGGTTCCGGCTTGTCGGCCACCAGCGTCTCGGTGGTGAGAATCATTGCAGCGATGGAAGCGGCGTTCTGCAGAGCGCTGCGGGTAACCTTAGCGGGGTCAACGATGCCGACATCAATCATGTCTACCCAGCGGTTGCGCAATGCATCAAAGCCATGGCCCTTTGGCTGGTCCTTGGCCTTACCGACAATAACGACGCCCTCAAGGCCCGCGTTGTCGGCAATCTGCTTGACAGGGTACTCTAGGGCGCGGCGGATAATGTCGACACCGGTCTTCATATCGCCTTCCGCCACAATCTTATCTAGGGCGGGGATGGAGGAGAGGAGGGCGATACCGCCACCGGGGACGATGCCTTCTTCTACGGCAGCGCGGGTTGCGGACAAAGCATCCTCAATGCGCAGCTTCTTTTCCTTCATTTCGACTTCAGTAGCGGCACCCACGCGGATAACCGCTACGCCGCCGGCGAGCTTAGCAAGGCGTTCCTGCAACTTCTCACGGTCGAAGTCTGAGGTAGTCTCCTCGATTTGCACCTTGATTTGGCCCACGCGCTTTTGGATCTCTTCGCTGGACCCGTATCCTTCGACGATAACCGTCTCTTCTTTGCCAATGCGCACTTGGCGAGCCCGCCCAAGCATGGGGATATCGGTGCTCTTAAGCTCAAGGCCGAGTTCTTCGGAAATAACTTGGGCCTTAGTAAGTACAGCGATATCGGCGAGCATAGCCTTGCGGCGGTCGCCAAACCCAGGGGCCTTAACGGCGACGCAAGTAAAGGTGCCGCGGAGCTTGTTAACTACTAGCGTAGCGAGCGCTTCGCCTTCTACGTCTTCAGCGATGATAAGTAAAGGCTTACCGCGTTGCACGAGTTTCTCCAGCACGGGGAGGATGTCGTGGATGGCGCTAATCTTGCGGTCAGTGACAAGAATGTAGGGCTCCTCCAGCACAGCTTCCATCTTCTCGGCATCGGTTACCATGTAGGGGGAAACGTAGCCGCGGTCAAACTCCATGCCCTCTACAACTTCAAGCTCGGTGGTAAAGGTCTTGGACTCTTCTACGGTGATGACGCCGTCTTTGCCGACCTTCTCCATAGCATCGGCGATGATGGCACCGATTTCTTCGTCGGACGCGGCAATCGAGGCGACTTGGGAAATGGCGGCTTTGTCCTTCACGGGAACAGCCATATCCTTAATGTGGGAAACTACGGCCTCGACCGCCTTTTCGATACCGCGCTTAATAATCATGGGGTTAGCACCGGCGGTGACGTTCTTTAGCCCCTCGCGGACAATGGCCTGTGCCAAAAGTGTTGCGGTCGTGGTGCCGTCGCCGGCTACGTCTTGAGTCTTGGTGGCCACCTCTTTAACGAGCTGTGCGCCCATGTTCTCGAAAGCCTCTTCGAGTTCGATTTCGCGGGCAATAGTTACGCCATCGCTAGTGATGAGAGGCGCGCCAAACTTTTTGTCGAGAACGACGTTGCGACCCTTAGGGCCGAGCGTAACTTTAACAGCGTCTGCTAGTGCATCAACGCCGCGCTGCAGAGAGCGGCGAGCGTCTTCACCAAAGATTATCTTCTTTGCCATTATGCTTTCCCCCTTACCTACTTGTTGACGATGGCGAGGACATCTGACTCTTTGAGGATGAGGTACTCGACGCCGTCAATCTTGACTTCGGTGCCGCCGTATTTGGAGTAGACCACGCGATCGCCCACTTTTACCTCCAGTGGAATGCGCTTGCCGTCATCGCCGACTTTGCCGGCCCCTACGGCTAGCACTTCGCCTTCCTGCGGCTTCTCCTTGGCGGTGTCGGGCAGCACAATGCCGCTCTTGGTCTTCTCTTCACGGTCGAGGGCTTTGACTACCACTCTGTCTGCTAATGGTTGTAGCTTCATGCATAGACCTCCCTTGTATGTACTTACTTATTGTTAGCACTCAGTCTGCCCGAGTGCTAACAATAATATACATGGGGCACTGAGCTACCGCAACTGCGCTTTGGTGCCTGTAGAGAGGATATGGGGCCTTTATATGGCTTCTGATGAGAATAGCTCGCCTTTACTGGTTAATACACGGTATGACGTGCCAAAAGACACTCGCTCTCCGTGCAAAGGGCGTGCAGAGGTACATCATGCAACTCGCGCGGGAGGGAGGGCACAACCTGAAAGGAGTAAGCGACGCCGCAAAGCAAAGTCGAGGGAGCTAACTCCGGTAGCAAGCGGTCGTAGTACCCGCCGCCAAAGCCTAAACGATAGAACGCGCGGTCAAAGGCTACGCCGGGGATTAGGGCGACATCTATAGCCTCTATGACGGGGAGCTTAGTTCCATCTATCGGGGCCAGAATACCATGTGCGCCCTGCGCAACATACTCTCGCCACGGCGCACCCACAGCCCTAGGCTCCATGAGCCGACGAATGCGCGAGGTAACCTTAGGAAAGACGAGAGTAACCCCTCTCCCCTCCAGCACATCTAGGAGCGCAGTTAGGTCAACCTCTCCCCGAGTGGGCAGGTAGGCCATTACCACCCTAGCAGCGCTTAGCCACGCAGTGTCAAGCAACCTATGCACTATAGCCGTGCTTCGGGCCGCGTGCTCTGCCGCGGACAGGGAAGTTCGGCGTGTAAGCATCTCTTGCCGTAAGGCAAGTTTGTCCGCGACTATGTAAGAAACCCCCTTTTCCACACTATCCACACGCTTATCCACAGAAAAGACCCTGACGGCGTGGATTTATGGGTGGTTATCCACAGTATCCACAGCCCAATTTGTTAACGGCAGCACGGCGTGGGCATTAAGATAAAAGTCTGCTATGGCTCCTAGCCGCAAACGATGGTACGCTGCGGCCCCAATCATGGCCGCGTTGTCGGTGCAGTGCCCTGCGTCCGGCAGGTACATACGCAAATTGTGCTCCTTAGCAGCTTCCCCTACACTTGCGCGGAGTGCTTTGTTCGCGGAGACACCTCCCGCTAAGCACAGGTTACGGACGCCGGTGGCAAGTGCCGCCTCTATGGACTTCTCAACGAGCACGTCGATGACCGCCGCCTGAAAACTAGCCGCAACGGTCGCCGGAGACAACTCCTCTCCCCGCTGCCGGCTGTTATGTATGTGGTTTAGCACCGCCGATTTGAGGCCGGAAAAAGAAAAATCCAGGCTACCAGCCTCTAGCCGTGCGCGCGGGAAAGGAATTGTTGGTGACCCTGTAGCAGCTAAGCGCTCAAGATGCGGTCCCCCGGGATACGGCAAATCGAGCGCGCGCGCAATCTTATCAAAGGCCTCTCCCGCGGCGTCATCGCGCGTGCGCCCAAGGAGCTTGAATTGCCCGTGTCGCTGCATGTAAATGAGGTCGGTGTGCCCGCCCGAAACGACTAAGCATACTAGGGGGAAGGTAGGGGGAGTGGGCAGCAGGAAGTTCGCATACAAGTGCCCCTCCAGATGATGAACACCAACAAGCGGTAGCCTGCGTCCGAAGGCTAGCCCTTTAGCGTAGCAGAGCCCTACCAGCAGGGAACCCACCAGACCCGGGCCTGCGGTCACCGCTACGGCAGTAATGTCGCTAAGTGAAAGCTTAGCCGCAGATAGCGCTTGGTCTACCACAAAACCAATACTCCCGAGATGCTCACGTGAGGCAATCTCGGGCACAACCCCCCCGAAGACTTGGTGGACATCGACCTGCGAGGCAATAATGTTAGAAAGCACTTCGCGGCCGTCCGCCACTACTGCTACCGACGTTTCGTCACAACTGGTTTCTATGCTAAGTATGACTTCGCGCATGGCTCACCTCTTGTCGCTTGTCGCTGGTCGCTGGTCGCTTGTCCCTTGTCGCTTGCTTCCTGTAGCCACTCGCCGCAAGCAGGAGAGCCTCTCCTCCCCCTAGCGACTAGCGACTGGCGGCTGGCGGCTTCACCCCAGCCCTTCTTTCCACATGATTAAGGCGTCTTCCTGTGTATCGGTGTAGTATTTTGGGCGCACACCCGCCGGCACAAACCCAAGCTTTCGGTAGAGCTCCCGCGCCGTCAAGTTTGACACTCTTACCTCAAGCGTGGCGCGCGTCATGCCACGGAGTCCCGCCTCGCGTATCACGTAAAGACAAATGCCCTCGCCGTAACCCCTGCCGCGAAAGTCCGGAGCAACCGCGATATTAGTAATGTGTGCCTCGCCGTGGATCAGCCAACACCCGCCGTAACTGACAATCCTGCCGTCTAGTCGTCCCACAAAGTACAGAGCCAAAGGATTAGCGGTCAGTTCTTGTAGAAAGGCACTGCGCGACCAGGGCGTCTTAAAAGAAGCCTGCTCTATGCACAGCACTTCATCGACATCTTCGACCTGCATTAGAGAATAGGCAATCGTCAATCAAACCCCTCCTTGCCTAGGGATGGCCGAGGAAGAGCGAATGTAGTTAGGGCGGGCGTGACGCGGGTCTGTAGTCGCAAACGAGGGAGCCAAAAGACCGATAACGCCCGCACGCGGAGAACGCACGCTGAGGGGGGCGGCTAGGTAGGGACCGAGCCCCCTTGCACCCTCGGCAGCGTCGCCTGTAACTAGGCAATCCTCGACGCCTAGTTCCGCCAGCCACATCTTAAGCTCGTTCTTCTTTACCGCGAGATCATCCGTAAGGCGAACTAGCCCGCGCCCGTCGCTCTTAAAGACCGCGGCGTAGTACTCGTCCCGCCGCGCATCAAGCAGCGGGACGATGTAACCCGCATAAAGCTCACACTGCGTGGCCAGCGCCAGTAACGAGGAGACCATAATTAAAGGGGTGCCCAAGCTCTCGGCCAAACCCTTAGCGAAACTAAGCCCGATGCGTAACCCCGTAAAAGAGCCCGGGCCATTGCATACTGCAATCGCCGTAAGTGCCTCCCGTTCCACTGCCGCCTGGCGCAAGGTAACATCCGCTGCCGGGAGCAAATGCGAGGCGTGACTGCGCCCTCCCCCAAAGCTAATCTCAGCGAGGACCATAGTCTCTTGCACTACAGCTACACTCGCTACGGGGGTGGCGGTAGTGATACTTAGGATTGGCAATCTCTCACCCACTTTTCTAGTGCCGCAGTTCTCGTTCCTCTCACCTGCAGCACCCGTTCACCTTCGCCCGGCACAATTTCGATGTGCACGCAGTCCTCTGGCAGACCCGCCATAAACGCCTGCCCCCATTCAATCACCACGATGTGCGCCGGGGTAAAATACTCCCAAAGACCTAACTGCTCCAGTTCCTCTGTGCTTTGCAGGCGATAGAAATCACAGTGTACGAGGGTAACTGGCGGCACCTCATGCAGATGAACAAGCGCAAAGGTAGGGGAGGTCACATGGGTTGCGATGCCCATCCCCCGCGCAATCCCTTGCACAAAAGTTGTCTTCCCCGCCCCTAGCTGCCCGGTGAGAACGATGACTGTCCCCCCCGTCAGCAGTCTGCCTAGTTCCTCCCCGCGTTGTCTAAGTTCCTCTGCCGAACGCGAAACAACTTTACCTAGAAGCGTGTTGTCAGTCAAAATGTGTGTAGGCTGTGTGCAGCCTCTCCCTCTCCCCTTGGCGTAGCAGAAAAACACCTTCGGCTTGCGTCACGCGCCCAATAACTCGCACGGCCGGGTAACGTGCACACACCTCACTTACAAGCGTTAACGGCAGACAAAAGAGGAGTGCGTACTCCTCCCCACCGTACAGGGCGTAGTCCTCCGGGTTCTCCCCTAACGCAGCGGCTATCGCATACGCCTCGGGCGCGATAGGCAATAAAGCGCCGTCAAGTTCAATACCAACACTGCTAGCCACCGCGATTTCTCTCGCTTCACTAGCCAATCCGTCACTGATATCGTTTGCGGAGCGACAACCGAGCTCGCCTAAGGCGAGCGCAAGGTCTACCGGAACCACAGGGCGAAAGTGCTTGAATCTAGCCTGGCGTGCGCAGTCTAAGTGCGGGTCTACCCTACCCAGCTCTACTTGCAACCCGGCGTGACTTCCGCCAAGCGGCCCGCTGACACAAACGTAGTCGCCTGCTTGTGCCCCGCTGCGCAGCATTTCCCGCCCAGGACGGACTTCACCGAGCAGCGCTATGCTAAGGACAACCTGCGGTCCTCGGCTGGTATCGCCGCCGACTACCTGGCAGCCGTATTGAGTGGCACACGCCTTAATTCCGGTGTAGATATCCTCGAGCCATGCGACTTGCTCGTTGGGAGGAGTAACCAAAGTGACTACCGCGTACCGCGGGCATCCACCCATAGCTGCGATGTCGCTGATGTTGCTTGCCATTAGTTTATAGCCGATGTCTTGGCCGTGGGCGGTGCGCAGGAAATGCACACCCTCGACCATGCAGTCGCAAGTAAAAACCACCCGACAGCCCGGCGTCACTTCGACTACCGCCGCGTCGTCACCGCTGGCCACTATTACTCCGTCGCCGGGGCGAGATTCCCCCATCAAGCGCGCTATTAAGCCAAACTCGCCAATGTCCCTTACTTTCACGTTTTCACTACCTTCCAGTCGTATCGATTATACCGACAAAGTCAGTAGCGGACAACACCTGGCTGCTGGCTGACGGGTTGAC
>CAYGHR010000017.1:10500-21352 GCA_964349715.1 uncultured Peptococcaceae bacterium
CCATGGCGAAACCTGAGGTAAGCCAACATGCCACGCGTAAACTGATCAAGTGACATGGCGAACCAAGCTCCCATCAACCCTAAGTTCAGAACCTGTACAAAGAAGTAGGCCAGAGTGAGTCTCACACCCCAGATACCCACAATCGTAATCACCATCACGAATTTGGTGTCGCCGGAGCCCCGCAACGCCCCCATCATCACAAAGTTCGAGGCCATCATGGGCTGCACAACGGCAATTATACGCAAGCACATTACGGCCAACCCGATGACGGCTAGGTCATTAGTATACAGGCCTACGAGGGGCTGCGCCAGCGCGAAGAGTATAAGGCCTGCCGTCCCCATAAACAGCATGGCAACAAACCGCGCCATGAGGCCAAACCTCTTGGCGAGATCCGGCCTATCGGCACCTAGCCCCTGCCCAACTAGGGTGGTTGCCGCCATAGCGAATCCCATCCCGGGTGTAAAGGAAAGCCCTTCAATGTTAATGGCAATCAAGTGCGCGGCATAGGCGACGGTGCCAAGCCCGGCCACCGTGCGCGCATAAAGCATCATCCCCAGACGCATGGTAAGCTGCTCAGCTGAAGCGGGCACGCCGACCGCTAGAATACGCCGCATTACCGTGAAGTCAGGCCGCCAGTCGTCGAGCCAGTGAAATCGCAGTATGAGCTTTCCCGAAAAGAATGTGAGCAGAACTAGAACTAGCGCTGCCAGGCGACTGAACAGTGTGGCATAAGCCGCCCCGGCTACACCTAAAGCGGGAAACCCGAAGTGGCCAAAAATGAGCAGGTAATTCCCGAGTAAGTTTAGCAGATTGGCAATGATGTTGACGCGCATAGGCGTCTTCATATCTCCCGCGCCGCGCAGCACCCCGTTTAAGATAAGGCTAGTCAACGAGAAAAACAGACTAAGCCCTACGATGCGCGTGTAAGCAATACCTAGGGGTAAAACATCCGGCTCTGCGCCCATAAAAGAGATGATCATAGGCGCGGCAAACCAGACAAAGACCGTGAGAAGCCCCGACAAGACCAGAGCCAAAAGCAGTGACTGCTTGGCGGCGTGGTTCGCCCCCTCGACATCGCGTGCTCCCATTAATCTGGAGATGACGGCAGTATTGCCCACACTGACGGCAGAGAACAGCGCTTGCGCGGCAAACATAGGTTGGTTACTTAAGCCCACGGCGGCAATGGCACCGGCACCAAGACTGCCTACCATCATCATATCCACCATATGGATAAGGGACATCAATAACTGCTCTACAATCGCAGGCAGTGCTAACCCTAGAACCTGCTTCCTGACCGCGGCGGAGGATGGATTAGCCCCTAGCTCTTGGATGGGAATGTGTCTCGCCTGCAGTGCCGGGGCCAAACTCATATTAATACCCCCTGAAATTTCGGCTACGATAATACTTTACGTGCCGTCCAGGTGGCTGTCAAGTCGCCGCAGCAGCTTTTCTAACCGCTCGCGGTCAGATAGAATGAAGGCCACCTGTTGCCAATCGTCTTCGTTCTGCCAGATGGCGGCGGGCAAGAAGGCGAAGGCATGGACAAATTGCCCGGCGGCAAAGGACATTGGTTTCATAGCCTCGCCGAGGAAGACGGCGGGTACTTCCAGACCGTACTTTTGAACTGTCTTCACTGCGGCCTCGATTAGAGCGTCCTGTCTAGCATCGTCCGGCTCGGCCACTGGCACAAGCTTGAACACAAAACCCCCCCCACACTTTTCCTTAGTGTGTGCAGGAGGGGTATTCGCTTACTCTTCTCTAGCCCTCTATTAGTTCCACGTTAGCGCGGGGGATAGTGACAATTGCGCCGCTGGCCAACTTGGCAGTGAGGATGCGCACTTTGGCGCCGGTCTCGATTACATGCAGTTCCGGTGGGAGGGAATGAACTGTGGCCAACTTGCCGAAATACGGCTCGCGAATAACGCGAATGGGCGTACCGGCCTCCATGCCACTAGTCATGTCTCGCTCTTTGGATTGCCGCATGCCTTCGCTGGTGACAATAATCTCCGGCCGCATGACCCCGGCGCGAATCTGCGTCGCTCCGTTAATTGAAGCGACCTTCCCATGCAGGGAAGTGAGCAGGGCAAAGGTCTTGTCAGCCATGTTAATCCGGCCAAAGCCCTCTGTGAGAATAACGGTAATGGGGATGTCCTCCGCGCCGGTGATAGCGACGCCTATGTCGTGGCCGAGGTACTCGATGAGGTCCTTGTCGATAATCCCACCTGCCACTAAGCCGGCCGCGCCAACTTGGGCTGCCTTCTTAAGCGCATCGGCAGTCACAAGTGACCCGCCCACGACTATCTTGCCTTTGTGCTCGGGCTTAATCTTATCCCCGCTTAAGATGTCGGCGTTCGTCTTGGCTACTACCTCCAAAACGCCTTGCGTCTCGCCGCCCACCCCGAAAATCCCTTGGATTAACGCGGCAGGCGTCTCGATAACTACGCCTTCGCGCGGGATGACTTCGCTCACCGTGCCGTGGATGTATGCGGGGATCGACACCGGCACAGCCGGGCGACGCAACGTGACAACGCCGGTGACGCCGGAGACATTGTCTACAGTGCCGTCGATCGGAGAATGAACAGGCGCCCTAAACAAGCCAAAGAAGGAGACCTTCTCCGCTATGACTTCGCCCTTCTTGACGGGGTCGCCCTTTTTCTTCTTCATGACCTCGAGCACTTCTTCGCCTTCAAGGCCTAGCTGGTTGGCAATGTTGACTGTTTCGGGGTCGCCGGGAATCTGCGTGCGCGCCACTACGTCGTGCGGCCTCACCACGTCTCCTACTTTGACCATAACTTCTCCCGGTATGGGAAGGCGGCGGCGCTTGCGGACGACGATGGACTCTGTTACCAGCAAACCGGGGGTGTATGCATTAGCCATTAGCCATTTCCTCCTTAACCGAGATACTTCTCAAGAATGTCCATGGGGTAGGCATCAAGGGCTTTGTACCACTCCACTAACTTGCGCAGGCGATTTGCCTTATCGCTAGGCAACCCGAGGGGACTACGGCCGCGCGCATCGATGATCACGCCGACCACCCCGCCGTGCACCTTAGCATGCACTTCATGTCCTTTGCCCCGCCCGAGGTCAAAGCCGCGCGCGGGCTTAGCTACTGCTTCCGCCGTTTCTTCCTCGGCCAGTGGGATTAAATGCATAGAGCCGTACGTGGCTTTGCGCTCAATGACTGCGCCTTGCGCCGTGGTAATCTTGACGCTGACGCAGTCGTCCCCTTCTTTAGCTGTACCCACGGGGGCAATGGCGGTGCCTAGGCGAATCAGGCAGTCGCGGTCGAAGACTTGCTGCGCCGCTTCCGGATTCACGCTTGAGAGGACGCCTAACTGCGGCATCATGAAGATGGAGTCGACGGCTAGTTGAGTGAAGCCTTCGGGCACAAAGCTATCAAGCATCATGAGGGCACTCTGCACACGGCGGGGAGCATGTGACAGCACACCGCCGGACCCGACAATCATGCCAAGCCGCATTAGGTCGACTAGGGTAGCCCCGGTTGCCGTCTGCTCAAATGCTTCGGCGATGTCGCGCTGCGTCTGGATGCCGCGCAAGCCCACTGCCAAAGACTTATGGTGCTCAAAGGCTAAGCGTAGAGCTTCGCGCGCAATAGCTTGCTCAATGATTAGTTCCTGCATGGTCTGGGGGATGGTAGTGGGGCGAATCATTTTGTTGCGGATACGGTTGCGCAGATCCGCCGCATCTATATCAAAGGGCACCCAGCGCATGATGTTATCTATCCCCGACTCTAACATAACGTTGCAGATGCTGTAACTCATACCTAGGTTAGCTGACACAGTGCGGTTAAACGTGTCGGCAAATACGGAGAACACGTCAGTGGTGGCGCCGCCGATATCCACACCTACTACAGACATCTTTTTCTGGCGGGCTACGGTCTCAATCATCTTGCCCACAGCCCCGGGAGTCGGCATAATCGGGACATCGGTCCAACTCATCAGCTTGTTGTAGCCGGGGGCCTGCGCCATAACATGCTCCATAAACAGATTGTGGATCTCCTCACGGGCCGGACCGAGTACTTCTCTTTCCAACACAGGGCGCAGGTTATCTACCATCCGCAGATCAGTCTTTTCTGCGAGCGTGGTTTCGATGTGCTTGCGTGCTTCCTTGTTGCCGGCGTAAATTATGGGGAGGTTAAAGCCGATGCCCAGACGGGGACGCGGCTCGGCTGCCGAGATTAGCTCGGCTAGCTCTACCACATGCGTCACCGTGCCGCCATCAATTCCGCCTGACATGAGGATCATGTCAGGGCGCAGCTGCCGAATGCGCTGGATTTTTTGATACGGAAGCCGTCCGTCGTTAATAGCTATGACATCCATAACGATGGCACCGGCACCGAGAGCGGCGCGCTCAGCGCTTTCGGCTGTCATCTGTTTGACTACCCCTGCCACCATCATCTGCAGACCGCCGCCCGCGCTGCTAGTGGAGAGGTAAATGTCAACCCCCACCTTGCTGTCTCGCTGCGGCGTAATGATGCCGGCCTCGTCCTGAAAAGTGCGCCCCATTAGCTCCTCGATTTCGTGGATAGCGTTACGCGCTCCCATGGTAACGTCTTCAAAAGGAGCCTCAACAGTGGTCGGAGCCTCGCCGCGACACACGAGGCGGTACACGCCGTCCACCAACTCAATGAGAATGGCTTTGGTGGTGGTACTACCGCAGTCTGTAGCGAGAATCGACCGTAGTTTACGGTTCTGCTCCATGATGTTCCTAATCCTCCTTCGTACTTGGGAATCCCGGTGGAACACTCACAACAATTAAGTATTATATCACAAGGCCCGAAAAAATCACGCCTACCGAAATAAGCGTGTCAATTGTCAATGTTAGGACTTTTTGCGCTTTTGCGCCTCCCGCTCCTCCAGCAAGACCATTAACCGCTCTACGTTTTCACGGTCGGCCAGAATCTGACTAAACTCCTCGAGCAGCTTCTCGTCCATAACTAAACCCGCCATGGGCGCAAAGCCCAGCAAAGCCTGACTGCCGACAAAGGACAGGGGCTTACTCATTTGCAGGAAAAAAATAGCTGGGGTGATGAGATCGAACCGCTCGATTTTCTCAGCCACCTTTAAGATTAATTCGTCGCGACGCTCAGGAGTCAAATCGGCTACACCTAACACCATGACCTTAACCTCGCTTTCGCTCTATTTGGTTTGCGTAATAAATCTGCCGATGACGGCCAGCACTTCCTCAGGTTTCCGGTCACCAAAATACAGGAAGTGGCCCAACCTACTCCGTCTGCCTATGCCGTAGACCAGAAAAACGCCGTCAGGATGCTTGCGCATACCTGTGTACTGCGACCACGCTCGCTTGACCTTATGAAACAAGGACTTCACTTCCACCCCCGCCGTCGTAAGCCGGTAGTGGGACGGGAAAATGTACTGCCCATAGGCTGCCATGAGGACACCCACCGCCAGGGCTACCCATATTATCTCCCGATAAAGTATATATAGTAACGCGATAAACAGGGCGCAACTGAGCCCGAAGATGACACCCTTCTTTGGCTCCTCGCGGAAAGGCGTCACTGTCCATTTGAGCAGCTCGACCTCCTGCGCGCCAATCGGCGTGCCGTGCGGGCTAGGTTTTTCCTTAACGCCCTTCTTCTTGACCGGCTTTTTCACATACTTGCCTCCCTGCCTAATAGCGTAATAGCTCTAAGACCTTCTTCACAGGCAGTGCCTGCACTACGCGCGCTCGTTGCCCGGCGACAGTGTCCGCTCCAAACAGCGAGTTCACCACCGCCTCCTCTATGCTCTCCACCGTGGCCTGAAAAAGCCCGGTCATGAGTGGGCTGCTTTCGTTGAACTGAAGACGCGGGACTTCGGTTCTCTCCTCAAAATGATGTGTCTTGTTGGCAGTGGAAAAGGCAAACACATAGTCCCCGCTCCCGTGTGAAACCACACTGCCGACGCGGGCTAGGCCGAGTCCGCCGCGCCGCGCTACACGCAGAAGCTGACGCGCGTCAAGGGGCGCGTTAGTTGCCAAGATAATAATCACTGACCCATCGGAGCTGGCGTTTGCGCTCGCTGACGACCGAGTGGCTAGCTGTCTGCCTATCGGCCGTCCGAGAATAGTCAAGTGTTCTTTGCGCCCGAAGTTCGTAAGCACTAGGCACCCCAAAGTGTAATCGCCAACAAGCCGAGAAGAGGTGCCGATACCCCCCTTGTAGCCAAAGCACACCATCCCCTTGCCTGCACCCACATCGCCCTCAGGCACATAGCCGCCGCGGGCATCAGCGAGAGCCTCGGCTACATGAGACGGCTTAACATGCCGCCCGCGAATATCGTTTAAGTACCCGTCGTTGCACTCACCCACCACGGCGTTTACCGTGCCGGTGGTTGTGCCTATCTCAGGGTTATGCGTTAAGCTGTACTCTATGAGTCCCTCGATAGCGACCGGGACGCTAAGCGTATTTGTCAAAGCGATAGGCGTCTCCATGACTCCTAGCTCCTCAATTTGCGTGACCCCTGCCGCCTTACCAAAGCCGTTCATGACGTATACTGCGGCTTCTACCTTTTCGCGAAAGATATTGCCTGCGTGCGGGAGGACGACTGTTACACCCGTGCGCACGTCTTCCCCCTGCACCACGTCGGCATGCCCAACCAAAACCTCCGGCACGTCCGTAATGGCGTTACGCCCACCTGTCGGCAGCGCACCAAAGATGAGTCCAAGCTCACGCGGGCGGGGTCTAGGGTAGCTGTTCATAGTCTTTGGCCGCCGACACAAAGGCAGTAAACAAAGAGTCGAAATTAGGCGTGCTGTCCCACATGCACTCCGGGTGCCACTGCACACCTAGGACAAACTTGTGCTCGGTGGACTCGACGGCTTCAATTACGCCATCCGGCGCCACAGCCGAAACGCAAAAACCTAAGGCAACCCGACTGACGGCTTGGTGGTGAAAGCTATTGACTCTCGTCTTCCCCGCTCCGAGGATGCGCGACAGCAGTGTGTCGGCGGCAATGTCAATGGAGTGGGTCACGTAACTGCGGGGCGCGGACTGCTGATGCTTAATCACCCTCCGCACTGCAGCAGGCAGATGTTGGATGACCGAACCCCCGGCGGCGATATTTAGCATCTGCTCGCCCCGGCAGATGCCGAGCACGGGTAGGTTGCGCTCTAGCGCCATGGCTATGAGCGGTATCTCGTAGGCATCCATGCAGGGATTGACGTTGCCCAAACCCTCTTCCGGTTCTTCCCCGAAAAAGATGGGGTCTGCGTCAGGGCCGCCTGCCACCAACAGCCCGTGCACAAGGTCTAAGTGCAGGGCCAGGTCTGCCTCGTGTGCAAGACAGGGAAGTAAAATCGGCAACCCCCCGGCCTTCTTGACAGCGTTAATATAGGTGTCGTTTTGGCGATGGCGCTGCTCCGGCCAGTCATGAAAACAGGTAATCCCAATCACAGGTTTCATGCTCTTTCCCTCCAGTGTAACGAGACATCGGCAAAGAGTGCCGGCATACCCCCCGTATGCCAGAACAGCACGCGAGAGCCCGCGGGAATACACCCTCGCCGCACTAAGTCGATGAGGCCCGCCGCGGCTTTAGCCGTGTACACAGGGTCGAGAATGAGGCCCTCGCGCCGCGCAAAGAGCTCTAGCGCTGCGGTGGACGCCGCCGTGGGCAGGCCGTATCCTCGACCTACATACTCGTCGTAGACAACTACATCGCTCTCCGTTACCGGCACGTCGGCCCCTCCGTGGGCGAGTGTCTCCCGACACAACTCCATGACTTCGCGCTCTAACCGCGGACGCGGCCGGCTAACGCTGATGCCGATGACCCGCGTCGGCAAGCCAAAATACTTCACTCCTGCGATGAGCCCGGCCTGCGTGCCGGCCGACCCTGAGGCATGCACAATATAGTCGAAGTGTTGGTCGTGTTGGGCGGCGGATTGGGCGAGCATTTCCTCGACAGCGGTGACATATGCTATCGCCCCCACTGCGCAAGACCCTCCGAGCGGGACAAGGTACGGCCTGGCGCCACCGGCGGCAAGTTCGTCTGCAAGCTCCTGCATGCGCGCCGGAGCTAGGCTCGCGTCGTCGCTCCCAAGAAAATGGACTCTCGCGCCGAGCAACTCATCTAGCAACAGGTTGCCCTGTTTCACTGCCAAAGTCGTGCCGTTCAGCACAAGGTGACAGGCAAGCCCCACCTTTGCCGCTGCGGCAGCGGTCATCCGGCAGTGGTTACTCTGCGGCGCCCCGGTGGTAATCAGGGTGTCCGCCCCAAGTTCAAGCGCTTCCCCTACCAAGTACTCCAGTTTTCTGGCCTTGTTGCCCCCGAGCGCAAGGCCCGTATTATCGTCGCGCTTGACAAACAAGGTTATGCCAAGCTCTTTGCTGAGGCGAGGACTTTCCTCTAGGGCTGTAGGCAGCATGGCAAGTTTAGCTCGCGGTAACCGCTTCATAGGCATCCCTCCCCCCGTTAAGTTCTGCTGCCGTAGCCCTTTTCCTCCCACACATACGAAAAAGGACCCTTTTATCATAGGCTCCCAGTTAGAAAGATATAAGGCCTAAAGAGATCTCTAAAGCGGCGTTTACCCTGTCCATCACTTCTTTTTCCAGATGGGCGATTTTGTGCGTGAGCCGCTGCTTGTCAATAGTCCGCACTTGCTCAAGCAAAATAACCGAATTGCGTTCCAGTCCGGTTTCTTGCGGCGTTATCTCTACGTGCGTGGGCAGGCGCGCCTTCTCAATCTGCGAAGTTATGGCTGCAACAATGACCGTGGGGCTATATTTGTTGCCTACGTCATTCTGCACAACCAGTACCGGGCGAACTCCACCTTGCTCTGAGCCTACCACGGGGCTTAAGTCCGCATAGTAAATGTCGCCACGCCTGATGTTCAACCTAGCTCACTCCACCCGCTGCTCTCGTTTTCTCTAAGGCTTCGTTCTCTAATTCCAAGTTCTCGCGTGCGAGGGCTAAGTTTATCTCCGCCATGTCCATGTACCCGTGTTTCAAGGCTTCGTAGAGGTGCCGTTTCTGCCTAGCTTGCAGGTAAGAACGCATCGCTTCCTGCACGAGTTGGCTGCGATTCCCGCTGGTTTCATGCACCAGCCTGTCTAGCTCTGCCAAAAGATGCTCAGGCAGAGTAACCATTATGCGCTTTGTGACTGCCACCGCGCCACACCCTCTCCGATTCGGACATGCCCGCCGTACCTAATTATATCTACCCCAAGATAAGTGTGTCAACAAACGGGAAGTTAATGCATCCGCCCAAGTAAGGTGCGCACCCCTGAGACTGCTTTGTTGCGCCAGAAGACCCTCGCGACGCGCCTGCTGATCAGACAGGTCACCTCGTAGTTGATAGTATCCATCCAAGCTGCCACTTCATCTACCGAGATCTCCTCCTGCTCGGACACGCCCATGAGTATGATCTCATCCCCCGGCTTCGCCGCCACACCCGTGACATCGAACATACACTGGTCCATGCATACTCGCCCGACCAGCGGCACTCTCTGCCCCGCCACTACTGCCTGCCCTAGATTGCTGAGACGTCGCGAGTACCCATCGGCATAGCCTATAGGCACGGTCGCGATTTGCCGCTGGCCGGCCGCGCGGTAGGTCCAACCGTAGCCGATAGGGGTTTTGTCCTCCACCCACTTGACGTGGGAAAGCTGTGAGCGCAAGGACATGGCGGGATACAGCTTCACGATGGGCCGCATGTGAGGCGAAGGGTACATCCCGTACAACCCAAGTCCAAGTCTTACCATGTCGAAATGACTCTCGGGCAGAGCCAAGATAGCTGCCGTGTTGGCGATATGTCTCGTAAGCCGATGCCCTCTCGACTCTAGGCGCAGACAACATTCATGGAAAGCTGCAATCTGGCCACGCGCTGATGCTAGGTCGGGCGCGTCGGCGCAGGCTAGGTGCGAGAAAATACCCTCAACTTCCAGATGCGGTAAGCCAATCGCGAGCTCAGCAAACCCAACTGCATCGTGCGGGCGCACGCCTAGTCGCCCCATGCCGGTGTCTACTTTTACATGGACTTTCACCTTCCGTGCGAGCCGCGTAGCCGCACTGGAAAGCGCCAGCACAGATTCACGGTCGTACACCGTTGCCGTGAGTCCAAGTTTCACCACTTGCTCGGAACATTGAGGATCGACGTGTCCTAGGATGTGAATGGGTGCACCAATCCCCGCCCGTCTAAGTTCTACCGCCTCATCCAAGACAGCTACCCCTAGGCGCGTTGCGCCTGCGGACAAAGCCAAAGCAGCCACCTCAATCGCGCCATGCCCATAGGCATCGGCCTTTACCACGGCCATAATCTCGGTACGCGCAGGAATAACCCCGCGTATGGCTTGTACATTTAGGGCAATGTGGTCAAGTGCGATGTCGGCGACTGTCGAACGTATAGGGGCCATGTCCAATCACTTCTCCTACTAGGTTCTCGCTTACTGATTAACGCTTGCCGCTACAGCGCAGCCGCACAAGCTACGGCCATGCCCCCTGCGTGCGATATTGACACCTTCACATGCGTAATGCCACGCTCACATGCTACCTGCGCGGCCCGTCCCATTAGCGTCACCGTGGGGGCTCCGTGCGCATCGTATCCAATGCAGATATCGCGGGGACCAAACTCGCGAAAGCCTGTCCCAAGCGCCTTGCTCACAGCCTCTTTCGCCGCCCATAGCCCGGCGAGGGACTCCGCAGTGCGAGCCACCTCCCCGGGAGCTAAGACTTTGCTGCGGAACCTCTCGGGGTAGGCGCGGTCAAGTCCGGCAATGCGCTCGATGGGTGTAATGTCAATGCCTAAACCACGCATGCCGTGCCCCCCGCCCCGTGTTGCTTTCACAACAATTCTATCTTACCGCGGTCATCCGGTCTACAAGAAGCAACAAGGAGTG
>CAYGHR010000018.1:0-21120 GCA_964349715.1 uncultured Peptococcaceae bacterium
GTACACTACCCCGCTCCAGAGGGCGAACGCGGCACCGCCTGTGAGGGAGGAAATGAGCCAGGGGCTTTGGGGTGTGGGTAACGCAGCCATGCTCTTGCTGGCATCCTCGGGTTCTATAGCCGCCCTAAAAATTTGCGCCGTATCTTCGGTGGTCGTCTCAAGTGTGGCATCGCTCTGCTCGCTCATCATCTGTGGCGGTTGACTTGCGCGCTGCCAGGACCATAAATCGGGCGTTAGATTATAGCTAAGCACGGTCACCGCCAAGGCCGCCGCCACAGGAGCTAGGCGAGGCACGAAAAAGCGCCAAGCCTTTCTTGTATGAGAGACCTTGTTTACCTCGCCCATAACTCTAGCCAGCAAAATCGGCGGAACAGGAGCAGCAGGCACAGTCGCAAGTAAGGACATATCCTTGCGCAACTCGACAATGAGCGTAGCGCACTCCGTGCATGCGTTAAGGTGGCGCACTAGTTCCGGAGGCGTTTGCCCGTCGAGAATTTCCGAGAGATGTTCGCGTACTTGTGTGCAGTTCATGGCCTACTTCGCCTCCCTTCTGCCTGTATCGACGTAAGTGTCGTCAATATGTTCCGTACTGCAAAGGCGTTCGCGAACCGCAAGGCGAGCGCGATTCAGGCGCGACTTAACCGTGCCGGGGTTAAGGTTAAGCATCTCGGCAATTTCCTCGTAAGAAAAGCCCTCCACATCTCTAAGCAGCAAAATATGTCTGTGCTCCGGCGAAATTGCCTGTAAGGCCTGTTCAATCTCCCTGCGTCGTTCCGCCCACACCACCTGCTCTTCCGGCTGCTGAGACGCAGGCCCGCTAAACTCGAGGGGATGTTCGCCCTCTTCACCTGCGACGAAAGCATCTGTACTCATGACCACGAGCGGACGGCGACGCCGCTTGCGCAGCTCGTCCAACACAATGTTGTTGGCAATGCGATAGAGCCAGGTGCTAAAGGTGCTGTCACCCTTAAACGTGCTTAGCGAGCGAAAGACGCGCATGAAGCTCTCCTGCGCTGCGTCTAGTGCGTCTTCTGGGTTGCCGGTCATGCGCAAGGCCAAGTTATAGACCTTCGACTGGTAACGCTCAACTATCTGGCGAAAGGCGTCGGTGTCACCTGCTAGGCTCCTTTGGACAAGCCATTGGTCTGTGTCTACTGCGGGCACCCCGTCACACCCCTTTCGCCATGCATAATATTGACGCATGGCTGAGAATTTAGTTCCATGATGATTATAGCATTTGCACTTTGCACTTGGCACTTTGCACTTTGTGGAGGACGAGGTGCTCCGTAGACAGCTCACGACTCACAAGTCACACCTCTCACCTCACAACTAAAGCACCGCTGGCTAAGTCCCAAGTGGAGTGCGGAGCAACGCGCCTAAGCTCAGGCAAGGTGACAAAAGTCAGCGTGCCAAGTCTGTGGACGGCTAAGCGCTGCCCGCCAAGCAAAACGTGATCTGGGGACACGTCGCTTAAGGCAACGCCTAACCCTTGAGCGAGGTCATCCACATTTGCCAGCGGGCCTAACTCGGGGTGGACAAACACACTGTTGAAGGCGACAGTCCCGCCATTAACCACTAGCCGGGTGGACGAGAGCTGCACGGCGTTCTGTAGTTCGTCGTAAAAATAGCCCCGGCCTGTCATTGCGGCTACAAGCCCGCCGCGCAAAAATAGTTGCTGGTTATACGCAACAACATCCAGAGGCGCAAGCTGCAGTTTCCCCAAGAAAGCCTCGCCCCCTGACTCCGTATATTTCTCCCCAAGCAGCTGCTCCATTACGGCTAGCGGCAAGAACAAACCATTCTCCCGCTTTAGCGCGCCTACTGCCACTAACCGGCCGTTGTTTTCCACACGCGGGAGATGGCTCAAAACAAACGAACCTGCAAATGGCTCGCGCAGACTCATACGCAGCCACCCCGGCACCACAGCACCGATTTGCGCCGCCACGCCGTCTAACTGCTGGCTCTTATCCCGCATACGCCCATATACGTCATGAAAGACCTCCAGAAACGGCTCTAACGTAACCGGATCAGTCCGCATGACTATAGGCTCGTAAGAAATAGTAACCGGTATGCGCACGCCGTCAGGCAACGCGTCAAAAAGTCTTTCCACATCCCGATTATGCATGCGCATACAACCCAGCGAGACAGAAGTGCCAACCGAAGCGGGGGCGTTTGTGCCGTGGATGCCATAGCCGTCATGGCGGTGAACCTCTAAGGTCATGCCCGCCACTACGCGCGCCGTAGCCGGCAGGTTGTTCCACCGGCGCAGGGAACTCACCGTGGTCCGGTGCTGCCGCGCTAGCGACTCCCACGTTTCGTTGCCCCGCAGCATAATGCGGTCAATAGTCATGAGTCCTAACCAGCGTGTGCCTAGCGGGTTAGCCGGCCCGGCTGGCATGACCTGACCCGTTATCGGGCTTCGCCATGCGGGATGTCTGACTTTGTTAAAGATCTCAAAACGACGCGCAGGCAGAGATACCGGTGTCGGCGTACTTACCCTGCCAATGGAAATAGCGTAACTGGCGATTAGCTCTTGACCGACAAAGTGTCGGAGCCTAAACTCAGGCAGGTTTATAACTATGGAATGCCTGGCACCTCCATGGGTCGAAGCCCTTGACCATGACACGCCGCAACACAGAATTAGAGCCAGCACACAAACGACACGAGCAAGCCGCATTTTCCCGCCCCTTTCTTAAGCCACAATAGTATATGCAGAAGCACAAAAGCTTAAGAAATGACATAGAAACGCAATAGAAAAGGCGTTGCTTTGATCGGCTGATTCCTGTATAGTTGTCCACATCATGTATATATATTCATAGCCCTGCGCGCGGCACGGCCCAAATCGTGCCCGTGGCTCGCTGACTTGCCTGGCTTGCGATATTTTTTGCGCAAAATGCAGGATTAGCCATGGCTAAAATAGTATAATGCATGAAGAAGTATTGCTTCTCGCACCGACATTATTGAGGAGGGAAATGAATGGTAAGAAAAGCTCTGGTTGTTCTGGCGGTCGTGTCGCTCTTAGGCGCCGGTTTCTACGTCTCCGGGCCCTCAGCCACAGCATCGACGCGAATTGCCGTGAACATAAACGGCAGGCCACTGGTAACCGACGTCGCCCCGGCCATAGTGAGCGGGCGCACATTGGTGCCCTTCCGCGCCATCTTTGAAGCTCTGGGAGCAAGAGTGGATTGGGACGAGGCCACCAATACCGTGCGTGGCACTAGGGGACAAACCACGGTCAGGCTGACACTCGGGCAGAGAATGGCCTTTGTAAACGGCGCACCTATGCCCATCGACGTCGCGCCGCAGATTCTCAACGGCCGCACCATGGTGCCGGGTCGCTTTGTGGCCGAGACTCTGGAAAGCAAAGTGGATTGGATCGCAGCCACAAATACCGTGGCCATCACTACCCCGATAGAGCCTGCCGTGGGCGGCGAAATCGTGCTTGGCCTAGGTGGCGACCCCACTACGCTAAATCCAATCCTTAGCACCGATGCCGGGTCAAACACGGTTATCGGCATGGTTCACAACGGCCTAGTGCGCACCAATGAGCGCCTCGAGTTTATGGGTGACCTCGCAGAGGACTGGGTAGTCAGCCCAGACAACCTCACTTTGACCTTCTTCATGCGCCGTGGCGTGAATTGGCACGACGGCCGCCCGTTTACAGCCCACGACGTCAAGTTCACCTATGACACCATTATGCATCCCGACTACACCGGTGTGCGCAGGCGTGACTTCCGTGCGGTGCGCGAAATCACCGCCCCGAACGACCACACCTTGGTTATCCGACTTAATCAGGTGGATGCGGCGTTCATCTCCAAACTGACTATCGGCATCATCCCGCGGCATATCTTTAGCGGCACGCCGGTAGCACAACTGCGCGAGCATCCCCGCAGTCGCTCGCCCATCGGTACCGGGCCATATTTCTTCAGGCAGTGGATCCCCGGGCAGTTCGTGGTGTTAGAGCGCAACCCCAATTACTTCTGGGCAGGTAACGAGCCCTACATTGAGCGCATTCGTTACCGCATTATCCATGACACCCAAGCTATGCTTGTAGCCCTTGAAGCCGGACAAATCGACTGGATGGGCAATATTCCCGTAGACGACATCGAGCGCGTGCGCACGCAACACGCCGCGCGACTGCAGTTTAGGGAGCTAAAGCAGCACGGTTACTGGTACGTCGGCATGAAGCAGGACCACCCCATCTTTAGGGATGTGCGCGTCCGTCACGCCATGAAGTACGCACTTGACCGCCCAGGCATGGTTACTACCCTCTTTAAGGGGTACGGCACTGTAATTAACGCCGACCAGCCACCTACGTCGTGGGCTCACAATCCAAATGTCTATAACTATCCGCACAACCAGCAAAAGGCTATCGACCTACTGGTACAGGCAGGCTGGAACAGGGTGGGAGCGGACGGCATACGCATGAACGCGCAGGGACAGCGGCTAGCGTTTAACCTTATCAGCGCTTCCGGAGACCAGACTCGCGTTGAAATGCTGGCCATTATCCGCAACCAATGGCGCGCAGTCGGGATAGACATGAACATTGAGCTGTTTGAAGTGTCCGTTTACTTCGGCAAGCTCGATGCGGGTGAATTCGAGATCTACCAATGGGGTTGGACCCTGGGGCTAGACCCAGACAACTTCATCTTCTTCCACTCCAGCTCTGGTTTCAACGCTGAAGGCATTCTGATGGGCTTTAATGACGTCGGCTACAACAACCCCCAAGTCGACCGCCTAATCGAGCAAGCTCGCGCCACCTTTGACCAAGAGGCACGCCGCAAGCTCTACTGGGAAATCTCAGCGATACTAAACCGCGACCTCCCCTACATCTTCCTCTACAACCGCAACCAAGTAGCAGCTCACCACAGGCGCGTCCAAGGGATAGTGTGGTCACACATCGGCACGTTGTTCCCGGAGAAGTGGTTTATAGGCAGGTAGCACTGAGAGCAATGGGCAGGGAGAATTGCTCCCTGCCCGTTTTTTGAACGTACACAATAAGCTTACGTGGAAAGGGTGTAACGCCTTGGCCGGGTACATCGCGCGGCGTTTTGTACAGATGCTTGTTCTCCTCATCGGAATCAGTATTGTCTCTTTCGGCATTATGCATATAGCGCCAGGTAGCCCCATTGACCTCATGACGGACCGCACCACTACCGCAGAGGATAAGGCGCGCATCGAAGCTCTCTATGGCTTTGACAAGTCTATCCCCGAGCAGTATTGGCGCTGGGCCGGGCAGATTGTTCGTGGCGAGTTTGGCAATTCCTTTGTCACGGGCGAGCCGGTTCTAACCATGATTATGGCCCGCCTGCCGGCTACGCTGCTGCTTAATTTCCTGACCATAATAATCATCTACTTGTTGTCGATACCCATCGGCATTATCTCTGCAGTTAGACAGTACTCGTGGTTTGACCATTTGGTGACCTTTTATGCCTTCCTTGGGCAATCCATGCCTCAGTTCTGGTTGGCGCTGCTACTCCTCTACTATGTAGGCCTGCGCTTCCCTTTTATCCAAACCACAGGGATGGCTACGTGGGGAGTCTCAGTTGCGGAACACGGGGTTTGGTATTTTGTGGTCGACCGCGTGCGATATCTCATCCTGCCCCTCGCAGTGGTGAGTTTCACAAACTTAGCGAGCATCACACGCTATATGCGCGCCAGTATGTTGGAGGTTATTAGCCAGGACTATGTGCGCACAGCGAGGGCTAAGGGACTGCCGCAAGGCAAGGTAATCCTTAAGCACGCGCTGCGCAATGCGCTGTTGCCCATTGTCACGCTGATTGGCTTTGAGCTGCCTATCCTCTTTAGCGGCTCAGTCATCATAGAGACTATCTTCTCGTGGCCCGGTGTCGGCCTCTTGAGCTGGAACGCGGTGATGCAACGAGACTACCAAGTGATCATGGCCTTTAACTTGCTGGGTGCGTCGCTCATGGTCTTGGGCGCGTTTGTTGCGGACATGCTCTATCTGGTAGTCGACCCACGCATCAAGTACAACTAAGGCGGTGAGCGGGATGAAACCTATTGTTACAGCTGCGGTTACACCCGGTGTGCCCGTGATGCCCAAGGAGGAAACCTATGCGCGCATGGTATGGCGCCGTTTTCGCCGCCATAAGCTGGCCATGGTCAGCCTCTTTGTGTTGCTCTTGCTCTACGGCATGGCTATCTTTGCTCCCATAGTTGCGCCGTATCACTACGACCATATGGACTTTACGAAGTCCCTGAAACCGCCATCACTCACCAGTTGGTTTGGCACCGACCGCATCGGCGGCGATATCTTTAGCCGCGTGGTGTGGGGCAGCCGCATTAGCCTTGCGGTGGGGTTTGTAGCGGCGGGCATTGCCTTAGTTATCGGCACGATAATTGGGGCTGTCGCCGGTTACTTCGGTGGGGTCATTGACGACATCCTCATGCGCTTCACAGAAGTAGTCGCGTCCTTCCCCACTATGTTTCTCCTCCTGACGGTCATCGCTGTTCTCCCGCGCAGCACCATGAACATCATGATAGTGATTGGCGCGACAGCTTGGCCGGGGCTGGCGCGCATGGTGCGTGGGCAGTTTCTTTCGTTGCGAGAAATGGACTACGTGGAAGCCGCACGCGCGGTTGGGGCTACAGATACAAGCATTGTCTTTACGCATATTTTGCTTAATACCATGGCTCCAATCATTGTTAACGCCTCCCTGCGTATTGGCGGGGCCATCCTAGTCGAGTCGGGCCTTAGTTTCCTTGGACTGGGCGTTATCTCGCCGCCAAGCTGGGGGACCATCCTAAATGGCGGCAGACCGCTCCTGCGCAGCGCACCGTGGATTAGCACGATTCCGGGGCTGTTCATCTTCGTGACCGTGTTGGCCTTTAACTATGTGGGCGACGGCTTGCGCGATGCACTTGACCCCCGTGCCACCCGATAGGAGGATGTTTATGACTGAGCGATTGCTGGAAGTTAACAACTTAAGAACTTCGTTTCGAGATAAGGACGGGAACTACATCCCCGCTGTAGATGGCATCACCTTTCACGTCGCCCAAGGTGAAACGTTAGGCATAGTCGGGGAAAGCGGTTGCGGCAAGAGCGTCTCCATGCTCTCGGTAATGCGGCTCCTCGATATTCCTCCGGCGCGAGTGGAAGCCGAGGGTATTAAGTTGCTGGGGCAAAACCTGCTATCCCAGAGCGAAAAAGCTATGCAGGGAATTCGCGGCAACCTGATGTCGATGATCTTTCAGGAGCCCATGACCAGCCTTAACCCCGTGTTTACCATTGGCGATCAGATAGCTGAGACGCTCGAGCTGCATCAGAAACTGCGTAAGCCCGCGGCCCTCGCCAAAGCAGTTGAAATGCTGCGCAAAGTGGGCATCCCCAGTGCCGAGCGGCGCGCTTTAGACTACCCGCATCAGCTTTCCGGAGGCATGCGGCAGAGAGTGATGATTGCCATGGCTCTTGCCTGTAACCCTAGGCTGCTTATCGCAGACGAGCCGACGACGGCGCTTGACGTCACGATTCAAGCGCAAATCCTAGATTTGATCCGAGATTTGCGCCAAGAGATGGCCATGAGTATTGTGTTAATCACGCACGACCTCGGCGTAGTGGCAGAAACGGCCGACCGAGTGATAGTGATGTATGCGGGCAGAATTGTGGAAGAGGCAACCGCCATAGACCTTTTTGAGCGTCCCAAACACCCCTACACCGAAGGTTTGCTCAATTCCATCCCCCGCTTAGACAAGCCCAGTGACCGCCTGCACGTCATCAAAGGCGTAGTGCCACACCCCATGCATATGCCGCTTGGGTGCCGCTTTAACCCGCGCTGTCCTTACGCTAAGGAGAGGTGCTATACTGAATCCCCGCTTGAGGTCGATATCGGCGAAGGACACCGCGTCAGCTGCTGGTATCCGCTACCTGACCACAACATGGGGGAGGTGCCGGCATGAGCGAGCTGTTACTTGAAGTTAACAATCTGGTTAAACACTTTCCCATACGCGCAGGCTTCTTGCGCCGGGTTGTCAATCACGTGCGCGCAGTCGACGGCGTCAGCTTCTCGGTGCAGAGGGGTGAGACACTAGGCTTAGTGGGTGAGAGTGGTTGCGGGAAGACTACCACAGCACGCACCATCCTGCGCCTGCAAGAGCCGACTTCCGGCAGCATAAAGTTCGAGGGGCAAGACCTCCTGAAACTGCGCAAAAAGGAACTGCGCCTTAAGCGACGAGACATGCAAATTATCTTCCAAGACCCGTACTCCTCACTGAACCCCCGCCTTACGGTAGGGCAAATTATCGGCGAGCCGCTGCGCATCCACAAAATGGTGAGTGGCTCCGAGCTGGAGGGCAAGGTCAAGCAGCTACTGGAGAGAGTTGGGCTAGCCTCGTACCACTACCGCCGTTACCCGCATGAGTTTAGCGGCGGCCAACGACAGCGCATAGGCATAGCGCGCGCTCTGGCCTTAAACCCGAAATTGATCGTGTGTGACGAGCCCGTATCGGCACTTGATGTGTCGATTCAGTCGCAGATCTTAAACCTCTTAGAAGACCTACAGAACGAGTTCAACTTGACCTATCTCTTTATCGCTCACAATTTAAGCGTGGTTAAGCACATCTCCGACCGGGTAGGCGTCATGTACCTAGGAAAGCTCGTGGAAATGACCACCTCCGACAAGCTCTATGCCGAGCCCCTCCATCCGTACACGCAGGTGTTGCTCTCGGCCATCCCGCAGCCTGATGCTAGGCGAGTGCGCACGCGCATTGTGGTGCAAGGCGATGTCCCAAGCCCCATTAACCCACCTGCTGGGTGTCGCTTCCACACGCGCTGCCCTTATGTCATCGACCGCTGCAAGAGCGAAGTGCCGGAGTGGTTAGAGGTGCGGCCCGAGCACTATGTGGCCTGCCATCTGGCTAAGTAGAGAGGACAGGCCTAGCGCCTGTCCTCTTTGTCCATGTTCACCCAAGTATCTAGCTCATAGTCGCTAGGGTCGCGGATGTGCTCGATTTGGTCGTCGTATCTATCCACGAACAGGTGCCCTTGCTCGTCTATGGAACAATAGAACACCTCGCTCACGAACTCCACGCCGTAAGCCTTAAGCATAGCGCGCAGCCACACTTCGTCCTTCTGCAAGTCCGCAAGGTTCTCAGACACAATCTCCCCGTCTACTATAAGCTCTGTTTCGATGCCGGTGTATTCTCCCCTGAGGCCCATCTCTTGGCGTGTGGGCGGCTCCTTCTGCGGGCTCTTCATTACGCTAAGTTCCCCGGTAGTTTCGAGTATGGCGTATTCCACGTCGCTAAAGCTAAAGGCATTCTTAGCGCGCATCTGGGCCCGCAGATCATCTACCGTGTAGCGTACTTTGCCGAGGTTTTGTTCGAGAATCTTGCCCCTGTGCACAAGAATGGTCGGCTCGCCGTCTAGCAGCTTGCGCAGTTTGCGGCTGTACAAGGCGAGACTGGCAGAGAGAATAGTTAGACCCGTCCAGATGACAAGCGCCATCCACGCCTCCCAGCCTACCGTTAGGTCGGTCGCAGCGATGGCCGCGATCGAGCCAATGGTGATACCGGCGATAAAGTCAAAGAAGGTCATCTGGCTCAGCTGTTGTTTACCTATCAGTCGAACCATGCCAAGCAAAAGGACAAAGGCAGCGAACGTGCGCGCCAATACTACAACTAGGGTCATGTGCGCACCTCCCTGCCGGCTTGTCCGTTTCTAGGCTCCTAGTAGGACGTAGAGCCTCTATCGCGCTTTGTCTTTTGCGCGGTTCCCTGTGGACCGCTCTGTGTACCGCCGTAAGTGCCTTGGATTTCTTGGGCGTATTGCGGCTCCTGCTGCGTAATGTAGTCCATTCTCCCTTTAAGCTGCTGTGCGGATTGGTCCATGGTCTGACTCAACTGCTGAAACATCTGCTTGGCTTGCTGGTCCTGTGTCTGCAAAGAGAAGCTCTTGAGGTTTGCCGCCGCGCTCTCGATGTTGGCTAGGCACTGTGCAACTTGACTGGCGATTGTCACTAACCCACCTCCTAATTTAGTCTTACGACCGAGTGTAGTTTGTGCGCTGAGGTGCCGCCTAAATCGTGGAAAATATTGGTTGCTCGGAGCGAGCGTTCTCGCCATGATATAATTAAACGAGTTAGCGGTAAGGGTTGGTGAAGTATGAAGGGTAAAGACGGTCTGTTGGACGCACATCGGTTCTTACCTGCTGATAAGACCCTAATTGAGGCCAAGTTGGCATTTGAGCTCTACAACCTCGAGTACCTCGCCTTGGTCAATGCTCTGGGCAAGCCCGTAGGCGTCCTGAGTCGACGGCGCATGGCAGAGAGCGTGCAGAGCGGCCTCTCGCTTACAACCGCAGTAGCCGAGCTGGCTAACCGTGCGGTGCCCTCAGTTAGGAGGGAGGACGAGGTTCTCCAAATGCTCGACGCGGATACGCCCGCGGTCTTTCTCGTCGACGCCGCCGGCAAAGCCCTGAGCCTCTTAACCAGACAGACGTTGCTTAAGTCGTATTTCGAGCGACTCGATGCAGCCGACGCGAATTTGCGCGCTATCATTGAAGCGATGGATGCTGCCCTTATAGGGGTGGATGCTGCAAGTAAAATAATTTACGCCAACAGCCAAGCGGAGGCTGTCATTGCGGAGTGTGGCGGGAGAGGCGCACTTGGTGCGGCCCTGCGAGACTTTCTCCCCAGTGATACAGAGCCCTTTCTGAACCTTGCACAGCGCGAAAAGACGACCTTTGCCACCACGCTCGCGGGACGGCGCTTTCGTGTGCGGGCCGTCCCGCTCAGGGGTAGGGAATCTGCCACGGGAGCAATGCTGGTACTAGAAGATATCTCCGAGCAGGAGGTTCTAAAGCACGAACTAGAGCACGAAAAGCGCTACAGCGATATTCTTAAGACCATCCTAGAAATCGCCTACGACGGCATTGTTGTGGTAGACAAGCGTGGGATAATAACGATGATGAGCCAAGCTTACCTTAACTTCTTGGACCTCAAGGAGGAAGACGTTATTGGCCGCCATGTCACGGACGTAATTGAGAACACGCGCATGCACATTGTATTGGAAACAGGGGTGCCGGAGATCGCCGACTTGCATCTGATCCGCGGCGATTACATGATCGCCACGCGCATTCCCATGATCAGTAACGGCGAGGTCGTAGGCGCGGTAGGTAAGGTTCTGTTCCGCAAGATGAGTGACCTAGAGGCTCTGCACGAGAAGCTAAGCAAGATGGAGGAGCAGCTTGAGCTCTACAAAGGACAGATAAACACTGCTAACCGCTCGCGATTTTCGTTTGCGAACATTATCGGCCAGAGCCCCGCCATCGCAGAGGTCAAGCGGCACGCGGCAAGAGCGGCCGTGTCAGACGCCACCGTTTTGGTGTTAGGCGAGAGCGGTGTAGGCAAGGAGGTCTTTGCGCAAGCCATCCACGCGCACAGCAGACGGGCGGCGCACCCCTTTGTGCGGGTCAACTGCGCAGCTATCCCTAATGACCTTCTGGAAATGGAGTTTTTCGGCTACGAGGAAGGTTCTTTCCTAGGCGCACGTCCCGGCGGAAAGCCCGGTAAGTTTGAGATTGCCGACGGCGGCACACTCTTTCTAGATGAAATTGCCGATATGCCCCTTAGCATGCAGTCCAAAATTCTGCGCGTGCTGCAGGAGCGCGAGGTAGAGAAAATCGGCGCCGAAACGCCAAAGCGCGTTGACGTGCGCATTATCGTCTCCTCTAATCAGGACCTTGAGGAGAGAGTGCGCCTTGGATTTTTGCGCCGGGACCTTTATTACCGCATCTCTTCATGGAGCCTTGTAATCCCCCCCTTGCGAGACAGGAAGGAAGATCTATTGGACCTTGTCGAACATATCTTGGACAAGTACATCCAGAAATACGGCAAGTACATCGAGGGCGTGAGCGAGAAAGCGATGAGTCTGCTCCACCGCTACTCATGGCCGGGCAATGTGCGCGAGCTGGAAAACGAACTGGAACGGGCCATCGGTCAGCTCGACAAAGAGTGGGTGATTCAGCCCAAGCACTTGTCGGAGAAGATTGCCGCAGGCAGACACATAGAGCGCATAAGAACACTAGAAGAAGTAATGCTGGCCGCGGAACGAGAGGCTATCCTAGAGAGCCTCAGGCTCTCTGCTAACAACAAGGCCGCCGCAGCTAAGTTGCTTGGCATCGGCCGCACTTCCCTCTATGAAAAAATGCAGAAGCACAATTTATTCGAACGCAAAGAAGAGGAAAATTGAGGTCTGTACGGAAAACCAAACACCTTCTGGCCCCATTTCGGGCGGAAGAACACGCAGGGAACACTAAGTTGGTGTGCCCTGTCGCTTTTCTGAACACTATTACGGCGCTTTTTCGGGCTCTATTACAGCAAAATTCGCATAATTTCCTGCTTGTCGAGATTTGTCCTGCGGCTTAGACTCAAGCTGAAGGAAACAAAGAGGGAGGGCGATTTATGCGGTCTAAGATTATGTCCGCGGCGCAAGCCGTCGCGCACATCAAAGACAATGCCACCATTGCCTGCGGCGGGTTTGTGGGCAACTGTCACCCCGAGGAACTAACTTCTGCCATCGAAAAGCGTTTCTTGGCCGAGGGGCACCCCACCGACATCACGCTCGTGTACGCGGCCGGGCAAGGCGACGGCAAAGAGAAGGGCATGAACCATCTAGCTCACGAAGGATTAGTGGCTAAAGTTATAGGTGGGCATTGGGGCTTAGCGCCGAAGCTCGGTCGCATGGCAGTAGCCAACAAGATTAAGGCCTACAACTTACCTCAAGGAGTTATCTGTCATCTTTTCCGCGATATAGCTGCCGGCAAACCTGGTACCCTCACGCATGTGGGGTTAAAGACATTCGTTGACCCGCGTCGCCAAGGTGGGAAGCTTAACTCCATCACTACCGAAGATGTAGTTGAACTCATGCATGTACATGGCAAGGAATACTTGTTCTACAAAACGTTCCCGATTGATGTGGCGCTGATTCGGGGGACGTTTGCTGATGAGGACGGCAACACGACCATGCATAAAGAAGCAGTGACGCTCGAAGCCCTCTCTATCGCGCAAGCGGTGCGCAATTCCGGCGGATTTGTGATCGTACAGGTAGAACGCGTGGTGGCCAAGGGGACGCTGGACCCCCGCCTCGTTAAAATCCCCGGCATTCTGGTCGACGCGGTAGTTGTGGCCGCGCCCGAGAACCATATGCAGACATTTGCCGAGCACTTTAACCCGGCGTACTGCGGTGACGCTAAAGTTCCAGTGCAGTCCCTGAAAAAGCTCCCACTTGATGAGCGCAAAGTCATCGCTCGCCGCGCCGCGATGGAGCTGGTTCCACAGGCTATCACCAACCTAGGCATCGGTATGCCGGAAGGCGTGGCCTTAGTCGCTAACGAAGAAGGCGTAGGCGGTCACCTGCGTTTGACTATTGAGTCCGGGCCGATTGGCGGCGTGCCGGCTGGCGGCCTAAGCTTTGGCTGCTCCACTAACCCCGACGCTATCATTGACCAAGCCTACCAGTTTGACTTTTACGATGGCGGAGGGCTGGATGTAGCGTTTCTTGGCCTAGCACAATGCGACATAGCCGGCAACGTAAACGTAAGTAAGTTCGGTGTACGCGTCGCAGGTGCGGGCGGATTTGTGAACATCACCCAAAACGCTAAGAAAGTTGTGTTCTGCGGCACCTTTACCGCGGGCGACCTACAGGTTAAGGTAGAAGACGCGCAACTGAAGATCGTCCAAGAAGGCCCGCATGTCAAGTTCATCGAAGAGGCTGAGCACGTGACTTTCAGCGGCGACTACGCACGCGAAAACAAGCGTAAGGTTATCTACGTGACAGAGCGGGCGGTTTTCCGGCTGGAAGAGCAGGGCTTAGTCCTGACCGAGATCGCGCCCGGCATTGACCTGCAAAAGGATATTTTGGACTTGATGGCCTTTAAACCGATCATCAGCCCTGAGCTCAAACTTATGGACCGCAGGATTTTCCTCGAACCACCCATGGGGCTTCAACTAGTCTAACTTTTCGGCAGCAGGCCCTAAGCGGGGCAGAAGTCCCGCTTGGGGATGCGATATAAAAGAGGAGGGGAAAATAGTGTTAGGATTAGTTCTCGGTCTGGCGCTCCTTATGTTCCTAGCGTACAGAGGCATGTCCATCATCTGGGTCGCCCCACTGTGCGCACTCGTTGTCGCCGTATTCGGCGGCCTCCCATTGCTGACCACGTACACGACAACTTACATGGAAGGCTTTGTCGGCTTCACGCGTTCTTGGTTTCCCATCTTCATGTTGGGCGCAATCTTTGGTAAGATCATGGAAGAAACCGGGATGGCACAAGCTGTCGCCCACTGGTTCATCCAAGTCCTCGGCAAGCAACGCGCTATTCTAGCGGTAGTAGCCGGTTGCGCAATCCTCACCTACGGCGGCGTAAGCTTGTTCGTTGTTGTGTTCGCAATGTACCCTCTCGCGCTCGCGCTCTTTAAGGAAGCAAACATCTCGCGCAAGCTCATCCCCGGTTGCATCGCACTTGGCTCGTTCACTTTCACTATGACTGCGCTTCCCGGCACACCGCAGATTCAGAACCTTATCCCCATGGAGTTCTTTAAGACCCCAGCCACTGCAGCGCCCATTATGGGTATTGCCGCCGGTATTGTGCTGATGGTAGGCGGATACCTGTACATGGTCTGGAAGGAAAAACGTCTTACTGCGGCGGGCGAAGTCTTTACAGAAGGCAAGGGCACTGTAAAGAGCGTTGACGTCTCGAAACTCCCTAATATTTTCCTTTCCTTCCTACCCATAATCGTAGTGCCTGCCACGCTAAACCTGCCGTTCCTCAAGTTCCCCCCCATCCTAGCTTTGCTTTCCGGTATTGTCGTAGCTATCGCTCTTAACCCGGGCATCCTTAAGAAACTGGTAGCCACGATCAACGCCGGCGCTAACGCCTCGCTTATCGCGATTATTAACACCAGTGCCGCGGTTGGCTTTGGTATGGTCGTGCGCGCCGTCCCCGCCTTTAAGACACTGACGGAAGCGCTGATGGACCTCGGTGGCAACCCCCTCATCTCGCTATCGGTAGCAGTTAACGCGCTTGCCGGTGCCACCGGCTCGGCTTCGGGCGGCTTAGGTATCGCACTTAGGGCGCTTGGAGCAGAGTACATGGCTTTAGCACAGGCGACAGGCATCAGCCCCGAAGCGTTTCACAGAATTGCCTCTCTCTCCTCCGGCGGCTTAGACACCCTGCCGCATAACGGCGCCGTGCTTACCCTACTTGCTGTCACCGGCCTAACTCACCAAGACTCCTACTTCGATATCTTCATCGTGTCGCTGGTAATGCCTATCTTAGCTACTATTGTCGCTATAGTTCTTGCCAGCATGGGTCTAGTCTAACCCCCGTAACACCCACACATCGTTTCCCCAACTTGCAGGCTGCGAGGGATGGCAGGAAGGAGGCGTACTCCTTTCTGCCTCTCGCGCTGAATATAACGAAGGAGGGTAACCATGAGACTCAAGGACAAAGTAGCCATCGTCACAGGCGGAGGGCGCGGGATTGGTGAAGCGACGGCTAAAGCATTCGCGCGTGAAGGAGCCAAAGTAGTCGTTGCCGACATGAACCAGGGGGATATCGACCGCACTGTAACTGAAATCAGCGAAAACGGCGGGCAAGCTATCGGTTGCCTCGTCAACGTCACCGACCGCGCTATGGTGGACGCTTTGGTACAGGCCACGCAGGGCCAATTCGGCCGCATTGACATCCTTGTTAACAACGCCGGGATCACCGCTGACAACACGCTCGCCAAAATGACCGAGGCTGAGTGGGACCGCGTCATCGACGTCAACTTGAAGGGCGTGTTTAACTGCGGTCAAGCCGTGGCCAAAGTAATGACCGACCAAGGCGGTGGCGTTATTCTTAATGCCTCCTCAGTCGTAGGCATCTACGGCAACTTCGGTCAGACCAACTATGCGGCCACCAAATGGGGCGTAATCGGCATCACCAAGAGCTGGGCTAAAGAACTCGGCCGCAAGGGCATTCGGGTTAACGCCGTCGCACCTGGCTTTATCCTGACACCCATGACCGACAAAATGCCGGAAAAGGTACTCGAGATGATGAAGGATAAGTCCCCGCTAAAGACGCTTGGCTATCCAGACGACATCGCCTCTGCTTATGTGTACCTAGCCTCGGATGAGGCGCGCTTTGTTACCGGTGCGGTTCTCTCGGTTGACGGCGGCCTAGTGTTGTAATTTAGACTAAGGGAGGAAGAGTAATGGCTAAGGTTTACTTAGTAGCTGCTAAGCGCACTGCCATTGGCTCCTTTAACGGGGCTTTGGCTGCGGTGCATCCGGCTGAGCTAGGCGCTGCAGTAGTTAAAGACCTCCTGCAAACGACCGGCATTCCTGCGGCGGACGTCGACGAAGTTATTGTCGGCAACATTCTGCCCGCCGGGCTCGGTCAAGGCCTTGCACGCCAAGTGTCCATTAAAGCTGGAGTCCCCATTTCCGTACCTGCCTATAGCTTAAACATGGTCTGCGGCTCGGGCATGAAGGCCTTGTTTAACGCCTACGCTAACATCAAGGCAGGGTTGCATCACGTGGTCATTGCCGGTGGTACGGAGAACATGTCGATGACCCCGTACATTTTGCCTAACGCCCGCGCCGGGTTCAGAATGGGTCACGTGCAAGCCCTCGACCACATGATTCACGACGCCTTGACAGACGCCTACAACAACGTGCATATGGGCATCACCGCCGAGAACATTGTGGAGAAGCATGGCATCTCGCGGCAAGCGCAGGATGACTTTGCCTTCAACTCGCAGAAGAAGGCCATCGCAGCTGTGGACGCCGGGCGTTTCAAGGACGAAATTTCGCCTGTCGAGATTAAGGGCCGCAAAGACACCGTCGTCGTGGCACAAGACGAGTATCCAAACCGCGCTGCGGCCGCCGACAAGTTTGCGGGGCTACGCGCGGCCTTCAAGAAAGATGGCACAGTCACAGCGGGCAATGCCTCCGGCATTAATGACGGCGCGGCGTTCATCCTTGTGGCCTCCGAGCAGGCCGTCACAAAGTACGGCCTTACCCCGCTAGCTGAGATAATCGGCATCGGGCAAGGTGGCGTAGAGCCGCTGGTCATGGGCCTTGGCCCTGTGCCGGCTGTTTCCGCCGCACTAAAGCACGCCAGGCTGAAGCTCGCGGATATGGACCTCTTGGAACTCAACGAAGCATTTGCCGCGCAGTCACTAGGCGTGGTGAAGGAACTCAGCGAAGAGCACGGCGTCAGCCAAGACGACATCTTCGCGAAATGCAACGTCAACGGCGGCGCTATTGCCCTCGGCCATCCCGTAGGCGCTTCCGGCGCACGCATCGTTACTACCTTGGTACACGAAATGAAGAAGCGCGGCTCTAAGCTCGGCCTAGCTTCGCTGTGCATCGGCGGCGGCATGGGCACGGCAATCGTTCTGAAGAAGGTCTAACCGACTAAGGGACTGCTGTAGTTTGACAGGGATAAGCAACAGGTGGACAGGCGCGAGCGCTGCCCACCTGTTGCTTATAACAAACGTCGATGCTATACTACTCATGTCGCAACCTCACAGTGCCGAGATGGCGGAATGGCAGACGCACTTGACTCAAAATCAAGCGTCCTCTGGACATGCGGGTTCAAGTCCCGCTCTCGGCACCAGCAAGCAATATCAAGGACCTTCGGGTCCTTTTTGTTTTACATATTTACTCAACTTCAGTAACCTCTAAAGAAATTATCCGCGATTTTTCCACGAATCTGTTTTTTACGTGCCAAGAGCGAACTAAGCCCGTCTTTTTGAACGGGGTTCTTTTCTACTGGGTGCCCTCTTGGCAGGACTTTACGTGCTCGTGGAGAATACCACAATCTAACTCTACCTTTTCTGGAATGGAGGTGGCGAACGGTGGCAACAGATCTGCTTGAAAAGGCAAAGAAGAATAAAGCCGACGAATTCTATACGCAACTGACGGACATCGAAAAGGAGCTGCGCCATTACCAGGCTCACTTCAGGGACAAAATAGTGCTCTGCAACTGCGACGATCCATATGAGAGCAACTTTTTCAAGTACTTCGCTATGAACTTCAACTTCCTAGGGCTCAAGAAGCTGATTGCCACATGCTACGCCGGATCGCCCGTAGCAGGTGAGCAACTGTCCTTGTTTGATGTGGGCAGTCTTACGGTGCCTAGTGCAGAGGCAAAGCATCCCTACAAGGTCGAGATCGCCGAGGTCAAGGACGAAAACGAGGACGGCGCCGTCGATCTGGCCGACGTGGAGTATCTGCTCAAGAATCGAAAAAACGTCTTAACGCTTATGAGTGGTTACGGCGATTTCCGCTCACCTGAGTGCATCGAACTGCTCAAGGAAGCTGACGTTGTGGTAACAAACCCCCCTTTTTCTCTTTTCCGTGAATATGTCGCACAGCTGGTGGAGCACGACAAGAAGTTCCTCATTATCGGCAATGTGAATGCGATAACTTATAAAGATATTTTTAAGCTGCTACAAGAAAACAGAATATGGCTCGGACCAAGCATCCGTAGCGGGGACCGTGAATTCCGTGTGCCGGACTACTACCCCCTCCAGGCAGCAGGTTTCCGGGTAGATAAAAGTGGCGCAAAGTACATCCGTGTCAAGGGTGTAAGATGGTTCACCAATCTTGACTTCAAGGGGCGACACGAAAACGTCAACCTATACAAGCCGTACAAGCCCGAAGAATACCCACGCTATGTCAATTACGACGCAATAGAAGTATCGAAAACAGTCGAAATACCATACGACTACGACGGAGAAATGGGTGTACCAATTACTTTCCTTGACAGATATAACCCCGGACAGTTTGAGATCATCGGCTCAAGCTGGACTGTTGGTAATCCAATATCAGATTATGCCCCAAAAGGAACATATGTATCGGGCGGAATGCGGTTCTATCTCCCTAATGGGGACGGCACTTACCGCCGTCTCTACGACAGGATCGTGATAAAACGGAAAGGAACGGCGCGATGAAAATCGGATTGCACGAGATTACCGTCCGAGCGGTGGCCGAGAAGTATGTGGACAACGCCGAAGAGGGCGTCATAGGCTACAGTGGCCTGCTGAACATTCGCCCTAAGTATCAGCGGGAGTTTGTCTATGAGGAGAAGAAGCGGAACGCAGTTATCGATACCATTCGTAAGAACTTCCCGCTCAATGTCATGTACTGGGTCAAGAATGACGATGGCACGTTTGAAGTCCTGGACGGCCAGCAACGGACAATCAGCTTCTGTCAGTACGTTAAGGGCGATTTCTCCCTAGAAAACCGCGCCTTCCACAACCTGACCACTACCGAACAGGAGCAGATCCTGAACTACAAGCTCATGGTCTACTTCTGCGAAGGCAACGACAAGGAGAAGCTGGACTGGTTCCGCATTATCAACATTGCTGGCGAAAAGCTCACCGACCAGGAGCTGCGCAACGCTGTCTACACTGGCCCCTGGCTCTCCGACGCCAAGCTCAAGTTCAGCAAGAGCAACTGCGCCGCCTACCTGCTGTCTAAAGACTACGTCAACGGCTCGCCTATCCGTCAGGAGATACTGGAGACGGCCCTGGAATGGATCAACAACGGGGAGATCGAGAAGTATATGTCCACCCATCAGCACGATCCAAACGCCAACGAGCTCTGGACCTATTTCAGGAATGTCATTGAGTGGGTCAAACTCACCTTCCCTAACTACCGGAAGGAGATAAAGGGCCTAGATTGGGGCCCGCTGTACGACAGTTACAAGGGCCAAATGTTCGATACCGCCAAGCTGGAGCAAGAGATCAAGGATCTCATGATCGATGACGATGTCACAAGCAAGAAGGGGATCTACCCCTACGTTCTCTCCCGTGATGAAAGGGCCCTTAGCCTCCGCCGGTTCTCCGAGGGCCAGAAGCGTGCCACATACGAGATACAGAGCGGCATTTGCCCCAAATGCGGCAAGCGCTTTGGGCTACACGAAATGCACGCCGACCACATAACCCCGTGGAGCAAGGGCGGCAAGACAATCCCGGAGAACTGCAAGTTGCTCTGTGCTGACTGCAACCGGCGTAAGAGTGACATATAGACGGTAACAAAAAGAGCCTCCCCCAAACAAAGGAAACAAAGCGAAACAAAAGGGACGGTTCTTCTTGTATTGCGCAAGAGATCCGTCCTCTTCTTTCCTTAACAATGCCCTAATGCAGGATTGTCGCATTTGTCCTTAAGTGCTCAATGGCAGCAAGAAGGGCTGCGTCAACTCCTGAAGCTATATCCTGGAGGGTCGGCGCTATGTGTATGTGCGGCTGCAGCCCGACGCCGATCATGGGCAGCCCGGAAGCCGACATGTCTAGTCCGCGCGTCGGCAGCCGAAAGAGAATACCCCCTCTTGTGGCAAAAAGCCTGGGCCCTCCGCCCGAGCACCCAAACGTAGGCTCTCCTATCACCGTAACCCGGCCGGAGTCAAAAAGGTCGAAGGCGAAGCTTTCGGCCGCTGAGTGTTCCTGTCCCTCTAAAACGCCACATTGCTGACGCGATTGCCTGTCCAGAGATGGACGGATATAATGTCCATAGCTTATGAAAGGAAAGGACGCCTCCCTAATGGTTACCTGTACCCGCAGGTATCCGGAGACGTCCCCCAACAAATCATGATAATTGTATCAGATTACACGTTGGACGAGAAGTCCCCTGCGCTTTTTATGTTCGGTGTACAGAAGTAGTTCCGTGTCCTATTTGTCAGAGTGGTCTTGAGGTCATCGGTTCCCGGCCGCGTAGTGGAATACGGCTGGACGGGAGCATGAGACGCATAGTGGTTCGTCGGTTCAGATGCAAAGGGTGCAAGAAACTTCACCACGAACTGCCCGACTGCTTCGTGCCGTACAAACGCTACGAGAGAGAGTGCATTGAAACCGTTCTCGCTACTCACAGAGATGAAGCCAGCATGGTCCCCGTCGATGACAAGACTATGTCGCGGTGGCGCTGGTGGGCAGAGGCGCTGGTGGTTTATTGGCTGGGATGTCTCGCGGCATTGGCCCTGATGTTTGGAACCTCTGTTCAGGCTTCGTCCAGGCCTAGGCAGTCTGTGCACCAGAGAATCGGACAAGTTGTTGGGCATGAGAAACAAAAGGGACGGTTCTTCTTGTATTGCGCAAGAGATCCGTCCTTTTTCTT
>CAYGHR010000019.1:0-2705 GCA_964349715.1 uncultured Peptococcaceae bacterium
TGGAGCGCTTCGCCTTACTGGACCACTTCTACCGCATACCGTCTGAGCTCTGGCACTCGGCCGACGGTGAGATGCGGCAGGCCCACGTGCCTGTCGAGCTCGGTCTGACCGGAGCCATCCTCATGTTCGCCAGCGCCGGCATGTTACTCGCCGGACAGTTACTGGCCGGCTTGGCTGAGCGCAGGAAGGAAATCGGCATATTAAAGACCTTAGGGGCGAGGCGGCGGGACATCGTGGGGATGATTCTGTTTGAGGGGCTGCTGTTGTCTGCGCTCGGCTCCATGGCAGGCTTCGCCCTCGTTAGGGGTGCCGCCATTCACCGCGAGCTAACTAACCAGGTGGCTTGGAGCAGGGTGCTAAGCGGAACGCTCGAGGAGCTATTCATTGTTTTCGGACTTACCGCTGTGGTGGCGCTGTTGTTCAGCGCCCTGCCGGCAGCAAAAATATCGCAACTGCCTGTAATGGAGGTGTTTCGAGGTGAATGAAATCCTGCGGACAGAGCGTCTAAACAAAGCCTTTCACTTGGGGGAGACCATCTACGCAGTCAACGATGTGTCCATTAGCATCCCGGCCGGGAAGATCACGGCGATTGTCGGTCCTTCCGGCTGTGGCAAGAGTACGCTGCTAGGCCTGCTGGGCGGACTCGACCGCCCTATGAGTGGTGACGTCCTGCTGGAGGGGCAGTCCTACCGCGGGATGTCCGAAGATGGGCTGGCCATGATGCGCCGGCGCAGACTAGGATATGTGTTTCAGTTCTTTAATCTCGTCCCTCACCTTTCCGCCGCAGAAAACGTGATGCTGCCTATGGCTTTTATCGGGACCAAGCGTGCGCAGGCGCGCGAGAAAGCGCGGGAGCTCCTTGACGCAGTGGGCTTAGGCAAGCGGTTGCATCATATGCCGCTGCAGCTATCCGGCGGCGAACAGCAGCGCGTAGCTATTGCGCGGGCACTTGCTAATGCGCCAAGCCTAATTTTGGCGGATGAACCAACCGGCAACCTCGACAGCAAATCGCGCGCCGAAGTCATTGAGCTCATTGCGCGGTTTAACAAAGAGAACCAACAGAGCTTTGTCATCGTCACCCACGACGACTCTGTCGCCGCGGTCGCTCACGCGGTGATCCGCATGATGGATGGACGCGTGGTGAATCAAGTATGACACAGTTGGTCCTGCGCATCCTAAAGCACAGCTGGCGTGTCCAAGTTGCTCTCACGGGCCTGTTCGCCGTCACTATCGCGCTCTTGATTGTGTACGGCACATACGTAGAGCGCCAAGTGAGGCTGCTAGATGCAAATGTCACCAATCGCTTGCCGGCGGATATGATTATTGTGCAAACGCCCTTCATGCAGTCGGAAGCGAGCATACTGCCGCCGCACCGTGGGCGAGAGCCGCTCGAGGTTGTGCATTTGGGGTCGTGGAGGTTTGACATTGCGCACACGAGTATCGGCACTTTGCCGATAGTAGTGGTGGGGGAAGATTTCGGCCTAGACCTTAACCTGGCGGCGGGCGAGATTGCCGTGCCTGCCGCGTTAGCGGCGGAGCACGGGCTGGCTGTAGGGGACAATCTGTACATTAGGACAGGCAATGCTAAGGGACTCTGGGCGGTGGCGAGCCTCCACAATGAAACCGTTTTTGGCGGCCGTTTAGTTAAGCGCGACTTTTTGCACTCGGGGTCATTCGTCTTCTTGTACCGACTGCAGGCAGGTTCCTTGACCGAAGCCATCCACTTACTGCGGCGCTCTTACCCCGCGGCAGTGTTCGCGCACAGGGGCACGACTCGACTGACTGCGCAAGAGATTATTGACGCCGCCTATGCCCCTACGCAAGGAGCCGTGTGGGGGGCGGTGCTCTTTGTTTCTATTGCTTTCCTTACAGTCGGGGTGTTCACGTTTTTGACCAAACGCCGCATCTTAGCCATCACGAAGACATTAGGCCTCAGGGCTTGGGAACTCGCTCTGCTTATTGCCGGTGAGGCCGCCATACCGCCCCTTATAGGCTCGGTTCTCGGGTGCGCGCTCGGGTATGGCCTAGTGCGCGGACTAATCGCCCTGGGGCAGGAACTGGTCATAGTCCCCGCAGTTTTTTGGGCTGCCGTTGTCTCTATTTGGCCGGCGGTAGTCATAGGCATAGCCATCCCCGCGCGTTTTGCCCAAGTAGCCACCGTGACGCAGCTTCTATACGAACGTCCCATCCCCCTGCAGGCCGTGCGGATTAAAGAACTGGGGCGAAGGCTGCCTGGGCTCGACAAGTTGGCAGCGGACGGAGTTAAGTTTGTTAAGTTGCAGGTAGACTACGGTCACTTTAACGGCATGGTATTTCGGCAGCTCGGCGATTTTGTCAAGCAAGGGGAAGTGCTGGCCGTAGAAGAGCGGTGGTGGGGGATGCAGATAGTAGAGTACCTTGCTCCCGCCACCGGGAAAATCGTGTTTTTTGAGCAGGAGATAGGTCTGATTGGGGTGGGCACCTAAACCGGATACACTGGCAGTTGACACCACGTCACCCTCCCACTATACTTAGAGCAGCAAAGGCGCTGACGGGACTAGCCACCCCTGAGCCTGCGGTTGTGAAACCGCCGGATGCCCCGTTATCGGCATGCTAAGTGACCGCCATTTCATGAATATGCAGAAGCAGGCACATTCATGGGCGGTAAGCAGGGTGGTACCGCGAGACTCTCGTCCCTGAGGATGAGGGTCTTTTTTGCTTTTTTG
>CAYGHR010000019.1:2805-14866 GCA_964349715.1 uncultured Peptococcaceae bacterium
TGCGCGCTTCGTTCTTGGAGTTCTTCCGCGGTAAGGGCCATACGGTGCTGCCTAGCGCATCGCTGGTGCCTGTCGACGACCCTACGCTGCTGTGGATTAACAGCGGCGTGGCGACGCTGAAGCCCTACTTTTCCGGCCAGCAAGTGCCGCCCAACCCGCGTCTCGCTAACAGCCAGAAGTCCATTCGTACGAACGACATTGAGAACGTCGGCCGCACGGCGCGCCACCACACGCTGTTTGAGATGCTCGGGAACTTCTCGATAGGCGAGTATTTCAAGGACGAAGCCATTCACTGGGCGTGGGAGTATCTTACGCAGGTGGTGGGCTTTGAGCCCGCAAGCCTCTGGATTAGCGTGCACCCGGAGGACGACGAGGCGTTCTCCCTTTGGCGCGAGAAGATAGGCGTGCCGGCGGAGCGCATCGTTAAGCTTACCGACAATTTTTGGGACATCGGGCCCGGTCCCTGCGGCCCGAATTCCGAGATTTACTATGACCGCGGCAGTTCATCTGGCTGCGGTAGCCCGACCTGTGCTCCCGGGTGCGACTGCGAGCGCTACTTAGAGGTGTGGAACCTAGTCTTTTCCCAGTACAACCACAACGAAGACGGAACATACACTCCGCTGCCGCGCAAAAACATAGACACCGGCATGGGGCTTGAGCGCCTAGCCTCTGTGGTGCAGGGTGCCGAGACGAACTATGGGACAGACCTCTTTCTTCCCTACATTCGCCATGTAGAGAAGCTCAGCGCTCGCAGCTACAGCGAGAATCAGATGGCGATGAACGTCATTGCCGACCATGTGCGAGCTATCACCTTCGCTATTGCCGACGGGGCTGCGCCCACGAATGAAGGCCGCGGGTACGTGATTAGGCGCCTGCTGCGCCGCGCGGTGCGCTTCGGCCGCCAGCTCGGCCTTAAGGACCCCTTTCTTTGCGACATGGTGCCGCTCGTAGCAAGCGTGATGTCACAGGACTACCCCGAACTCGGCGCTAAACAAGATTATGTCGCGCGCATTGTACGCCGCGAGGAGGAGAGATTCTTCGAGACGCTCGACGAGGGGACCTTGCTCTTTTTGAGTTTAGCGCGGGAACTCGCGGCTCTAGGTCACAAGGAGTTAAGTGGCGAGCAGGCCTTTCGACTTTATGACACATTTGGCTTTCCGCTTGACATAACTGTGGACTTAGCGCGCGAGCACGGCCTCACCGTAGACAGCACAGGCTTCGCACAGGCTATGGAGGAACAACGTCAGCGCGCCCGTTCCGCCCGATTGGATGTGGGGAGTGACTTCGGCAAGGTCAATTGCTTCGCCGGCATGCCGCCCACCTGCTTTACGGGCCTAGAGGACCAGAGTGGTGAGGGTAAGGTAGTGGGGATTCTCATTGACGGGGAGCCCACGGCGGCGCTCAGCGCAGGGGGACGGGGAGCCGTGCTGCTTGACTGCACACCTTTCTATGCCGAGAGCGGCGGGCAAGTAGGGGACAGGGGGCGGATCCGCTTTGCGAGCGGGGAGTTTAGGGTAGACGATACGCGGAAGTACTTTGGTGACTTGAGCCTGCATGTAGGCGAGCTAACGCAAGGTACGCTCTCCGTAGGCGACGTCGTCCACTCCGAAGTTGATAAGCCTCTGCGGCAAGCGTTAGCGCGGGCCCACACCGCCACACACCTTTTGCACGCCGCGTTACGCCGAGTGCTAGGCAGCCATGTTGAGCAAGCAGGGTCACTCGTCGAGCCGGATCGCCTGCGCTTTGACTTCTCTCACTACTCCTCAGTCGCGCCCGCAGAACTCGCCGCCATTGAAGAGGAGCTTAACGCACACATCTTGGCACACCTGCCGGTTGAAAGCAGCTATATGAGTTTGGCGAGCGCTAAGGCAGCAGGTGCCACCGCCCTGTTTGGGGAGAAGTATGGGAGTGAAGTGCGCGTAGTGAGTATGGGCGAAGTTGCCACCGAACTGTGCGGCGGGACTCACCTTGCGAACACGTCTGCCGTGGGGTTCTGTCTACTGCTCGGAGAAAGCGGCATTGGCGCGGGTCTCCGTCGCGTTGAAGCAGTTACCGGGAGAGAGGCTTACCTATACGCTAAGGGACGTCTAGCGATGCTTGACACGTTGTCCCAGACACTTAAGACAAAACCGGATGAAGCACCGCAGAGACTCGAGGCAGTGCTCACGCAAAGCAAAGAAACCGCCAAAGAAGCGGAGCGGCTCTATGCTAAGCTTGCCGTGCTTGAGGCCGCAAAGTTTGTGGAGGGTGCCGATGTAGTTGCGGGCGTTAAGGTAGTGGCGCGCTATGTGCAGGCTAAAGACGCAGATGCTCTGCGGGCCGCCGCTGATGCGGTGCGCGATAAGCTCGGGTCCGGCGTGGTTGTGCTAGGGGCGGTGCAGGAGGACAAAGTAGCGCTGATTAGCATGGTCACCGATGACTTGCTCTCACGCGGACTGCACGCCGGGAGCCTAGTCCGCGAGGTAGCCAAACTAACCGGGGGTGGAGGCGGTGGCAAACCGTCCATGGCGCAAGCCGGGGGCAAGGACCCCAGTCAATTACCGCGAGCCTTGGCAGCGGTAGCCGGTTTGGTTGCCGCCCAACTTGGAATGTGACAAGCTGATGACAGAATGTAACTTGTGGACTACCGCAGGCGCGGGGATGATACTATTAGTCAAAGGGAGAGATTAGCAGCGGGAGGGGCTTCGCATGGGAGAGCGCATGGATGAGACGAGAGTTATCCAGAAGATCGAAACAGACCGTCGTCAGCAGGTGCGCGAGGTGCTGCAGCAGGTGTCCGACGCGCTGAAGGAGAAGGGGTACAATCCTACTTTCCACATCACGGGGTATCTCTTGTCGGGCGACCCGGCTTACATCACTTACCACCAGAACGCGCGCAACATTATCCGCAGGGTAGAGCGCGATGAAATCTTGGAGGAACTAATTAACAGCTACCTTGAGCGGCGCTAATGCGGCTCAGGCCGCTATGCCGAGCGATCGAGGTATCCGAGCTGTGTTACGGCACGCTCACGCTTGGACCCTTACAGAAGGGCCTGACTCCCAAAGAGGGGGGCAGGCTTCTTTGCCATGCCTTTGAGCGCGGCGTCAATTTCTTTGACACCGCGGAACTGTACGGAACATACCCTCACTTAGCGTCAGGTCTTTCCGGCCTACACCGAGTGGTGATAGCCACCAAGAGCTATGCGGCCGATGCTGCGGCCATGGAGCAGAGCTTGACCTTAGCCCTGCGCAGTCTTAACAGGGATTACATCGACGTCTTTCTCCTGCACGAGCAGGAATCCACTCATACTCTCCGCGGCCATGCTTCCGCCCTTGAGTATTTGTTGCGTCAACGCGAAGCAGGCACTGTCCGTGCTGTAGGGCTCTCTACGCACCGCGTAGCCGGCGTGCGCGCCGCGCTGCAATACAAGGAGCTTGACGTCATTCACCCTCTCATCAACAGGGCAGGCATAGGCATCGTCGACGGCTCGCGGGACGACATGGCCGCGGCCATACTGGAGGCATCCAGGCAGCACAAAGCTATCTATGCCATGAAAGCATTAGCGGGCGGTTCGCTACACAAGGATGCCCTAGCGGCCATCTCCTATGTGCGCGAGCTGCCCGGGGTAGCCTCAGTAGCTGTAGGCATGGGCTCGCAGGCTGATGTGGACGCGAATTGTGCTTTGTTCTCGCAGGGCGCGTTTCCTGCGGATTACAGCCCGGGGCAAAGCAAGCGCCAACTGCACATCGAACCGTGGTGCACGGGGTGCGGGGACTGCGTGCGCCATTGCCCACAGCGCGCCTTGTCTGTGGTCGTGGGCAAGGCCCAAGTTACACATGAGCAGTGCGTGCTCTGTGGGTACTGCGTGGCGCACTGCCGCGATTTTAACGTGAAGGTGATTTAACTTGCAGACACGGCGCATACTAGGGCTAGACGTGGGGGAAAAGAAGATTGGGGTGGCTGTGAGCGACCCACTGGGACTAACCGCGCAGGGGCTAGAGACCATCGCGAGGCGGGCGCTAGGACCAGATATTAGGCAAGTAGTTGAAATGGCGACGCGTTGGGAGGTAGGTCTAATCGTCATTGGCCTTCCCATTTCGCTCAACAACACTGCCGGTCCGCAAGCGGAGAAAGTGAAGAACTTTGCCGCCGCTCTCGCCGCCAAAACCCCTATCCCCTTGCGCTTCGTGGACGAACGCTTTAGCACCCGCATAGCCACGCAAACTCTGCTGCTAGCCGACACGTCACGGCAGAAACGCAAGCAAGTCGTTGACATGCTAGCTGCCCAGCTTATCTTGCAGTCGTATCTTGACCGCGCGCGGAGTACAGACCGCCCGCCGCAGGGCGAATGAGTCGCAGGCCATTTGACTTGCCTAACTGCCTAGAGTAAAATGTAGCTATGAATGCGAAAGAGGTGTTTTTTGCCAATGACTGAGAATGAACGTGACGAGGTTATTGTACTCACGGATGACGAAGGCAACGAGTTTGAGTTTCAGATTATCGATGTCCTAGAGGTAGAGGGAAATCGGTATGCCGTGCTGTTCCCGCTCGATGACGAAGAAGCCGACGAAGACGAAGCGCTGATTATGCGCCTAGAAACGGACGAGGACGGGGACGATGTACTAGTAGATATCGAAGATGACCAAGAGTGGGAGAAAGTTGTTGCGGAGTGGGAGAGCATGCTCGAAGAGGAAGAGGATCTCGACCCCGAGCTAGAGATCGAAGACGAAACTGAGAAATAGACAAAAACAAGCCAAAGCGGGATGTTCTCTGCAACCCCCGCTTTTTTTGGATTTCTGCTATACTTAGAGACAGGCGTGTGTTTGCCACCCCAGATTGGAGCTGATGCGCGATTATACCCTGCCAACCTTTACCTCAGCATGTGGGTGAGACCTTCCTGCGGCTTATTGTGCCCATAAAGGCGTGGGCTAGGCGCTATGGGCGCCGGTTTGCGTATGGAGCAGGCGCCCTAGTGTTAGTTGGAGCCGTCGTGATTGGCCCTTCATTCACCCCTGCAGGCGCAGGTGACGCGCAGCGCGTGAGTATCCCCGGCGGGAGTTCCGCGGGGCAGATTGCTGCGGAGTTAGAGCAGGCCGGCCTAGTGCGTAGCTCGACTGCCTTTGTTTTGGCGGTGCGCTGGTACGGCAAAACGGACTCTCTGCAGGCCGGCACCTACGAGCTCGCTCCTAGCATGAGCTTGCGTGAGCTTATATTCAAGCTTTACCAAGGCCAAGTCGTTAATACCGCCGTGCGCGTGACCATACCTGAGGGCTCGACTCTCCCCCAGATAGGACTAATCCTTGAGGCCAACGGCTTGTTTAGCCAAGCAGAGTTCTTAGCGGCCGCCGCAAAGGCCACTTTACCATACGCGTATCTAGCGCAGATACCGGCCAACACTAAAAATCGGCTCGAAGGGTACTTGTTCCCGGATACGTACGAGTTCCATGCTGACGCGAGCCCGGATTCTGTCATCCGCACCATGGTCGCGCGCTTCGACGCCGTAATGACTCCGCTCCTCGCGGCCAGTGCGCAGCGGGAGCAGTTTAGCCTACACCAAATTGTGACTATGGCCTCGATTGTTGAGCGCGAGGCGATAAAGAGCATGGAACGCCCTCGCATTGCGGGCGTTTTCTATAACCGCTTGCGTCGCGGTATGCTGCTGCAGTCGTGCGCCACCGTGCAGTTTGTGATAGGCCGTCCGGGTAAGCTGTACTACGTCGACCTCGAAGTAAAGTCACCCTATAACACCTACATCCACGCGGGACTTCCCCCCGGCCCCATCGCCAATCCCGGACTCGCGTCGCTTAAAGCTGCCTTATCCCCCGAGGATACAGCCTACCTATTTTTTGTCGCGCGGGGGGACGGTTCTCATATCTTCAGCCGCACTTATGCCGAACATCGCGTAGCGATACGACTGGCTGCGCGCCGTTAGAACCTTAGTCGCAGGAGGTGTGCATGGTCGAACTACTGGCCCCCGGGGGCACTCTGGAAAAGCTAGTTTTCGCGCTCCGCTACGGAGCCGACGCCGTCTATGCCAGCGGAACCCGCTATGGGATGCGGGCCTACGCCGGCAATTTTTCCTTGGATGACCTTGCCACAGGCATAGCCTACGCGCACAGCCTCGGGCGCAAAGTTTATGTTACGGTTAACATTATCCCCCACAACGAAGATTTAATGGGGTTGCCTGACTACCTGCGGCAGTTAAGCGAGATTGGCGCCGATGCTGTAATCCTCGCCGACCCTGCGGTTCTTTTGTGTGCGCGTAAAGTCGTACCTAAGATGGAGCTCCACCTAAGCACCCAGGCAAACGCGGTTAACTGGCAGAGTGTCTTGTTCTGGGCGGAGCAGGGCATCAGGCGTGTAATTTTGGCGCGCGAGCTAAGCCTCGCGGAAATCGGGGAAATTAGCCGCCGCATTCCCCATGTGGAACTCGAAATGTTCGTGCATGGGGCGATGTGCATTTCCTACTCGGGCAGGTGCCTCATCAGCAACTACATGACCGGACGGGATGCTAACCGGGGAGAGTGCGCGCACCCTTGCCGCTACAACTACGCCTTGGTCGAGGAAAAGCGGCCGGGGCAGTACTTTGGCATAGAAGAAGACGAGCGTGGCAGCTACATCATGAACTCCAAGGACCTCTGCCTGTACCCGCACCTAGCACAAGTGCTGCAGACGGGTGTTACGGGGCTTAAGATTGAGGGGCGCATGAAAAGCGTCCACTACGTGGCGACTGTCACGCGGGCGTATCGGCTTGCCCTTGCCGCGCTCGCGCGTGGCGAGGAGCCCCCACGAGAGCTGCAGGGTGAACTGCAGAAAGTCAGTCATCGCGCTTATACCACAGGATTTGCTTTCGGCCCGCCCGATGCACAAGATCATCTCTACACGGGAGGAAAAGCCCTCGGGGAAGCAGAATTCTTAGGTATAGTGCGTGGGTTTACCCCCGGTCAAGGGCTGTTGATTGAGCAACGCGGGCATTTTCGTGTCGGTGACAGCGTGGAGTTCATCGGTCCTACCGAGGGTCCGCTGCGCTACGACATTACCCGCATAGAGAGCAGCACGACAGGAACGGAGCTAACCGCGGCGCGCCACGCACAGGAGATGGTCTACGTGCCCTTTCCACATCCCCTAGCGGAGTATTCGCTTATGCGCTCTGCTGCTAAAGGAGAGTAAGGCACGAAGCTTAAATCACAAATCACAAAACACAAATCACAGAGCACGGAGCACTTCCCCAAAAGGCAAGGAGGTCTCACATGGTCGGGAATGAACGCCAAGAGCTAGCTAAACGAAACCTTGTCTGCGCCACGAGCAGGGTCTCAAGGCGCGCCAGTCACGTCTCTAGCGTAGCGCAGAGCCTGCTCGCAGTCACAGATAAGATTGCCCTGCAGGCTACAAAACAGAGCGCCGATGTGAGCTCCTTGAAGGGGAAAATGGACGCCTACGCCGCCTCGGCCGAGGGCGTTCTCGTTACGAGCCAAAACTCTGTCGGACTAGCCGGCAAGGCCGTGGATACGGCCGCGCAGGGCGCGCAGTCTGTGCGCGAGTACCTAGCCGCCATGGGTGGCATTCGGTCTGCGGTTGATGCGGCGCGAGCGGTAGTCAGCGTGCTGAATGCGCGGACGCGCGATACAGACGAGATGCTAAACACCATCCGGGACATTGCGGAGGCCACGAGCATTTTAGCGCTTAACGCCTCTATTCAGTCCGCGCACGCCGGGCAAGCGGGGAGAGGCTTTGCCGTTGTCGCGCAGGAGGTAAAACGCTTAGCTGAGCGCAGCACAGTCTCGGCCGTCGCCATGCAGTCCTCGGTGGACGAGGTAGCGCGGGGGATCCGCCATACTGTGGGCGCGCTCGAGAGTATGCTGACCCGCGTAGCGGAAGGCGAGGTGCTAGCCGCCAGCACAGAACAGTCTTTCGCAGGCATATGTGCTACGGCCAACGAAACGAGCGGTGCTTTCGGCGAGATTGGTGCGGCGTTAGCGCAGCAGATGGAAAGCCTAAGTAAAGTCACCTCCTCCATTGGTGCCATGAACGAGAGCTTCGAGCGGCTCTACAGCTTAGTGGAAGTGTCGTCGTCCTACGCGTCTTTTGCGGAGAACACCGTCGCCATGCTCAGCCGGCAGGCTGCCGACTTAACCGCGACGAGCAAAGCTCTGTTCTCCGCGTGCGAAGTCGCGGAGGCTCAGACGCGCATAGCCCTCAATTTGCCCTACGAACCACAGACCTACGACCCGCATAAGAACTTCGATTTTTACGGCGCACAGCTCTTGTCAAACGTACATATGGGTCTCTTGGCCGCAGACGCCAACGACCAGATCATACCAGGCTTGGCCAGCAAATGGAGCTACGATGAGGGGACGCTCACTTGGTCCTTTTTCGTTGATCCGGCCGCCCGCTTCGCGAACGGACGCGAAGTCAAGGCTAACGACGTCAAGTTCTCGCTAGAGCGCTTAGCCGACCCTAAGGTGCAGTCGCCGTCTAACTGGGCCTTAACGGGCATCGAGGGACTCGCCGAGTTTGCGGCCGGCGGCGCGCAAGAGATAACGGGCATTAGAGTCACAGACGAGCGCACTGTGACCATAAAACTAAGCGAGCCCTTTAGCGGCCTCCTCACGAATTTAAGCCACTATTTTGCGGCGGTCATTTCGGCTGATGACGCTAGCGAAGGGAGAATCGTCGGGGCGGGCGCATACTACATCGCCGAGCACAACGCACAGTCCTGTCGGTTAGTGGCCTCGCCTGACCATCTCAAAGGAGAGCCCGCGGTGCAGTGTGTTGAGTTCATCTTTAGCAGCGCCGACCTCGCGGAGAAACTGCGTTTGCGGACGCTCGATGTGGCCTTTATTGAAAGCGCTGATGTGTGCGGCAGTGTCCGCGCCCTGCCGCAGGTCGAACTGCTGCAGCAGAGCATCCTCGGGTACACCTACCTTGGCTTTAACTGCCGCTCCTCGCATCCCTTGCTGCAAAGCAGAGAGGCCCGCGCCGCGCTGTCTCTAGCGCTTGACCGCAACAAGCTCGTCGAGGAAGTGCTCTCCGGTATGGGAGCAGAGGCCTACGCGCCCCTTCCCCCCACAGTCTTTGGTGAAGGTGTAAAGGGGCACTGTGCGCCCGCGGAGGCGCGGCGTCTACTTAGTCGTTTTGCTGCGGATAGGCCCCTCACCATTCTGTTGCGCTCCGATGAACAGGCCCCGCTGTACGAGCGTTTGGGGCAGTTTTGCATTGCGGCGCTTAAGGAGGTAGGCCTTCAGGTGCGAGCTGTACGCGTGCCGCACAATGTCTACCGTGAGCCCCAGAACATCGCCGCAGCGGATTTATACCTCTCGCGTTGGGTAGCCGATACCCCAGATGCCGACGCGCTGCTCACTCCTATCTTTTACTCAGGGGTGTCCACCAATATGTCCGGCTACAGCAACCCTGATGTCGATAGGCTGATCGACCGCGCTAGGAGGACACTCAACTCCGCAAAGCGGTTGGCATATCTAAAAGAAGCCGAGCGCTTGATTGTTCACGATATGCCGGTGGTGTGCTTAAACTACATAACTCTCGGCGTTGGCTTCGACCGGTCACTGCGGCATGTCGCCGTAAGTCCCATGGGACTTATACGCTGTGAAGACATCGTCAGGGCCGGAAGCTAGGAGGTGCGATTCTAGTGGTAAAGCTTATGCGTCGCGCAAAACATACGGGAGCTGTTCCGGAAACGCCCACTCGCTTAGGCTGCGTCAGACGCAATCATCGCCTTAGCGTCGGCCGCGTCAAATGCGGCTTGGTTGGGATAGCAGATGTCGCAGATAACCTTATACAGCTCTCACAAGCAATAGCGGACGTCGCCGACAGCGAGCGGGAAGTCGTGAGTCGCGTAGAAGACGAGGTCACAGGCTATTCGGCACTAATGCAGGAGATACTCTCCAATACCGAGAACACCTTGCGTCTCGCGCAAAGCGCTATGTCCGCCGCCGAGCTTGGGCAGCAAGCCATGCAAAGTAGCGCCGCCGCCATGCGGCTGATAGAGCAAGCCGTACGGGAGGCCACAGAGGCCACAAAGGCGCTCTGCACGAAGGTTAAGGACATCGAGCACTTGCTGACGGTCACGCGGGATCACGCTAGGACTACCCGCATGTTGTCGCTTAACGCCAGTATCGAAGCCGCGAGGTATGACGAAGGGCATGGCTTTATGGCCGTGGCGGAAGGCATACGCGAGTTAGCAGACCGCAGCGTCGAAGCCGTAGGCAAGATCAAAGACAGCACCACCGGCATTACCACTGCCATTCAAGACGCGGAATCAGCGCTAGCTCACATTCTAAGCCGGGTTGCGGGCGGCACGCAGGGCGCGCTGGCACTCAACACCGCGTTCAGCTCGGTTTTGGCTTCGGTCAATGCCGCTAACGCTGCGTCCAAAGAGATTCAAGGCTCGGTAGCTGACCAGACTGCGCGCCTGGAAGAGATAGTGGCCGCAAACCACAATCTAAGTCGCTCCTTTGACAAACTCTCGCAGATTGCCGACGTGTCCTCCGTCTATACCGAGGTTACCAAGAGCTCGCTTCGCGGACTGACTGTGATTGCAGACGACCTAACCCGCTCTGCGGGAGTGTTTCATGCCGCGGAGAGTGTGCCCGAGTCAGAGCGGCGGCTAGTCTTTAACCTGCCGCAGGAACCGGACACGTTTGATCCCCACCTCAACTCACTTTACTACGGCGCACAGGTACTCGCTAACGTGCACCTTGGGTTGCTCGGGACAGACAGCAGAGACAGGCTTGTCCCCGGGCTAGCGAGCAAATGGCACTACGACGCCGAGCAACAGGAGTGGCACTTCTTCTTGCGTCCGGGTGCTAGATTCTCACAGGGGAGAGAGGTTACCGCGCACGACGTCAAGTTCTCGCTCGAGCGCGTAGCTGACCCTAAGCTCAGTCCGCCGCGAGCGTATGTCCTAAGCTCCGTCCTCGGTTACGAGAGCTTTGTCGCGGGGCAGGCAGAGGAGATTAGCGGCATCCGAGTAGTAGCGTCCCATCACCTAGCGGTCAAGATGCTGACCTTCTCGGGCGATTTTCTGCTTAATCTAGCTCAGCACAGCTGCGCCGTTATCGCCAAAGATGAAGCCCAGGCCGGTCGCATCGTCGGCTGTGGCCCTTACAGGATTGCCAGTCGCGACAAGGATGGTTGCGTCCTTGTGGCTTTTGACCAATACTGCATGGGTGAGCCATTTGTTAAGGAGATTGTGGTTCGCTATGGCAGCGATTCTTTAGTCGAACGCTTCCGGCGGCGCGAGCTAGACATGTTAGTCTATGAGAGCGTGGATTTGCCTAAGCTCCTACAGGGCGACGACGGTGTAAAAATCCTTACGCAAAGCATGCTGGGGCTCGGATTCGCGGGGTTGCGCATGAACTCGGACAACCCCCTGATTAAGCACAAGGAGGCACGCCGCGCGCTGGCCATGGCTGTTGACAAGCGCAAGCTTGTGCAGGAGCTGTTTGCCTCTTTAGCCGAGGAAGCTCATTGTCCCGTCCCGCCCGTACTGCTTACGGACCCCGGACTAAAGCCAGTTCCTTACGACCCGGCCCGCGCCAAGCAAACCTTGACAAGGCTAGGGATTACGAAGCCGCAGCTTAAGTTGTTGTCACGAGCGGACAAAGCTGTCCCCATCTTTAACCGCGTGGAGGAGTTTTTTGCCGAGTCTCTACGGCAAATCGGCATCGAAGTGGAATATATCAAAGTCGAGCACAAGGTTTATCTGCGTGCCGAGAACCTAAGTAGGGCAGACGCCTATGTGGGCCGCTGGGTGGCAGATAGCCCGAGCCCCGATGAAATGCTGACCCCGCTTTTTGACAGCGCTTCGAGCATGAATCGCGTCCTCTACAAGAGCGCGACGGTAGACGAAATGCTCGCGCGTGCGCGTAAGCTCTTAAACCCCACCAAGCGCGAGGAGCTGTACCGCCGCGTGCAGCGCATGGCTATGGACGACATGCCGCTCATCCCGCTGTACTACTTGTTGGCAGGTACCGCCTACCGCGACAGCGAGCTGACTAACGTCAACATTAGCCCCATGGGGCTTTTGCGCTGCGGGGAAATAATGTTTCAGTAGGGCCGGCG
>CAYGHR010000019.1:14966-20515 GCA_964349715.1 uncultured Peptococcaceae bacterium
CTACCCCCGCACACCTCACGCGCCCCCCGCATACACTACTACATAGTGTTTTGCGGGAGGCGAGACTGTGTTTCTGCTGGCTGTTTTGGCGAGGATACTCGGGCTCTTGGCAAGCCTGCGCCTTATGGTGTCCTTTGTTGCCACCAACTCGTTTCCGCAACCCCTGTCTGAGGCCGACGAGCACAAGTATCTGCGTCAATGGAAAGAGGGCGATTGGCAAGCGCGGGGCATTCTCATTGAACATAACTTACGCCTTGTCGCCCATATGGTTAAGAAGTACGACTCTAGCGGAGTTGACCAAGAAGACCTCATTTCCATTGGCACCATCGGGCTGATTAAAGGAGTCAACACCTTTGACATGGGCAAGGGCATTCGACTAGCGACCTATGCCGCACGCTGCATAGACAACGAGATCCTAATGCACTTGCGCGCCACGAAGAAGCTGCGCACCCTGCAGTATCTCTATGAGCCCACCGGGGTAGACAAAGAGGGGAACGAGCTTACCCTACTGGATACACTGCCTAACAACGAAGAGCCGCTGGCCGACACTGTCGAGACAGCCCTGCAGCAGGAGCGGCTACAGCAGCTGTTAGCGCGCTTGGAGCGCCGCGAGCAGGTAGTGCTGATGTTGCGCTTTGGGCTAGTCGACGGCGTTAGGCTTACCCAACGGGAAATCGCCCGCGAGCTTAAAATCTCACGCTCCTATGTCTCTCGCATCGAAAAGAAGGCCATGCAGAGGCTCTACAGCGAAGTGTGTCGGGAGGGTGGTTTTTAGGGGATGTTGCGAACTTCGCACTTCGCACTTCGCACTTCGCACTTGCTTCGTTCTCCTTGCGCCTGACGCCTGACGCCTGACGCCTAAATCTCCTCTCCACAAGCGACAATCGAGGTGACGCACATGAAACATCTACTTCTACCCCGCATGTATGTAGAAAGTATTTACCACATCGACTTAGAGAAGCTCCGCGCCCGCGGCATAGACACCATTATTTCTGACCTCGACAACACCTTAGTGCCCTGGGTCGAAACACAGGTTAACCCCGAACTGAAGACGTGGCTGGAGAACCTTAAAGCGCAGGGCTTTAAGGTTTGTTTGGTGTCTAACGCCTTGGAGAGGCGCATCGCTCATTTTCGCGCCGAGCTTAATGTTCCGGGTCTCAGCCGCGCCAACAAGCCCTCACGCAAGGCCTTTCGGCAGGCCTTAGCGCTCCTAGGCAGCCGCCCCGAAAATACAGCCATGATCGGCGACCAAATCTTCACCGATGTCTTGGGCGGCAATCGTCTAGGCCTATTCACTATCCTCGTGGTGCCCCTGTGCGACCGCGACTTTTTCACGACACGCATCGTGCGCATCTTCGAACGCTGGATTCTTAGCCGAATCGTGAAACATGAATCGTGACTCGTGACCCGTGAACTGTCAACCGTCAACTGTCAACCCTCCCCGCCAACTGTCAACTGTCAACTGTCAACTGTCAACCCTCCCCCGTGAACCGTCAACCGTGAACTTTCCCAGCCCCCCCAAGCAGGACTACCGCCCTCGCACGGCGAAAACCTCACAGTAGCGGGAGAGGAGGCTACCCATGCTGCGCAAAAAACTCGGGGAAGTGCTCATTGAAGACGGCGTTGTCACGCCCGAGCAATTGGAACGCGCCCTTGCCGCCTCCGGTGGATCACGCCTGGGCGAGACACTGGTAGCCGAGGGGCTGGTCAGCGAAGAAAGGCTCTACCGGGCCATCGCCAAACAGCATGGGATAAGCTTTGTCGCCTTGCGCGATGTCACTCCCGACCAAGAGGCTGTAAAGCTTCTTAACGCCTCTACCGCGCGGCGGTACCAGTGCGTGCCGCTCAAGCGCGTAGCCGACACTTTGCGTTTAGCCACCGCTAACCCACTTAACGTCTTAGCGGTCAATGACATCTCGCTCATCACCGGACTTAACATCGAATTGGTGGTGATGATGCCGCGCGACGTGGACAAAGCGCTGTCCCGCCTCTACGGCGAGTCTTCGCCGCCAAGCGAAAGCATTGCCGCGACCGAAGGCGAGGCCGCCCCGGTGGTGCGCGTCGTTAATCGCCTCATCGCACAGGCTCTAGAGGAGCGCGCGTCGGACGTTCACCTCGAGTCCCAAGCAGACGGCGTACGGGTGCGCTACCGTATCGATGGCGTCCTGCAAGACGTCAATCGCCTAGACAAAGACCTTGCGCTCCCGCTCTTCTCGCGCATTAAGATTATGGCGGGCCTGGATATTTCGGAACGTCGTCTGCCGCAAGACGGAGCTTGCCGCTTTGAAATACCGCCAGGCACGCTCGATTTGCGCGTTTCCACACTGCCGACCGTAGCCGGAGAGAAAATAGTCCTGCGCCTGCTTAACACATCGCAAGCGCAGCTATCGCTTACACACCTCGGCTTGACGGATGACGACCGCCTGCGCGTGGAGCGCATGTTGACGCAAAGCTACGGCATGATTCTCATCACCGGTCCAACCGGCAGCGGCAAGACGACGACACTCTACTCGGCGGTGGCGCACCTGCACTCGCCCAAGCGCAACATCTGTACGGTCGAGGACCCGGTCGAGTTTCGCGTCCCCGGCATCACCCAAGTGAACGTAAACCAGAAGATTGGCCTTAGTTTCGCTACGGTCTTGCGCGCCTTGGTGCGGCAGGACCCGGACGTAATCTTGGTCGGCGAAATCCGCGACTACGAGACAGCGGACATCGCCGTCCGCTCTGCCCTTACGGGACATCTCGTTCTGTCTTCCCTGCACACGAACGACGCTGCCAGCACGGTCACGCGCCTCTCGGAGATGGGGGTGGAACCTTTCCTCATCGCCTCCTCCGTCGTGGGCGTAGTGGCCCAGCGACTGGTGCGCAAACTCTGCCCGCATTGCAGGCAGCAGAGTGTTCTCGCGGCACACGCACCGGAGTTGCGTGCGCTAGGGCTCGACCCAACCATCACCCACACCTTTTTCCTCCCGGTGGGGTGCGACAAGTGTCACGGTGAGGGCTATCGCGGCCGTCTCGGTGTCTTTGAAGTAATGAGCCTAGGTGAAGAAATGCGTGAAGCAGTCGCGCGACGCCTCGGCACGCGCGAACTGCGCGCAGTAGCGCGACGGCACGGCACGCGCTCGTTTTTGGAGGATGGTCTGGACAAAGCGCGGAAAGGCCTTACCGACATCAGTGAAGTGCTCCGCGTGGCCTATCAGGAGGGATAATATGGAATCACTCGCGCTATCTGTAGACGAGCTTTTGCGACAAGCGGCGGCTCTGCGCGCCTCTGACCTACACATTACGGTGGAGCTTCCCCCCATGGTTCGCATAGACGGGGAGCTTACGCGTATGCCGGGGTTACCTACGCTCAAGCCCGATGACACAACGCGGATCATGCACGAGCTCCTTACCGAGCAGCAGCGAACAGAGTTTTCAAGCTGCGGCAGCGTCGACTTTTCGCTCAGTCGACCCGGCATCGGCCGTTTTAGGGTCAATGCGTATCGGCAACGTAATGCGATTGCTTTAGCGCTGCGTCTCATCCCCGCCGGTATCCCCGATATACGTGAACTTAACCTGCCGCCGATTATCTCGGAGCTCGCCCGCAAACCAAGCGGGCTAATCCTTGTTACCGGCCCTACCGGCAGCGGCAAATCTACTACCCTAGCGGCGATGATTGGGCAGATCAACCGCGAGGAGAAGCTGCATATCTTGACACTGGAGGACCCGATCGAATTTTTGCACCGCCACGGCCAGAGCATGGTTAACCAGCGCGAAATCGGTCCCGACACGCCCACCTTTGCTGCCGGGCTGCGCGCTGCGCTGCGCGAAGACCCCGATGTAATTCTGGTGGGCGAAATGCGCGATTACGACACCACACAAATCGCGGTCAGTGCGGCTGAGACTGGTCACCTCGTGCTGGCGACGCTGCACACCCCCTCTGCCTGGCAGACAATTGACCGCATCGTGGATATTTTCCCACCCTATCAGCAAGCACAGATCCGCATTCAGCTCGCGTCTTCACTGCAGGGCGTCATCGCCCAGCAACTCCTGCCGCGTGCCGATGGGCCGGGCCGCGTGGCGGCCTTTGAGATTATGGTCTCCACCCCCGCTGTGCGTAACCTTATTCGCGAAGGGAAGACGCACCAATTGCCCTCCATTTTGCAGACTAACGCCCGCGCCGGCATGGTCACCATGGAAACCTCACTGAAGACTCTGTTGCAGAACCGCATCATTTCTGACGAGACGTATCGACTGTTTAGCGCGGAGTCCGGCATCATGCGTATATTGGAGTAGGGTAGATGAGCCAAGTCTATAGTTTCAAAGCGCGGGCGCTTACCGGAGCTGCGCAAACTGGCACCGTCACCGCCGAGAGCCAAAGCGAGGCCCTGCAGAAGCTGCAAGCGCAGGGGCTAGTTGTAACGCACCTAGAGCTTAGCCGCGACCTAGCGGAGCAATGGCGCGGGGGGAAAGGCTGGCGCAGCATTTTTAAGCGTTCCGTACCGACCAAGGACCTCAGCATGTTTTGCCGCCAGTTCGCTGTGCTTTACGGCTCGGGTGTGAGTATTATGCAGTCGCTGCGCACGCTCGAGCAGCAAACAAGCCGCGGTGAGCTTAAGGACACCATCAAGCAAGTGACGCAGGCGGTAGTGGCCGGGCAAAGCCTAGGCGCGGCCATGAAGAAATATCCGCACGTGTTTCCCGCGCTTCTCTACAACATGGTTGCCGCCGGCGAGGTTTCGGGTTCTTTAGAGGTGGTCCTAGACAAGGCCGCCGCGCATTTTGAGCGCGAGCACGCCATTGAAACGCGGGTCAAATCCGCTCTCTTTTATCCTAAGCTCGTGGTCGGCGTGATTGGCATCGTCGTCACCTTCCTGTTGGCTTTTGTCGTGCCGCGTTTTTCTGACCTCTTTGTGGGGATGGGGGTGGCGCTGCCTCTGCCGACGCGCATGCTGATAGGGGTAGGTGCATTCTTGGCTAGCTGGTGGTGGCTTGTGGCCATAGGCTTAAGCGCAGCCTACGTTTTAACGCTGTGGTATCGCATGACGCCCCGCGGCCGCGTAGTTTTTGACAGGCTCGCCTTGCGTCTGCCTGTATTTGGTGAACTTAACCGCATGAATTTTATCTCACGTTTTTGCAGGAATCTCGCCACCTTAAGCCGAAGTGGTGTACCTATAGTACCTTCGCTGATTCTGGTACGCCAGACGCTAGGCAACCGCGTCGTTGAAGACGCCTTGCGCCCTGCCGAGGATGCCATACGGAGCGGGCAGGGGATAGCTGCGCAACTCGCGCGAAGCGGCTTCTTCCCGCCACTCGTGACGCAAATGGTCGCCGTAGGCGAGGAGACCGGCGCTCTGGATGCTATGCTCGAACGCGCTTCGGATTTCTACGATGGCGAAATTAAGGCTCTTACCGACCGCATGACACAACTGATTGAGCCCATTATTTTTGTCATTTTAGGCGTAGTTGTAACATTTATTATCTTAGCGATTATGTTGCCCATGTTTGAGTCGCTCCGCATGGTCGGTTGACTGGACTGGCGCCAAGGGATGAGGGATAGCCTGAAT
>CAYGHR010000020.1:0-19525 GCA_964349715.1 uncultured Peptococcaceae bacterium
TTTAGCGCCGTCTCCGTCATGCTTTGGCTCAGGCTAAAGCCGCGATGCGGTGCCCGGCGTATCCCCGCCACGAACTCCGGATACTCAGGCAATATCCCACAGAGCTCTATTGTGATGGATGCGGAAGTCCTATCCTCCACCATGCCACTGCCCCCCTCATTGTCGATTCTTGTATGCGCCTAGATTATATCGCACAGAGTCTAGATTCGCTAGCCACAGCGTCTCTACCCCCCTTAATCCACATGACAAATCGACAGAACTGTACTATTATCTAAGTGTCCGAAATATACGCGAAGGAGGTTTGTCATGAAATCATACCTTTTCTCCCGGCGCATGGTTGCACTACTCGCGGCTACAGCACTAGTTGTCTCGCTGTTTGGCGGAGCTGCGTTCGCCAATGCGCCAACCACTGTCACCATCTTTCACACTAACGACATTCACTCTCGAGTCTCTTCTTCAGCCACCACGCTTGGGTACGCTCGCATAGCGACGATTGTGCAGGCAGAACGAGCGGCAGGCCGCAATGTACTGCTCGTCGAGGCAGGCGACGCCTTCCACGGGCAGTCCATTGCCAACATATCCAGAGGACAAGCTATAGTAGATATCATGAATGTTCTTCAGTACGACGCCATGGTACCGGGCAACCACGACTTTAACTTTGGCCAAGAGCGCCTGATGGAGCTCGCCGGCATGGCTAAATTCCCTCTGCTGGCCGCAAATATCGAGGGCAGTAATCTGCCATCACATGTTATTAGAACTGTAGGTGGCCGACGCATCGCTATTATCGGCATAGCCACACCCGAGACGGCCTATAAGACCCACCCCCGCAACGTCGTGGGCCTTACGTTCCACAATCCCAGCGAAAGCATCAGCCGACTGGTTACCTCTCTACGCAGCCAGGCCGACCTTATAGTGGTCTTGGCTCACCTTGGACAGGATGGCGACTACACCAGCCGGGCCCTTGCCCGTGACGTCCAAGGCATCGACCTTATCATTGATGGCCATAGCCATGATTTTGGCGCACTGCAGGTTGGTCGCACCCTCATTGTGCAGGCCGGCGAGTTTGGCAACCACTTAGGACGCATCGATGTGGTCTTTGACCAAGGCGGGGTGCGCATGTCAAACGGCTTAATTGAAGCAGCGCACTCTACTGCTGTAGCCCAAGATGCACGCGTGCTCGAAGTCATCAACAGGTACAACCAACAAGTAAATGCTATTCATTCACAGGTTATCGGTAGCGCCACAGTGCGGCTTGAAGGCGACCGTGCCTTCGTTCGCACGGCTGAAACGAACCTAGGCAATCTCGTTACCGATGCCATGCTACGCGCCACAAATGCCGACTTTGCGGTGACTAACGGCGGCGGCATCCGCGCTAGCATCCCAACCGGGCAGGTCACGCGTCGACACGTATTTGACGTACTGCCTTTCGGCAACCTCGTGGTAACACAAAAAGTCAAAGGCACGCAAGTGCTTGAGTTGCTTGAGTTTAGCGCAAGGCTCCTGCCCGCGCAAAACGGAGGCTTCCTGCAAGTGGCAGGCTTGACTTACTCCATTGACACAGCCAGAGAAGCCGGTAGGCGCATTCATTCCGTTGCCGTTAAAGGACAGCCCCTCGACCCTGAGAAAGAATACACCATGGCTACGAACGACTTCTTGGCAGCGGGTGGCGACGGATACGCTGTGTTAGCGACAATCCCTCCCCACGCCGTCATGATGTCACTGGAAGAAGCCTTAGTCGAACACATTGCTGCCCTCGGGGGCACTGTATCAGCGGCTATTGAAAGGCGTATCGTCCTAGCCCCGTTTCCGACCGTAGTAGTGCTGCCTGCACCTGCGCCCAAACCGGAGACCCCCACCCCTCCCACACCGCCCACCGAGCAGCCGATCGTACCCGCAATCCATGTGGTCCAACCCGGCGAAGTGCTATGGCGAATTGCCGCGCGGCACAACACCACGTGGGAAGCCCTAGCACGCCACAACAAGCTCAGGAACCCGCACCTCATCCTCCCCGGACAAAAACTCGTCATTCCTCCGGCCGCTTAAGGCAAAAGAACAGCAAGGGACAGCCCGAGGGCTGTCCCTTTTGGACACTCCGACACGTCCCTAGTGTTTCCGTCCCCAGTGGTTCTCCTATGTTTCGAAGACTAGGTAGCCGGTGGAGTTAACGAGAGTGCGGTAGGCGTTGATAAAATGCCACGTAATGGCTCCGGGTTTGCCTTCGCCAATGCTGCGTCCATCGACGTTAATCACGGGAATGACTTCCGCGCCGCTACCTGTGAAAAAGATTTCGTCGGCGATATAGAGGTCATGACGAGTCATAACTTGTTCCTCCACTGTGTGGCCGTCACGCAGAGCCAATTCCATTATGGTATCGCGCGTAATGCCTCGCAGTATTCCAACATGCGTTGGCGGGGTATAGAGCACGCCATTCTTCACAACAAATATGTTGTCCGCGGTGCCTTCTGTGACGTAGCCTTCATTGTTTAGCATAATGCCCCCAAAAGCCCCGGCACGGTTAACCTCAATCTTAGCCATCACGTTGCCGAGGTAATTGAGTGACTTTACGCGTGGACTAAGGGCGTCAATGGCAGTGCGCCTGGTAGCGACCGTGACAACCTCAATCCCCTTCTGGTAGAATTCTTGGGGGTAAAGCGAAATTTTGTCGACGATAATAATGACACTAGCGCGCGCGCATGAACGTGGGTCAATGCCTAGGCTACCTACACCGCGCGTGACTATTGTCCGTATGTACACGTCGCGCATATTGTTCCGCCTTACTGTTTCTGCATGCGCCTGGATCATCTGCTGTTTGGTCATAGGAATAGAGAGCATAATTGCCTTGGCAGATTCGTACAACCGCTCGACATGTTCCTCTAGCTTAAAAATGCGGCCATTGTACACCCTTAACCCCTCAAAGATACCGTCGCCGTAGAGCAACCCATGGTCATACACCGAAACCTTAGCTTCATCGCGCCCCACAAACTGCCCATCGAGGTAGATTACTTGACTCACACGACTCCTCCTTTGCGATACTGAAATAAGTCCACGTCAATTTTACCAGTCGCGCTGCGGGCACACAACTTGTAATTTTATGCCATATCCTTCCGCGATTTTCGCTTGACCGAGACTCCGGACTCGCGTATACTTATTGTGTCGCAGGGGTATAGCTCAATTGGTAGAGTAGCGGTCTCCAAAACCGTTGGTTGTGGGTTCGAGTCCCTCTGCCCCTGCCATAATACTGCAACCTGACGCCTTCTCAGAGAAGGCGTTTTGCATATCTGACAAGGGAGGTGTAGGGATGAAGGAGATTATTCTCTTCGGTAGTCAGCATTGACCCGGCTGCGCGCCCGTGAAAGAGTTTCTTTCACATCACAACATCCAATTCACGTATGTCGACATCACCGCAGGGATGGCCAATCTTAAGGCTTTTCTTAGGTACCGCGACACACGGGATGAGTTTGCTGAGATACGCGGGGCAGGTCGCGTAGGGATTCCGTGTACCATCGTCAACGGAGGAGAGCTGGTGCTCTTTGGCCAACCCCAACTGGATTTACTGACTACATAGTGCCGAAAACCCGAGGGGATTAACCCCCTCGGTTTTTTTTGCTACCAACCCTATTTTCCGTGCCTGCCAAAAGCCGCTTGATGTTCGCACGATGCCTGTACGCTCCAATCACCAGTAAAAAGAGTGCAAACCAGATGTACTCCGAGCTGTAGTTCCACGTCCAAAGCAAGATAGGCATGGAAATCATCATCAGGAGAGAACCTAGGGAGACGTATTTGGTGATGGCTATAGTCAGGGCAAATACAGCGAACCCCGTAAGTAACACTGCGGGGAACAGCACCGCGCAGGCGCCAATGGTGCAAGCTATGCCCTTCCCTCCCCTAAACTGAATGTACACGGACCAGTTATGTCCGATGACTGTGGCCAGAGCAATTGCCATCACCTGCCATGTCTCCAACGCCATCAGATGTGATGCCGTATAGGTGGGCAATGCCGCTTTGAGGATGTCGACCGCCATCACCATGGCCCCGGGCCCTAGCCCCATGACACGCATGGCGTTCGTACCACCAATGTTGCCACTCCCGTGTTGGGTGATGTCGATTTTGCGCAGCTTGCCAACCACATAGGCGGTAGGGAAAGCCCCTAAGAGGTAGGCAACGACTGTCATGATCAAGAACTCATACACAGGCATATACAATCGTCCTTTCGCGTTACTGCAAGAGATGAGTTCTAATGTGCTCCAACACGCGCTCTAACTGCACATCCTCTGGGGATGCCGGGTCCGGTTGTTCTATGATGACGTCGGCGACAATCCCTTTGCCGTCGATGATTGTGCCTGCAGGGGTCTTGTAACCTTGTACCGTGACCCAAACCCGGGAGCCGTCTCCCAAAGGATAGCCTTGCTGAATTGTTCCTTTGCCAAAGCTGGTGACGCCAAGCACAGGTGAACCTAGATGGTCGCGCAGTGCACCGGTAAGCAGCTCGGAGGCGGAAGCGCTACCTTCGTTGATGAGCACGATGATACGGCCCGTGTAGACGCGTTGGCCCCTAGTTTTCGTCTGCCTTACGGCACCTTCACGGTCTACGGTCTGGTACACGACTTGATCAGGCCCGAGGAAGAAGCTGGCTATATCTTCAGCTACGTGCGTGAATCCGCCGGGGTTAAAGCGCAGGTCCAACAGCAAATGCTTTATGCCTTGCTGTTCGAGCGCGGTTAGAGTACTCTGCATTTGCTCCGTGGCGGTAGTAGTAAACTGTGTGAGTATGACATGCGCAATGCCTGGCTCCATGACCTCGTGTGAAACCACAGGCACGACGATGCGCGCCCGCGTAATCGTAACGTCTATATTTCTCCCTAGTGCGGGCCTAAAAATTGTCAAGGTGACGTTTGTGCCGGCAGGCCCTTTGATGCGGTCAGTCACCTCATGTATCGTCAAGCCGCGCAGACTCTCATCGTTGACCTCTTCAATAATGTCCCTCGGCAACAGCCCTGCACCTTGCGCCGGGGCACCGCGAAACACCGATTCGATGCGCACTCGTTCCTCGACCATGCGCACCGTCACGCCTATGCCGGTAAACTCGCCTGCTGCGCGTTCGGCAGTTCGCCTAGCCTCCTCGGCGTTCTCATAGCGCGTCAGTCCACCGTCTACCCGGCTGAGCAGTCCGCGCACCGCGTTCTCCATCATCTCGTTCGGGTCAAGCTTAGGGTTAAGATGACTCTCCAATACTAAGTTCTGCACCGCCAGCAGACGGGCAACATTTGGGTCAACGGGCAAGCCTAGGCGCGACAGAATTGTGGCTCCTACCGGCCCCATAATGAACTGACTGGTTGCCCCCAAGAATAGGCCCACGACAAGAAACACTAGGCACAGCGCTACTACCTTAGGGAGAGCAACGCGTGAGACTGTCTTCTTTTCCTCTTCTCTTAATTCCATGATGCACTCCTCCCAACTACGTCTACAGCTTAGTACATGCCACATAAAGATATTCTTTACTCATGCACAATGTTCCTCTTACACCTTAAAGAATGCCTCCCCGCGAACGGGGGGCATTCTGCTAGAAGCCACTTAGCCTGATCTGCCCTGAAACTACAAAACCCGCTCCGCATAGCACGGTCGCTGTGGGGCTGATGCTCCAGCCCACCGCGGGGAGTACGACAGCCACCATCCATGGGATAGCCACTCGTACTCTCCCGCGCGTCCACACAACTCTAGGCCGCAGCAACCTGCGCCATGCTAAATATCCCGGGGCGTAGGAGCGGGTGCCATATACAACGCGTAAGCGATCGCCTTCCTCACCTGCGGGAGGTCCTCCGTCGACGGCAGAGATGAGCCTAATGTAGGCGGAGTGGATCTGCTTAAACTTCTCTGCGTTACCACCGACATCGGGATGATGCTGCATGACCAACCGCCTATACGCTCGTCTTACCTCACAAGGGGGAGCAGTAGGCCCCACTCCTAAGATGCGCCGCGCATCATCCCACATGTACACCACCCCCTCCCTGCATCCATAGTATGCGGGAGGGCGTACAAGTGCTACCCAGTGTACCTCGTTTCCATGATAGCCCTTACTAGCTTTACGCCGTGTTCGACATCGGCATAGTCTACCATTTCGCTGGCCGTGTGCACATAGCGGCACGGGATGGACATGACCCCCGCCGGAATACCACCCTGCGTGAGCTGGATGGCACCGGCGTCAGTCCCTCCGGCCTCCAGCACCTCCAGCTGGTAAGGGATGTTGTTGTCCTTAGCTACTTGTTCCATGAACCGTCTTACAGCAGGCGTACACAGCACACTGGAGTCGCGAATCTTCACCGCTGGCCCCTTGCCAAGGGACACATCCATGGTGATTGAGGAGGGAGTGTCCCCGGTCCGCGTAACGTCTAAAGCGATGCCGAGATCTGGGGAAACACTGTATGCAGCCACTCGAGCCCCTCTGAGGCCTAATTCCTCCTGTGTAGTGAAGACGGCATAGATATCGTAGGCTGGATTAGCGACTGTCCTCAGCGCTTCGATGAGTATAGCGCAGGCTACACGCGCATCCATGGCCTTTGACACTAAGCGCTGCCCTAGGTCGACAAACTCGCGCGACACCGCGCCTAAGTCGCCTATGCGAACACTCTTTTCTGCCTCCTCTTTAGTGCTTGCGCCAATATCTATGAACATTTTGTTTAGCGTTAAGTCCTTTTGGGCCTCCAACTTCTCACTGCCGATAACACCCGTAGTGCCGTTCTCAAACACCACCCGGTTGCCAAGCATCGTCAGTGGAGAAACCCCTCCCACAGGGTAAAAACGTAAGAAGCCGTGTTTATCTACGTGGGTTACCATTACCCCAATCTCGTCCATATGGGCGGCGAACATGATTTTCTTGTCCCCACCCCGCTTCAGGGCAATCAGGTTTCCTAGGTTGTCGACGCGAACTTCATCCACAAATGGCGAAATTAATCCTGTGATGAGGTCCCTTACGGCTCGTTCATTCCCCGCAGGTCCGTAGCACTCCACAACCTGCTTAATAAGCTGCTTCATAGCGCAAATCCTCCCCTTATACTTACCTATCCAGTGCGGACACTACCGCGAAATTGCTCGTTACTGAGCGCGATCACTCCAGAGGCATGTGAGCTCTTTGGCCCATTACCTTGGCGCTGCCCAGAACTCCGGTCCCTCTTCTACGCTTCTTAGGAACAGCTTGACTAACTTTACGGTGGCCTCGAAGTCCCTAAGACTGAGCATGGATACGGGCGAGTGGATATACCTGCAGGGCACGGAGATAACCACTACAGGGATGCCCCCCTTGGTCTGATTAATACGTCCTGCGTCGCTACCACCCGTAATAGAGCGCTTGAACTGAACAGGAATGTCGTTCTCGCGCGCTAGACGCTCTAACTGCTCGATCAACCGTCTGTCGGAGACTACCGACGCGTCCATCACAGTTATGGCAGGGCCACCGCCTAAGCTAGTGCAGTAACCGTGCTCTTCGCTGCCGGGCAGGTCGTTGCAGGTTGTTCCTTCAAGCACCACCGCGAAATCGGGGTCAAGCGCGTAGGCGGCTACACCTGCTCCACGGAGTCCAATCTCCTCCTGCACGGTAAAAGCCCCGTAAAGCGTGAATGCGTAATCTTCCCGCAGGACTTCTGCCAATACGGCGCAGCCCGCACGGTCGTCAAAGGATTTGCCCTTCACAACAGTGTCGCTCAGGTGGCCAAACTCCGTGGCAAACACAGCGTAGTCGCCAAGCTTGACTAGTTTCTCTGCCTCTTCCTTGCTCTTAGCGCCAATGTCGATGTAGAGGCCGGCGAGTGGAATAACAGTGTTTCGCTCCTCGGGTTTTTGCAGATGAATGGCCTTAGCGCCAATCACGCCGGCTAAGCGCTTGCCGCCGACGACGACGTGCTTTGAGACTAAGACACGGTCGTCTAGCCCCCCCACCTTGCGGAAACGCAGTAACCCTGACTTATCGATGGAACTAATCATCAGCCCGCACTCATCCATGTGTGCAGCCAACATCACCCTCGGCCCACGCGTGCCCGGTTTAACGGCAATTAGGTTGCCAAGCGCATCGCGCTGCCAAGTAGTCACATGGGACTCAAGTTCCTTAACTAATACCTCGCGCACCTCACCCTCACAACCCGAGGGGCCGAAAGCTTCAGACAGCCTCTTTAATAACATAGCAGCCCCTCCACAAACTCCCGGTCCACGCTAGCCACAAACAAAGCCAAAAGACGGCCGGTAAGTTCAATATCACGGAATGACAGTGTTTCCACGGACGTGTGCATATACCGCAGCGGCAAAGATACAAGCCCGGTGGGGATACCGGCACGAGTGACTTGCATCACCCAAGCGTCTGTTCCCGTAGGGCCGGGGACAGGGTCAAGTGTAAAGGGAAGGTTGTGCTCCTTCGCCAATTCGGTTAACCTCTCAAAGACCTTAGGGTGGATGTTAGCGCCTAGGGCCAAGTTTGGTCCTTTACCCAAGGGAGCCGTATCTTGTTCCGGCACGCCGGGCATATCACCGTGGCAAACATCAATGGCAATACCTATATCGGGCTTGATGTGGTAGGCACTGACCAGTGCTCCTCGCGCGCCGACCTCCTCCTGTACAGTGGCGACGGCAAAAGCGTCGGCAGTATGCCGCATGCGCTTAAGCTCAATCAGGCACTGATGCATGGCCGCTACCGCAGCGCGGTCATCCATAGCCTTGGCGGCCGCAAAGTCACCGCTGAGCGGAATGAAGTTGCGGTTGATAGTAACTAAGTCTCCGACCGCCACAGCGGCCCTGACCTCTTCTTCCGTGAGCCCGACATCGATGACCATATCCTGCATTTTGATGGCCACATTAGCTTCCTCGGGAGTCAGCAGGTGGGGCGGTTTCATCCCAATTATCCCGAGCAGGTCGCGCCTTCCATGCACCCTCACCTCTTGCGCCACCAAAGTACGCTGGTCTACGCCGCCAATGGACGTAAAGCGCAAGAATCCCTTCTCTTCGATCTTCGTGATCATGAGACCAATCTCGTCCATGTGCGAAGCGAGCATGACCTTAGGCCGGTTCTCGCCCTCTCCCCTCTTTAGGGCTATGACATTACCCAGTGTGTCAACCGTGACTTCATCCGCATGCGCGGCCATGACATCGCGGATGACGGTGCCTACAGAGTCCTCGTAACCTGAAACCCCTGTTGCTTCCACCATTCTTTTGAGAAATTCCTTGGTCTCCAGAGTGCCCCCTCCTTCTTGTGTGTCGGTGCGTCCTTCGTCCGTATTCGACACCTCAGGCAAACTTCCTGCTCTCGAAAGTATTTTCCGGCTGGCGTCGTCACACACTAACCCGAGGTGAACCGATTGAAGCACAATGACCCCCATACTAAAGACGAGATTGAGAAGTTCAAGTTTGAACTGGCTGAGGAGCTGGGGATAATTGAACAGACCGACCGAGGAGACAGCGGGCGAAATACCAGCAAGCAGCATCGCCCTCCCCGCCACCGCCATATCAAGCGCCAAAAGTAGGTAGCCCGTGGTGAATCAACCACGGGCTACGGCTTCTGTGCGCTAGGCAAGGTCAATTTTCCAGCCCTCTACTTCTGAGATAAGGCGGTAGTTCGTAAGGTCAAAGTGTATGGGGGTCACAGATGCGTACCCGTTCTCGATGGCCCACACGTCGCTTTCGGGCGTCTCATCGCTGATTGCGGCTCCTCCGAGCCAATAGTATTCGCGACCCCACGGGTCGGTGCGCAAATCGAAAGTGTTCTCGTACCTTCTCTGCCCCAAAAAGGTAATCTTAACTCCGCGCGCTCTCTCGCGGGGCCAGTTGACATTGAGTAAGGTATCTGGTGGGAGACGCCTGTGCTGCCACCGTGAGGCTATCTGAGCGGCAAATTCTGCGGCGTCCTCGTAGTCGGTCTCGCGAAAATCCGCTAGGGATACAGCAATTGCCGGCAAGCCTAGGAGTGCAGCCTCAATCGCCGCCGATACAGTGCCCGAGTATAGAACATCAGTACCTAGATTAGGCCCCCGATTAACACCGGACACCACCAGATCCGGCCTTTCGATCTTGAGCCCTTCCAGCGCTAACTTCACGCAGTCGGCGGGTGTGCCGTTCACAGCATAGGCGGCGTAAGCCGGTAGACCGGCAATGTGCTTAACCCGCAGGGGGGAGTGAACGGTAATGGCATGACCGGTAGCGCTGCGTTCGCGATCCGGTGCCACGATAGTGACATCGCCTAAGCGAGAAAGCGCGGTTGAGAGAGCACGAATTCCCGGGGCAAGAATCCCGTCGTCATTAGTGACAAGTATGTGCACAGCTAGTCCTCCTGTCGTATACACATTTTTATCATACGGCTTGTCGATTGTCTAGCCTGCGGCAGTTGGCGGTGTTATACTGAAAAAGCGAAGGTGGTGGTGTATGTGGACGGAGATGGTAGTAGGCGAGAAGAAGCTCAAGACCCCGGAGGTCAAAAACCATACACCAGTCGAGACACATTGACCACAGAGTGTCAGTTTCGCAGTAGCTGCTAAGTGACTCCTCTAGCTCTCTGTGCCTCTGTGGTGCTAAGTAAGGAGTGTTACTATTGGCATGGAAGCAACGCATCACACTCGCGGAGATTAAGGAACTTATCTCGTCGCCTGAGCTTGAGGTCTTGCTCGCGGACCTTCTGCCGGCAGATGTTGCGGAGATAATTTCCCTACTAGACCAAGAAGAGAGAGTCGCCATTTTCGCGCATTTGTCCTCTGACTTAGGCGCACGCGTGTTTGAGCATCTCGAACCGCGTGAGCAAAGACCTCTGCTAAGTGCCCTAGGGGCACATAGAGCCAAACAAATTCTTGGAGACATGCACTCCGACGACATCGCTGATTTCGTGGGCGAACTGCACCCTGAGCAGGCCAAGGCGGTCCTAAGCCTGATGCCGCATGAGGACGCGCAAGAAATACGCGAACTGCTCGTCTACCCGGAAAATAGTGCCGGCGGCTTAATGATCAAGGAGTATCTCGCTCTCGAACAAGATCGCACTGTGGACGAAGCCATTGCCGCCATTCGCGAAAATGCTTCCACCAACGAAAGTGTATACTACGTGTATGTGACACTGCAGCATAGACTCGTGGGTGTGGTGAGCCTGCGTGAGATCATCCTCGCCTCACCTCACGCGCCGCTCAAAGAGATCATGGAGGACAACGTGATTACGGTGTCCCCGACCACAGACCAAGAGGACGTAGCGCGGCTGCTCAGCAAATACGACTTCCTAGCCTTGCCGGTAGTTGACCGGCAACACTCAATACTGGGCCTCGTCACGATTGACGACGTGCTCGATGTTCTCAGTGAAGAGGCCACCGAGGATATCTCGATGCTAGGTGGCAGCCAACCGTTAGAGGAACCCTACCTAAGCGTACCCATACTCTCGATGTACACAAAGCGCGTGAAGTGGTTAGTAGCGCTGGCACTTCTCTTGGCCGTCACCAGCGCCATTATGCAGCGCTATGAAGTTGTTCTGGAGACTATGATGGGCCTAAACTTCTTCATCCCGATGTTGATAGCGGCCGGTGGAAACGCCGGCACACAGGCTGCAACCCTAGTTATCCGCGGCATGGCCATCGGTGAAATTGACTACCGCCACTGGCTGAAAATCGCCACTACCGAACTGGCGATGGGGCTAATGCTCGGTACTACTATCGGCCTGATTGGGTACGGCCGCGCACTGATGATGGGCGAATCCGTTACACTGGCTATGACCGTGTCTTTGTCTTTGCTCTTAGTGATAATGCTAGCCGTACTGACCGGAGCCTTACTTCCTTTAGTACTGAGGCGAATCAAGATAGACCCCTCCATCCTGTCGAGTCCCTTTATCACCACCATGGTTGACGTTGTCGGGCTCCTCATTTACTTCGCGGTCGCAGCGTATTTCCTTGGGATAGTTGTCTAATCACCACGACTCAAACTAAAGGGCTGTCCTCGCTTGCGCGGGGACAGCCCTTGTTTTGTCGGTGGTCTATCTGCCGGGGGCAATGAACAAGGTTTCGGGGAAGGTTAGGCCGCGTAGCCCAACCACACCCCCCTGGATGCGATTGTGCACGCCTACAACCCCGTTGCGGGAATGCAGGAAGACATAGGGAAGAATCTGATTCAAACGCACATCTAGCTGTTGGTATACAGACCTGCGTTGTGCATCGTCCATAGTTGTCCGCCCCAGCATAATCAGGCGATCGACTTCAGCGTCTCGCAGCTGCATGTTGTTAAAGCCAACATTGCGCCCGGTGGCAAGGTCACGTCCTTGGCTGGAGTGGAAGATGGTGAAGGAGTCCGGTTCCTCAGCGAAGCTCCATCCCATTATGTTCATGTCGTAGTTGCCGACATTGAGTCTCTCCACTAGAACTGACCATTCCAGCACTTCCGGGATAACTTCAATCCCAAGCAGTCGCCAGTAGCTCTGTAACATCGCCAGCGTATCGTGACGCTCGGGGATACCCGTGCGGATAAGGAAACGGAAGGACAGACGCTGTCCGGCGGCGTTAGTACGGATGCCATCGCGTCCAACGGTAGTAAAGCCGGCCTGTCGCAGTAGATCAATGGCTTTCAGACGGTTGTGTGGGTATGCATAAAGGTTAGGGTTATGCGCCCAGTGCGATGGGACTAAGTGACCATGGACAACATTTGCCCGCCCGTCAAACACAGTGCGCACGATGGCAGGGCGGTCAATGCCGTACATCAAGGCCTGTCTGATGCGCAGGTCACCGAGCAGCGGGTTAGTCAAGTTCAACCCTATGTAATCATAGCCAAATATGGCGGGAATCTCAAAGAACCTAGCTCTGTCACTCATGCGACTTAGCACATCGGGGATAATATCCCCCGGAACAGCGGCACCCCAGTCGACATCGCCAGCTTCCCACGCGGCGTGGAGCACGTTGGAGTCCTGATAGACTCTAACTACGACACGCTCAATAAAGGGGCCGTCCAAGTGCCAATTGGGATTACGTGCCAGCTCAATGAACTGACCGCGTATCCACCGCACAAACCGGTAGGGACCCGCACCGATAGGATTGGTGCTGAAGCTATGTGCAGCCATATCGCGAATGGCAGTGCCCTCAAACACATGCTGTGGGATAAGGCCCATGGTCATGCGGCCAAGAAAAGTGGCATCGTCTGCCGAGAGCGTAATGTCGACGATGTGGTCACTTACAACGGCAATATTGGATACCGATACAAAGTCCCCGCGGCGGCGCCCCGTATACTCGGGGTGCAAGATAGCGTCAATAGTGAACTTCACATCTCTAGCGGTCACGGGGCGACCGTCGTGCCATAATAGCCCGGGGCGCAGCCAGAAACGGAAAGTACGAGTCTGGGCGTTCCATTGCCACCTGTCGGCAAGGCCGTTAATCAGCTCGCCATTCTCGTCGCGACGCAGGACGCCAAGTTGGGTGCGGGATAACACGAAGTTCGACTCAGTATCGTTAGCAAGGATGGGATTTAAGATGACGGCGTCGGCTATGCGGCCGTGGGTAATCGTTCCGCCTACAGCGGGCAATACAGGCAAGGTCGCGCTAATTGCTACCGTCCGCGTGGCGTCAACCCACTCTACCTGTGCCCCTAACCGTTCGGCAACAAAGCGCAGCGGCACCATGGTGCGTCCGTTAACTGCCTGCGGCGCGACTTCGAGCGTGACAGGGGGGCCATTAACCCAAGCTGTGTTGCTGCCAAGTTCTAGGACAATGGCTTGGCGTCCTCTGTATCCGGCCACAGCGTTTGTGGCTTCGTCCCATGTGACTCTGGCTCCTAAGGCTTCAAATATGGCGCGGAACGGCACTAGCGTACGCCCGTTGCGTATTACTGGGGCGACATCCGTAGCTAGAGGTTGGCCGTTAAGCGTGATGCGGATGGGTTGAACTTGCGCAGATACCTCACCAAGTTCAGCCAAGGGTAACAAGAGAGCGACCAGAGCCACAAAGATGATGATTTTTCGCAAAGCATTTCCTCCCTCAAAGACTATTGTCCTATGTATGCAGAAGTGAACTTGTGTGTTCACCCCGGCAACTCTATTATAGCTTGTCCGCAAATAAAATGCGTAAAAAATACGTTAACTGCGCGTTAATCTCGCGTCAAAGCGTGCAAGACCCCTCCTTCTAACCGATAGATGACGCCACGCTCCGGCAGGACTCGTTGTCCGATTGCAGCCGTCAGCCTTTGGGGGCGGAAACTATGCAGGGGCACCAGCACTTTAGCTGCCAAGGTATCCGCCACGTACTGCAAGTGCTGCGGTATGGCATGTCCGGTGGCACCGACATAGTGAAATTCGAGCCCGCATTTTTCCACAAGGGTGCGTAGCCTAGTGTAGGCGGGGTCAAAATCCCCTAGGGGTGTGCCGTTGGAGTGTATGTAGCTTCCGTTAAGTCCTGCGTAATCCAAGAGCGCCAGACAGTTCCGATAGCTGTTTTGCACCAGATAACGAGCCGGGTTTTCCCTGATCATGGGCGCGGAAATGTCGGCCGTCTCGACAAAATCCCCGCGCGACAGCAGCGTGCGCGCCAGATGAGCAGTTTCGCGCTCTAGCACTACTATCCGTCCGGAACCCCTCCCGACATCTAACATCATGCCGAGACGCCGTAGGTTGCGGTGGTAGATGTTAAAGACGGCCAAACCCGTGCCGCTAAGCAGGGAATAGAGCTTCGCCGGCAACATGTCTTCGGTGGTGAGGGTATCCGGCAATGAGCCGTCCCCGATTATCTCCTCGCTCTCACCCTCCGCAGGCGAACGCAGTGTTGTACCCTCAGAGATAAGCACATCCACACCGAGCGCTTGGGCCCTCTCGAGCCAACGCATGGCGCTAGGCGGCGTTGCGCCATAGAGGCGAAAGTCCCCCGTATAAAGCACTTCGCCATGCGGGGTGCGAATGTGAAACGAGCATGCTCCGGAGACATCGTGATCGACCTTAAGTGGTGTAATCACGAAAGGGCCATGCTCTAGCGGCACGTCAAATTGGCAGACGCTGTAGCCTCTCTCCCCACTCACCCCTTCGCCAATCTCACCGAGTGCGCGATACAGCTCTAGAGACTCCTCAGTAAGGAATACGGGAATTCTTGGGCTCACCAGTCCCATGGCTCCCATATGGTCAAGGTGCAAGTGGGAGATGAGGACAGCAGTCTGCCACGGACTCTCCTCTGCCGATAAGAGGCCCTCGCAAGCGAGAAGCTCGTTCTTTGGGTATACGCCCGGTATGGCGGGGATCATCTCCAGACGCAGATAGTCGTGTACGAGATGCGCGGGACGCAGTTGCACTTGCTTGTCGCTAAAGATATTGCCGGGGTTATAGTTAAAGCCAAAATCAAGTATTAAGCGGTGCTCCCCATGTAGAATGGAAATGACTGTGCCCCCGATACTTGTGAGTCCAGCCCAAAACCTTAGGTAAGTAGCAGTTTCTTGCACGAAGCTCTCTCTCCTATACGCCTAGATAATCTGCGATGTTAGCCCTCTCCTGCAGGATGGGACGGATCTTTGGCTCCTTACACGTTAAGAGCGTAGTGACCCCGGGCCCATGCCCGGACAGGACGCAGTTTGAGTGCACGACTACGCCGATGGTTACCGCACCCGCTAAATATCCCCTCCCGAAGGTAGTGTCACAGTCCATTAGTGCGACTATGTCGCCGAAGCGGAGCTTTCCTAGATTGTACTTTTCGTAGGCAGCGGGGTCGTGTGTCATAATGTCGTAATCGCCGCGGTATGCCGTAACGCTCCCTAGCCCCGAGCCCATAAGATGCGCAGGCACCTGTACTGCCACCGGCACTTCCAGCACGCCATCCGAAGCGAGCCTTGCGCCCATCTTATCAAGCAAATCGGGGTCGAGATTCATCACCTTAACCGCCGGGCAATCGAGGACCCTTAGGCCTTGCCCGCATGCCTTGACAAGGATTTTATCTCCTATCGCCAGCTGTTCGAGTGTCCCTAGGTCAAAGTAAATCAGTACATGTTCCGAGCCACCGTGCATGCCGGTGACGTACCCCTTCGCGCCCTTAGCGTCACCACTTACCACCTTAGCTATATTGCCAACACACGCCAGTACGTTAAAGCCGCTGTTCTCTGTTTCCACGCTCCTTTGCGTCGTCACTCCCGGCTCCACGTGGTCTCCTACCAAATCCATGCAATTATCCCCGATTTTATGGCTGTAGGTGATGCCTCCCGTCCCGGGCAGTACCACCGGGTTCCCTTCTGTTGTTATGCGATACGGCGCCGTGCTCTTAGGATGGGTTATCTCGCCTTGCACACTGATACTCACTAATTTGTCCTTGTTAGTTCGCAGCATAAACTCTCCTCCTCAACTGCCTTTAAACTATCGCTCTAGAAACTTAAGTACCGTCGGAAGTGCCTTGCGCGCAGCTACCCGCCCCGCTTCATAGGCCGGCATAACCCGCGTGAGGTCGCCCATGTGGTGGTTGGCAAGTTCCGGCACAATCAGCACATCCGGGGTGTCCATGTGCTGGGAGCGCTGCATGACTTCAAACGACTGTGACAGAATCGCAAAGATGTTGTTTAGCTCTTGTGTTTTCTGTACGCCTTGATGTAGTCGCACCGCAACAATCACGTCTGCGTTCATTTCTCGGACTACGTTCACCGGGACCCCATTCACCAGACCGCCGTCAGCGAGTAGTGCGTCTCCGCGAGGCACCGGCGAGAAAATACCCGGCACAGCACAGCTTGCCTTCACAGCAAGGGCAGCGTTCCCCTGCCTTAGTACAACCTCGCGTCCCGTGTATAAGTCACAAGCCACAGCCGCCACCTGAACCGGCAGTTCCTCGAGCTTAGCGTTATGGAGAATCTCATTGAGCAAATTCTCCATGCGAGTAGCGCTTACCAGCCCTACCCTCGGCACGACAACTTGGACTAAGTCGCTCCACTTAGTCCGCAGTGCCAAAGCCAGTATTTGCTCCGGCGAGAGGCCGGCCGCATACAGCACCCCGACTAGGCTACCCGCGCTGGTGCCGGCTATTACATGGATAGGCACACGGGCGGCCTCTAACTCGGCCAGCACTCCTATATGCGCGATACCTCTGCCGCCCCCGCCTCCAAGTGCCAGACCCACACATATGTCTTTGCCCATATCCTCACCTCGCCCGGCATCCGGCAGAGCTCCACTCACCCAGTTTTACCCACCACACGACTACGGTTCTACCTCCCTGTAGGTCACTAGCCTCACATCGAGCCGCCGCAGATCTTCCTGAAGCGCAGGCGATACGAGAAAATCCAATTCCCTCTCCCGCTCGTACCTAAGCGAGCTTACTTTACAGAGAGCATCGTCGACTTTACCTGGGTGACAGAACACCTCGTAAACCCCCGATGGCAGGCGGGCAAGGGTTGCCACTAGCTGTTCTTGCAGCGACAATACCCCACGCGGCCAACGCAGGCCACTCCCAAGAACTAGGTACTGCGAGATGGCGATGTTGGGGAGCACCAGTGCGTGTCGCCATGGGTGCGACTCTCGCCATACATCTCGTACCGTCAAGCGACGGATGCATGGGATGCGGTACTCCTGACACAATTTAATCGCAAGGTGCATCAACCTTGGCGCAAGGTGGACGTGGTGATGGCTGTCGAGGTGTGTGGGCTCGATTCCCAAGCCGAGCACCCTCTCAATCTGCGTCCGCCACTCCCGCTCGACCTCGGGCGTCTCCGCCCTACTCACCGCCAGCCGGGCATCCCGGCGAAAAAGACCCGCTTTATCCACAAGACTAGGGACTTCCTCTGCCGCTAGCAAAGGCCGTCCGGCAGACAGCGTGAGGTGAATTCCAAGGCCTGCATCCGGCACACTTTGCAGAAGCTTGACGTTTTCGGCTAGGTCAGGCATATTGCCCATGATTGAGGTTGAAGTCACAACGCCCTCGGCTATCGCGCGTACGATGCCCTGACTTACGCCCCATGACAGGCCAAAATCATCCGCATTCATAATCACCCGCAGCATCTACCCACCCCCGTGGTGTTTCTCTTTCGGCGTTCCCCCGCGGATTACCTGCCTAGGACAATCAATACCTCATTTGCCCGTGTCCACCGGCTTTTCCTTCAGCAACGCGCGCAGGTCCTCCCGTAAGCGGTTGCAGGCGCTCTCGTCGCCCCGCGCGACCAATCCCACGGCCCCTTCACTTCCGCCCACGCCTCCACTGTGGACGTGCACGGCCTCAAGGCCATAGAGCAGTCGGCAGGCGTCAGTCTCAGTTACCACCGTACCATATGCTACCGGGAACAAGCCGCACGCCATGCCGAAAGGCGCATCGAGGGGCACCTGCCCAAGAGCCTTTGCTGCTGCGGTTACGGAAGGGATAAGCTTCTCTAGACCCACGGGCAGGACGAGGTGCGCGCCTAGCGCGACAATGTGACCATACGCGGCACCTATGGTGCCGCCGTTCTTCCCACCCACCAGTACTCCGACGTTACCCGCCGGGTCGATGGCGTTGCCGCCTTTAATAAATACGTCTGTGGCAGCAAAATCTTGTAGCACTTCTTGCCAAGTGCGCTGCGAAATCTGGCCTTCTTCAAACGCCAAGGGCTTAAGTCTAGTCTCCGGCGGAGTCAGGCTCCATTTTGCTCCTGTGACGATGCCCGAGGTGTACCTGGCCTTCTCTATGTGCTGGGCTGTTAATTCTTCTGCGATATAGGCGTTTGTGGTGCCTCCTGCCACGATCAGGCGTCCCTGTTTGTGGGCTCGCTGCACCTCTGGCATTGACACCACCGCCCTCGCAATCAGCCTTTTGCTGGCGGCGGGCGTCAAGACAAATGTAATGGCGCGCATTCTTGTTCCTCCTTTTTTTGTGATGATATTTTGTTTGTGTGGGCAGAGAGAGGGCAACACTGTTAGCGAGGTGGTTGATATGACGATTCGTCCGCGCACATGCAGATCATGCCATAAGCAGTACCAACAATACGTAGGTGCCGCGCTACCTGATCAAGCGCTGTGCTCAGTGTGCCTCGGCAACACTATTGTCATTACAAGTGCTGCGCAAGAGGATGAAGACGGAATCGCGTGAATAATTTTGTCGGCTTGGCGCGCGTGACAAACGGTGCTATAATACTTTAGCAACAAGATATGTAGAAGCGTCACTTGACTTGAGCTTTCAGGTGATGTAAATTCTATGGTGTTGTGTTGCGGGGTATAGCGCAGCTTGGCTAGCGCGCCTGCCTTGGGAGCAGGAGGCCGCAGGTTCGAATCCTGCTACCCCGACCATCCTTAAGCGTGGCCCCATAGTGAAGCGGTCTAACACACCAGCCTTTCACGCTGGCGACACGGGTTCGAATCCCGTTGGGGTCACCAATCATTGCCGGCGTAGCTCAACGGTAGAGCAGCTGATTTGTAATCAGCAGGTTGCGGGTTCGAATCCCATCGCCGGCTCCATTTTCGTTAAACGTACTTTGCACTTCGCACTTTGCACTTCGTTCACCGGCTCCATTCCACGTTCTAACCTCCCACCTCTCACATCTCACCTCCCACTTCCCACCTCTCATAAAGTAGGGGCGTCGCCAAGCGGTAAGGCACGGGACTTTGACTCCCGCATGCGTTGGTTCA
>CAYGHR010000021.1:0-3576 GCA_964349715.1 uncultured Peptococcaceae bacterium
GCCCGGCTGCCGTTGCCGACGCGCGCGATAGGGGCACTGATACTCCCTTCCGGGAGTGCGAGTTCGCCGCTGACGACCGCAAGATAGTATTTCTCCCACTCCCCACTGTGCTGCTGGCTGGTTAAGACCGCTTGCACGTGGGGATTCTTGGCGATGACAATCAGCCCGGATGTATCCCTGTCTAGCCGGTGGACGGGCCGAAAGACTTGAGGGTGTCCCTGCGCCTGCGAGTGAAATGCCAGCGCGTGCGCAAGTGTGCCCTTCAAATAGCCCTTGGTGGGGTGTACTACCAGTCCGGGCGGTTTGTTGACGACCGTAAGGTAGTCGTCCTCGAAGGCTATATCTAATGGTATGTCCTCGGGGTCGACGGTAGGTGTTTTTTCTTCACGCAGAGTTATCCAGAGCACGTCCCCGGCTGAGGCCTGTGCCTTAAGGTAAGCGGGCTCACCGTTTCGCAGCACTTCTCCGCTGCGCTTAAGCCGGACAAGGACTTGCCGCGACATGCCAAGTTCGGTCCTTAGGATGCTGCCGATACTTGCCCCGCCCTGGATAACGAGGTGCGAGTACGTGTGTTCACTCGTCATATGGCTACGAGGTCACGTCTAGCCGGTCGTAGGACTCGGCCGCTTTGCGCAAGGTAAACTGGACGCTAACACTTGCCGCGATGAGGTGAAGGACAAGCAACACAGGGACAAAGAGCGTACCTAAAGGCTTGTGGAGCCACAAGTAGAGATAGTAGCTTAGAAACCCAATGGGTACAAAAACGAGAAGCGCAGTAAGCGCGTTTAAGTTGTTTTTTACGGCGTGCTGGGGGGTGGTCCACTTAAGAAATGGTCGCCGCATGTCAAAGGCTAGCCCTAACGCCTGCGGCGCGATGCTGGCCAAAACTCCGAGCACATACGCCAGCACTAGGGAAGATATGCTAGGCGAGAACAAGACCGTAAAAAAGACGGCCAGAGCCATGCCTGTAGCCGCTGTGCAAATGAGCGCAAAGATTAGCTTTGCTTTTGCTTGGCTCACCGGCGATACCGGGATGGTTTTGGAGATCCACAAGTACTTGCCTTCGCGGGAGACGGCCGTGCAGGCAACAGTGTTCAGGCAGGACATGCCCGCCACAAAGGCAGCGAAGACAAGCATCAGGATAGTTTCTCCTTGGGGGTTCGCCGTCAGGAGCGCTGTCAGCTGGTCTAAGCCGGCGTTCCCGGCAAAGGCGGGGAACAAGGCCACCACCGGTATAATCGCCACAGCCAAGAAGCCGTTTAACACCCAGATAGGCATGCGCATAAACAACCTAATTTCTCGTAACGTTAGGGCCGTAAGGGCAGAGGCGCTTGTCACTTGCGCGAGTGCTTTGGCGTCAAGTTTGGTCCGCTGCCTTAGTCTCTCTTCGCCGCCTACTAGGCCGCGGTAGAACACCTGTTGCCCCACCAACAGAAATGCGCCCACAGCTGCAAGCGAAGCGAGGGTGAGATACATCAGGTTCGCGAGGCCGATTGGGTCTCCGGCCGCAGCAATGGCGCGTGTCGCCCACACACTAGGCGGAAACCTGCTCCCAAGGGCCGCTACTAAGTCCACGCGCCCCTGTAGGACAGCCCCGATATCAAGGCTCCCCATAGCTAGCGACTGCATAAAGTACTGCAGCGCCAACGTGCCTGTAACCAACACCAAGCTGGCTAATACCACTAAGATGTCGCGATGCCGACGCCCGATGCCGCGCATCAGGGTTAGCGTGGCGATTCCGGCGAGGGACAGCGGAATCACCGGGAGCAAGACAAATACCGCCAACGCGCTCAGTACGCCCCACAGGCCCAGCGGCAAGTGTCGATGGTAAGCAATAAGCACCGGCAGCAATAAGACGAGGGGCAGCAAGTACTCCGTCACAGCCGCCACGACGAACTTCGCCGCCAGGATAGTCCACTCTTTCAGGGGCAGGGGGACAAGTACCGACAGGTCAGATGAGAAGTAAAAGAGAGAAATCAGGCTTGCCAGGCCAAATCCAAGCATCATAAGCTGCGTAGCGACGATAGCCAAAAGTAAAACGAGGTCGGAGAAGGCCAGGGGCAGGGCGTTAAGCAGCGAACGCGCGGCGAGGAAGAACATGCTGCCCAAGCTCCCGCCGCCAACTATTATCGCGAGCCCAAATACCAGGGGCTCCCACTGTCGCTCTCGTTTCTCGAAGTAAGTCTCCTGCATTACCGAGATGTGAAAGTGGCTGAGCAGCGTGACCTTAAGTAAACGCAAAAAACTCTTCATTTTTCGGTCAGCCCTAAGAAGATACTTTCCAGACTAGACTGCGCTGTGGCACTGCGGCGCAGGTCTTCCATCGTACCGCAGGCGACGAGACTCCCCCGCCTAAGGATGCCCACCCTGTGACACAAGCGCTCCGCGACGTCAAGAATATGCGTCGAGAAGAACACGGTCTTCCCTTGGCTGCAGTGCTCGTTCATTAGTTCTTTGAAGAGGTGCGCGGAGCGCGGGTCAAGCCCGACCATCGGCTCATCTAAGATAAGGAGCGGCGGCTCATGGATAAGAGCAGCGGTTAAGGCTAGTTTTTGCTTCATGCCGTGCGAGAAAGACCCGATTAGGTCGCTCATGGCGTCGTGAATCTCAAACATCCTCGTTAGCTTAAGTAAACGCTGTTGCCTAAGCGCCGTTTCTACGCCGTAGACGTCCGCGATGAAATTAATGTATTCGAAGGCGCGCAGTTTGTCATAGAGGTCGGGGTTATCCGGCACGTAGCCGATGCTCGCTTTGGCGGCGAGCGGTGCGCGCCTTGCGTCGTGGCCGTTCACTACAATTTGCCCTTCATCCTGCCTGAGGAGACCAACCACCATCTTGATGGTGGTCGTTTTTCCTGCCCCGTTCGGCCCGAGAAAACCAAAGATCTCACCCGGCCGTACTTCTAGGGTCAACTTGTCGACTGCCTTCACGCCAACGCCGCTATAGGATTTGGACACACCAGAAATTGTTAGCACAAAACGGCCTCCTTGCATACCGATCGAGGTTAGTAACAATAGCAGGGATTTTGCCCTTAGTCGTGAATATTCTAACACGTGAAGGAACTAGTGTGGGGGGCGCATGAATTGATTAGACTAGCCGAGATGTCGGATATTCCTAGTATCCAAATGGTGGCGCGTGTGGCGTGGGAGCACACTTACCGCGAGATCATGCAGCCAAGGACGCGCAGTATGTTTCTTGACGAGTTCTATAACTACGAAGCTCTAAGTAAGGCTTTAACCGTGCGCCCGGGAGGGGTCTGGGTCGTCGCTGAACAGGCGATGCTTTTGGGGTTTATACAGGTTGTGCCCATGCTTGACGGCAATGGGTTAGAGATTGCTAGGCTCTATGTCTTGCCTAATTACCAACGGCAGGGTTTAGGCAAGCTCTTGCTGTCGGCGGCGATGGAGAAACATCCTAAAGCCAAGTGGTGGGCGCTAGTAGAGCGCGACGACGATAAGGCGGTTCAGTTCTACCGTCAGCAAGGGTTTCGCAAGCAGCGCGACCTCACCCTAAACCTCTTTGGCGAAGAACTCGGCTTTGTGGAGTACAGCCTGAACTGTGAACAGTGACCCGTCA
>CAYGHR010000021.1:3676-14663 GCA_964349715.1 uncultured Peptococcaceae bacterium
GTCGTTTTCATTGAGTTTGGCCAGCGCCATTTCCACGATGTCTACCGCGCCCTGAACAATGAGCTGGCGCGCGTCGACAATAGCCGATGCCTGTTGCCTCTGCAGCATGGCAGCGGCAATCTCCGGTGCATATGACAGGTGCGTAATCCGCGCTTCAAGCACTTCGAGTCCTGCCAGTTCGACTTTGCTCTGCAGCTCGAGGCAAAGCTTCTCCGCCACCTCTTGGCTGCTCCCGCGGAGCGACATCTCGCTCTCCTCATTAGGCAAGTCGTAGGGGTAATCTCGCACAATATTGCGCAGTGCCGAGTCGCATTGGATAGAGAGATACTCCTGGTAATTTTCCACGTTAAAGACGGCCTTAGCGGTGTTAACTACCTTCCATACTACCACTATGCCAATGATGATGGGGTTACCTAGCTTGTCGTTAATCTTTTGCTTCTCGTTGTTTAGAGTGATGGCTTTCAGTGAGATAGCCTTGTTCTGAAAAGGCGAAACGACCTGCTTCTCTAGCTTGCCCGCCACCACTCCCGAGGTAAGCGATATCCCTGCCGTCGGGTTTGCGGCGGAGACAAACGGATTAACGAAATAAAACCCTTCGTGTTTAAGCGTACCGTGGTACCTGCCGAACAGCGTCAGCACTAAGGCTTCATTAGGGCGCACGATTTTGAGTCCAAGAAAGAGGATCGGGCCCTTTACGAATAGGTAGAAACCTCCCAAAACAAGGAAAGCGATAGCGAGGGTTTGGTTTACACCTGCTTCGAGCCAGATAATACCATACACCGCTATGATGGCCGCCGCGATCATAAAGACAATGTTTAACACCAGCACCGGCATCCCCGGCAAAAATGGCGGGGAGACCTCCTCCTGCGGAGCCTGCGCGACCTGTCCTTTGGCTTTAGACATGTTTCATTCCTCCCTATGCTCGTAGATATCAATGTGATATCACCACAATACTACCACCTTTCCCCCTCCGCGTCAACTTTACGTTTCTCTAATCTTAGTTTGACGCTTGCAACATAAGTGATTAGCCTTATGTGTGGTATAATCTCGTTGGCAACGAGCCCCCAAATATAGGACAGGAGGAACGATAGTGAAAGCCAACAAAACTTTCCGGCGCATCTCAATTGCCATTGTGGGTCTCATCCTGCTCGCGACTACCCCGCTAATGGCCGCCCCCGTCACACCGCCTACTATGAGCATTGCAGTGGATGGGCGTACTTTTGTACAAGCTACGCCACTCGTTATGGTGGGCGACTCGGTCATGGTCCCATTACGCCTTGTAGGGGAGGCACTAGGTTTTCGTCTGCAATGGATTGACGCTACAAGCACGGCCATCGCCGAGCGAGCAGGTGTCAGCATCAGAGTTCGCCTCGACGATGCGACTGCCTTCGTCAATGAGCGCGCTGTAGCGCTCGATGCGGCGCCGCAGATTGTAGGCGGGCGCATGACGGTGCCGATAGCTCTGTTTGGCACCCCGATTGGCGCGCGCGTCACTTTCAACAGCGCGACAAGGCATATCGCCATCTTTACCGAGGGCGGCCCTCGCAATGTCATTTTTATTCATCCGGACGGGACGTCTCCCGCCTTCTTTGCCGCGGCGAGAATGATCCACTACGGCCCGGATGGCGAAACTCATTGGGATAGACTACCGGCTGCTGCTGTCTATAAAGGACATATGCTGGACAACCTCACCGGCACCTCCAACTCGGGGGCTGTAACTCATGCCTACGGCATCAAGGCGTGGGACGGCTCGTTTGGCATGGACCAACAGAACACGCAGCTAGTGGCACGCTCCGGACAGCCTCGCACTATACTGGCGGAAGCCAAGGCGGCCGGGTTCTCAGTCGGCATGATTAATACCGGTACCATTACCGAGCCGGGTTCGGCAGTTTGGGGCGCAAGCGTTCCTAACCGCAACGACCACCTCGGTATAGCGCACCAACTCATTGTTCGTCCCGAGGGGCATGCCATTGACGTCATCTTTGGCGGCGGCGAAGTGTGGTTCTTGCCTAACACATCCGTGGGGCGACACGGCGTCCGCGGTCGCAGGACGGATGGAGTCAACCTCATTGACGAGGCGATTGCGCGCGGCTACCGCGTTATTTACACGCGTCAAGAGCTGCTTAACCTACCCGCTGACACGACGCGCGTACTCGGCTTGTTTGCCGCACACGACACCTACAACGACAACAACGATGAAGCTAACCCCCGCTATACATACACCGAAGAGCAGCTGCGGGCTGAGAACCTAACGGACTTTGACCCCAATGCCCCGACCTTTGCGCAAATGATGGAAGTGGCGATAAGGCTGCTTTCCCGCAACCAAACTAAGGGGTTTTATCTAGTAGCTGAAGAAGAAGGTACAGACAACCTCTCCAATTTCTCTCTCAACGCACGCGGGACAATCGAGGCCACCAAGCGTGCCGACGATGGAATCGGCGTAGCTGTAGCTTTCGCCAGAACGCAACTCAACACGCTCGTTATTACTGCCGCCGACAGTGAGGCTAGCGGCTTTAGTATTATGGGGAATCCCCCTCTTGATGCGGCAGGCAACGTGTTGGCCACCCAGGAACTTCGCAACCGTGCGGGACAGGTGTATTTCGTCGAGTATCTTGACGGACGCGACGGTACCAGTACACCACCCTTCCTCTCCGCGCCGGACCGCAACGGCCGCCGCTGGCCGTTTGCCGTAACTTGGTCCATGCGCGCCGACCACTCCGGCAACATTGTGGCGCGTGCCTTTGGCCTGCATTCGGAAATGCTTACCGGCACCATAGACAACACCGAGATTTATCGCATTAAGTACCGCGTGCTGTTTAATCGTCTGCTGCCTTAGGGGACGAGGAGTATATTTAGCGCCGTATAAAGAAGACCCGTGTCCCTAAGGGGCACGGGTCTTTGCTGCCTATGTCTATTCCCCGACTCTAATGTGTGTGTACTGCTTCTTTCCCCGGCGAATGAGTATCGAGCCGTCACGCGCGTCATTTAGGGTCACTACCTGCTCCGGCGACTCAACGCGCACCTCGTTAATGTACAGGCCGCCTCCCTGAATAAGGCGCTTAACTTCGCCTTTGCTGGCCATGATTCCGCTTAGGACAAGGAAGTCGACGACACAGGGTGAAGTGGCTAGTAACGCATGTGCAATCGTCACGGTAGGGACTCCCGTAGTTATGTTGGCCGAGGCCCGGGTGCCTGTAACCGAGCGAAGAGAAAGACTTATAGGTCCACCCATTGTGTTTTCGCCGTTAAACAGTGCCCGCGCAGCATTCTGTGCTTCCTCGGCGGCGTTCTCGCCATGCACTAGGCGTGTCACTTCCCACGCCAGCACTTCTTTTGCCACATTAAGGTCGCGGCCTTCCAGCGCGCCAAGCCTGTTAACCTCGGCCATGGGGAGAAAGGTAAACATGGCCAGATACTTCTTTACATCGTCATCGTGCGAGTTGCGCCAGTACTGGTAGAAGTCGTAGGGCGTGGTGCGGGCGGGGTCTAACCACACCGCTCCGGTTTCTGTCTTCCCCATTTTGCCACCACTCGCTGTAGTTACGAGCGGCCATGTAATGCCATAGGCCTCCACTTGCTCCACGCGGCGTATAAGGTCGGCCCCGGCCAAGATGTTTGACCACTGGTCGTCTCCCCCCATCTGTAGGCGACAGCCATAGTGGCGATATAAATGTAGGAAGTCGTAGGCCTGCAGAAGCATATAGTTGAACTCGATAAAGCTGAGCCCCTTTTCAAGTCTGCCTTTGTAGCATTCGGCGGTCAGCATGCGATTGACGGAAAAGTGTGCTCCGACCTTACGCAAAAAGCCTATGTAGTTCTGTTCGCGCAGCCAGTCGCCGTTTCTTAGCACGAGGGCGTCGTCTGTACTGGAACGAAAGAAGCTCTCGACTTGGGCCCTAATGCCTCGCGTATGTCCGCTAATCTGGTCGAGCGACATAATGTTACGCATCTCTGTTTTCCCGCTCGGGTCGCCAATTAAGGCGGTTCCGTCCCCCAAGAGGACTACAGGACGATGCCCGGCACGAGCTAGGTGCGCAAGTGCCATGAGCGAGACCGAATGCCCGACATGCAAACTATCTGCAGTAGGGTCTATGCCGACGTAGACCGTAACCCGCTCGTTCGACAAAAGACTTCGCAGCGGTTCGTCATGCGTTGCTTGCTTTATGAATCCTCTTTCTCGCAGGATGTCTAGCACGTCCGACACCGCCATCACTCCTAGAATTTAGTTTGCCTCATAGTACCACAGTAGCTGAGAGAGGGCAACGAAAGTGGGGCACACTAAAACAGGAGGTGAGCGAGATGAGAATGCGGGCGAAAATGAGCCGCATGACGACGGGCTTGATTGTAGCGGGTCTAGGCGCGACGGTGGCAGGGGCGGCGCTGTTCATGAAGAAAGGCCCCATGCGGGACGGTGCAGTCGGCTTTGGACTGGCGCACATGGTACTCGGTGCTTTGGACGCAGTGGTGCGCGACTAGATTTGGCCCCTACGGGGGCCCTTTGTTAACGTGGAAACACAGGTATGGTATAATGGCTCCACTAAGTGCGGGGGGACGAGCAATGCGGGAGTCTATTCTCTTTGTGGTGACGGGGCCTTCAGGCTCGGGCAAGGGTACAATTATGCGGGCTATTCTTAAGAATCATCCTGATATAGTAAAAATTGCTACATACACTACGCGTCCTCCTCGCATTAACGAGGAACACGGCTTTGACTACAACTTTATCTCTCCGGCTTGCTTTTTAGACAAGGTGAACACCCGCGAAATTGCGGAGTGGGAGCAAGTGTACAGGGACCACTATTATGGTTCCCCGAGTTTCAATCCTGATGCCGGCCCGGATCGCTTAATGGAGCTAGATTACAAGGGTATGTTTAAGTACAAGGACCTTGCCAAGCACTTGGTAAGCATCTTTATTGCGCCGCCCTCCTTAGAGGAGATGGTGGAACGCATAGAGAGGCGCAGTACCGAAGCTAACCTAGCTAACCGTATCAATAACGCGATAGATCAAATGCGCTATGCGGAGCACTATGACTACATCATCATAAATGGACAAATGGACGCAGCGTGCGCAGAAGCTGTGTCCATCGTAGGAGCCGAACGCGCGCGGCGCGACCGTCGGGAAAGAATAGCAGCTCTAGATGCGTTGCGCCGGGGAAGGGCATGACCTTAAACGCTCGTCTCAGTTAATTAAGCCGCGGCGGTATAAGGAGAACTCAGCTTCCGACAAGGTGCGGCTGACAACCAGTGTCGGGTGCTCTGAGGTGGTAACTTCCTGTGGTACCGGATAGGGCTGCCCTTCTTCGTCATAGAGCATCCGGACGCGGGGGTATTTATAGAAGCCCTTGGGGGTATCTACCACAATGCCGACTCGATTGTCGGAGAACTTAACTACAGAACCTGTGGGGTAGGCTGCCACATTTTCCAAAAACTTAGTTATGAGGTCGAGCGCGAAAGCCCGGTTGCCGGAACCCGCAATCAGTTCTAATGCCTCGTGCGGAGGATAGGCGGGGCGGTGTACCCTAGCGGCTGTTACCGCATCGTAAACGTCGCATATGGACACGATTTGGGCATTCAGATGAATCTGATTGCCCCTTTTGCCTTGAGGATAACCTGAGCCGTCATAGCGTTCGTGGTGCTCATGCGCAACGTCTCTTGCCTGCGGCAGGGCTGTGAGTATCTCATAGCCTGCCTCGGTATGCTTCTTGACTGTCTCAAACTCAGGCACAGTCAGCATGGACGGTTTGCGCAGGATGGTCTGCGGGACTACGCTCATGCCGACGTCAAGCATAATGGCCCCAATCCCGAGGTGGCTTAGCTGCTCTTTGCTGAGGCCGTAGGTTATGCCTGTGATTAACGCCAACACACAAACATTGACGGAGTGGCCGAAGAGATAGTCATCCTCTAGGCGAATGTCAGTGAGGTTAACCATGAGCTCACGCTGGCGCAGCAGTTCCTCGACGATGGTGTCCACAGTGCGTGCGACTTCTTTGGTGCGCATTAACACATGGACTAAGGGGTTGGGGGTTTCCATGGCTGCCACGAGATTGCGCACTCTGTGTACGGCTCCTGCGCGTGTTTCGTCAGCGATGACATCGTCCACGCGATACCCATCCATAAGTTTATCTTCAATATAGAGAAACGGCACTCCAAGGCCCTTAAGCTGTGATATGTAGCGGTGCGTTAGTGTCACATTGCGCTGCAGCAGGGCTTGTCCGGCACTGCCGTATACCGGACGGGCTACGCACATGCCTGGTTTGAGCGAAGCGATTGGTATTCTGCGCATACATAACCCCTTAATCGTGCTAATTCTCTCTCGTTCGACATGCAGGTGGGAAAGTCCTCTAAGCAAAGTCGGTGAAAGCGGCGCCCTTGCACAAAAGCAAGGGGGGAGGCAGGCGCCTCCCCGTGTGGCGGTTAACTAGAGAAGGTTATTGTTCTGTAGCAGGCAGTGCAGGCTTTCCATTCTGCGCAGAGCTCGCAGCGAGGTGCGCGCGTTGCCGGCTAGCGCGTACATGAGGGCAGCGGCATCCATGTTAGGAGAGAGCGTTGCTAGAGCCCGGAAGCCGCGCACTGTCCTCTGCTGATGCAGAATGCCTCTCTGCACTAGAGTGCAGAAGCGAGCATGGCGAGTGTGCATCATCTCAAATCCCCCCTTTCATTTCACCATACGGCACTGCAAGCAGGAACGACACAAATAGGACGAGTTGCGAAAATAGTATATATTTCATTTGGTTTGCATCAGCAGGAAAAGCCTCCTCACAGCGAGAAATGGTCTCTTGCGTGTCGGGAGGAGGAAGCTGTCGCCTCCTGATGGGAATTTAATACAGGAGGTGGCTCATGCGCAAACGCATAGCAATTTGGCTTGCTTTCATGGTGTTGACTGTCTTTGTGTCTTCGGCATGGGCGGCCACTCCCAGCGTGGTCAATGTCAATCAACTTAACCTGCGCAGCGGTCCGGGCCAGACCTTTAGGGTGCTCGGCACTTTGCCCCGCGACACTGGCCTCGTTGTGGTCGGGTCCTCGGGTGATTGGAGACAGGTGGTTACCGCAACCGGTCATGCCGGGTGGGTGTTTGGCCAGCACATTGCCTTAGACTCTAGGCTCACAACCGGAGTTAGGTCAGTTACCGTTAATGTAGCGCGGCTCAATGTACGGCAGGGACCGGGCACAGGTTACCCCGTAATCGCGGTGACCGAGCGGGGGCAGTCGCTTGAGGTTATGGGCGCTGTGGGCGAGTGGCAAAAGGTCCGCACTGCGCAGTTTGAGGGCTATGTGCACGGCGATTTTGTTAGTGAAGAAAGCGCCCCGCCTGCGCAACCGGTGCCGACGGGAGTGCCGTTAGCGCGTGTGACCGCCAGTCTCTTAAACCTGCGTGCCGGTGCAGGCACTCAATCCCCCGTAATTGCCCAGCTTGCGCAGGGCACCCTAGTAGCGGTGCTATCTCCGGGCGCTTGGACGCAGGTGATGTTGGAGAACGGCACAACCGGGTTTGTGTCGGAAAGCTACATTACCCGAGTATCGGGCCAAGCTACGGCACGGGTGGATGCGAGTGCAGTGAACCAGCGCCGGGGGCCGGGTACAGGCTTTCCGGTCATGACCACTCATCCGGCCGGACAAGTTGTCTCGTTTGGCGGACGCGAGGGAGACTGGGTGCGGGTTTCTTCCGCAGCCGGCGAGGGTTTCATTCTGGGTAGCTTCTTGTCCTTTGGCTTCTTGAGCCCGGAAGTGCCCACCCGTGAAGAACCTGTAGAGCGGGACTTAGTAGGCTTTCGGGTAGCGATTGACGCGGGGCATGGGGGCAGTGACCCTGGGGCAATTGGCGTCAATGGTTTGCGGGAGAGCGACGTAAACTTGCGAATGGCACTTAAGCTGCGCACCCTGCTGCAGGATGCCGGAGCCGAAGTGTTCATGACGAGGACGGCTGATGTGCGGCCGTCGCTAGACGAGCGCATCGCAGTAGCTCATGAGAATCGAGCGGACCTGTTTGTCAGCATTCACAATAATGCTCATCCGTTGACCGAGGTTTCGGGCACCCAAACCTTTATCGGCATTACTCCGAGCAGTTTCAGGCTAGGACAAGCTGTCCATCGTCGGCTTGTGGCCGTAGGGTTACACGACAGAGGCGTGCACACCGCTAATTTTAGAGTGCTGCAGGCGACTATGGTGCCTGCCATCCTCACTGAGACGGCTTTCTTGTCTAATCACAGGGACGCCGCTCTGCTCGCCGACGAGAGCTTCATCAACCGCGCGGTGGAAGCGCACTTTGAGGGTATCCGCGAGTTCTTGCTGGGACGACGCACTCCCAGCTCGTAGTAGTGCCTCCGCCCCCAGTCCTCAGCCCTCAGTCCGCGGTCAAACCCGTGATCGACGATTCACTATTCACGATTACCCCGAACTGAGAAAAAAAGAAGGCCGACTCTTTAGTCAGCCTTCTTTCCTTTTGCGGCAGATAGAGATGCCTGTACCTTCTTCTCAAATGGTTTGCCGATCTTAAAGATTTTGCGACACTTTGCACCCATGACTGTCACCTCCCGCAAGATTATAGCATGCTTGCGGTGTATCGTCACGCTTACTTCGCGGTACTCTATGCAGGGGGGGTTAAGGTGACTTGGGCTAGCGCTGTATTTGCGGCACTGTCAGGAGCGTTAATGGCGGTACAGGGTTCGGTAAACTCGGGTTTAGGCAAGCAGGTAGGGGTTTTGATGGCCACCCTGATAGTCCATGCGCTCGGCACTGCCTTTGCCCTGTTGTTGCTGTGCCTGCCTTTCCTGCGCGAGAGGAAGAGTGGAAGTCTCGGGAGTGTCCCCTGGTACCTGTACGTGGGAGGGGTGCTCGGCGTGGGTATCGTTTATTTGGTGGCTGTGAGCATTGCCCGCCTAGGAGTAGCAGTGACCACTACGCTCATCATTGTCGGGCAGGTGGGGACGGCGCTCTTAATTGACGAACTAGGTTTGTTTGGCATACAACGAACGCCCTTCACGTGGCTTAAGGGAGCCGGGCTCTTGCTCTTAGCAGCCGGGGCCGGGCTGCTGCTCCGCAAGTGAAGCAAAAGGGACGGAGCCTTTTGCTTCGTTACTTGCTCGCTAACGTAATCATGGCGCGGAGTCCTTGGAAGGCGGTAACGTAGTCGTCGGCAGTGTACTCCACGACACTTCCGTCTACGCGCAGTGACCCCGGCAGAAAAGCGGCCGCGTCTGCCATGCCTGCGTTTAAGAACTCGATGCGCATGGTTATAGGGGGGCGGAACACGAGCGGCTGCCAAGCGTGTCTCTTACTCATAGCGTGTTCAGCCCGTGTGCGAATAAGGTCTGCGGCGACTTTCGGGTGCATGTTCTTGGCGCTGTAGCGGGTGATGGCCTCTTTTACAGCTGCCACTTCGACGCTAGGGAGCAGTGCCATTGCTTCTTCAGTTGCATCCTTGTCACCCGTCGTCAAAACTACGGGGACGCCAAAGTGACCGGCCAAGCCGGCATTAATGCCGATTTCGCCGCACAGCACGCCGTTGACCCATACGTTGCTTACCACGCCGCCACTGATGGTGTGTGAGAGAATGCCGCGTGCGTGCATGCGCGAGTGGTATCCGACCAACATGCAGGCAGCGCAGTCCTCGTCTAGTCCCTGCATCATCATCAGGGGCTTGGGCGTGCCTAGGATTACCTCCGCGAGGGGGTGAAGTTGCCGTGGGAGGAGGTTGTTCATGCCGCCGTGGCTGTCATTGACTATAATCCTTGTGGCACCGCCAGCTATGGCACCTTCCACGGCAGCGTTAACTTCCTCTGTCATCTGTTGGCGGGCTTCGTCATAGGTCTTACCCCCCGGACCTGTGCTGTCGCTGTTAACCACACCGCATACGCCTTCAATGTCCACGCTGATAAAGACTTTCACTTCTACACACTCCTTAGCACTTGTTAGGTTTAAATTCAATGCCCGGCTTCTCAGTCCTGCAAGCGTGACTTTGCGGTTGTGCGCGAACATGTAATGAGTCTGTAACTTAGCCCGACGCGTCAGGCGTTATAATTAACTTGGAGGTGGCGTAAGTGCGTTTGCTGAAGTGGTTGCCCGTGTTAGTGCTAGCGCTCTCCCTGACCGTCAGCTGTGCTAATGAGCAGAGCAGGGCACCTCTGATGCCCCTAGCTGCCGAGAACACCCTTAGCCAGAGGAGTTACTACACCACCTACAGCGATTCGCCTTTCGTGGTTGTGTATGTATTGGACAGACCGACCGGTTTGGTAGTCCCGGTCAGTCTGACGCGCGAGCCTAGCGAAACGCCCCTCGAGCAAGCTGTCAGGCTCTTAAACAGCGGCTCCTTGCCGCAGCATCTCAGGCTCTTAGGAGCCAGTCAGTCCCGCATTCAAGGCACTACGCTGCGAAGCTCTGTGCTTACGCTAGATATGCCCCCGGCTTTTCAGTCCTGGGTGACGCGCAACCTAGCAGAGGAACGCGCCTTTGTTACGGCCGCTGCGCTGACGTTTACCGCTTTTGGGGATATCACCGCTGTTAGGTTTACCGTTAATGGGCTGCCTATGCACGGTGCCGTGGGTTCGTTCCAGTTAGCGCAAAACATAACTCGACCGACCGTGGTAAACGCGCCGGTGGCAGGGAGCAGTTCTCTCGTGCTCTACGTTAGGCTGCGCGATGCCGATGTGCTGGTGCCTTGGGCAGTTTCGTCTGCGCGCCGGGAGCCCGCGGTTGCACTGCAAGAGCTGATCCGATTTCGCGGACATGAGCAACTGGTATCCCCCCTACCCGGGAACCTCTCCGTGCAGTCTGTTCGTGTTGAAGCGGGCCAAGCTATCGTAAACCTCGACAAAACCTCGGTGTCTTTATTTCTGCAGGGTGCAGTGAACCTACAACTTGTCCTCGACTCGCTCGTCTATACTCTGTTGGAGATGCCGGACATTGACGAAGTCCTTTTCTTGGTGGATGGACGTGTGCTTGGCCCGCTTGGGTCTAACATTGACCTTAGCAGGCCGATAGGGCGCACTGCGAT
>CAYGHR010000021.1:14763-19379 GCA_964349715.1 uncultured Peptococcaceae bacterium
CTATTGACCGGTCTGCCGCTGCTCTGGTAGACTTTACTTGGGTTAGCGGATACACGAGGGGGATGAAGGTATGACCGATCACGACTTTCGGAAGACAGTCGACGATGTGGAAAGACTGCTGCGCACCGTGAGTGTGATCATCAAAAAAAGGGGCAGGGAGATTCTGTCCGATTTTGGGATTACCCCTCCGCAGTTTAGCGCACTCCTGACCCTAATTCAAAACGGCGACCTGACGATTGGCGAATTGGGAGAGAAAATGTATCTGGCGTGTAGTACCGCTACCGACTTAGTAGATCGAATGGAGCGCAATGGACTGGTGGCGCGCGAGCGTGACACTAATGACCGACGGGTAATTCGCTTGCGTGTGCTTGAGCGCGGGCACCAAATGCTAGATGAGGTCATGCAGGCAAGACGTAAGTATCTGTCTGGTGTGCTGGAGCGGGTGTCAAGAGAGGAGACCACCAGTATGGTGGTGGCCCTTGACCACCTCGCCGAGCTAATGACGCAAGAGGAAGTAACTCAGTCCTAGCTAAGACCCGCCTCGGGCGGGTCTTTTTCTTGCATTAAGGGTCAGAACACGGGAGACCGTATGTGTAAACATACTGGCGAAGCTGTTGCTGTGGGCGCAAGTTACCGCCGATAGAGCTAGCACATAGTATGAAGCATCACTTATTTGAGGCGGTGGTGGATTTGGGCCCAATCGGCCTGTTCGATTCGGGTGTCGGCGGTCTGTCGGTGCTGCGACAGCTGCAGAAGGTATTGCCGCAGGAGGACTATGTCTACTTTGCCGATACACTTCATATGCCATACGGGCCGCGCAGCAGGGCGGAGTTAGAGCGCATAGTCTTTGGGATATGTGACTTTTTGCTGCGCGAGCATTGCCAAACCATTGTTATGGCCTGTAACACCTCGTCAGCCCTTGTGCTTCCCCTCGCTAGGCGATGCTACGAAGTGCCGCTGTTTGGCGTACTTGTGCCGGGAGCACGTGCCGCCGCGCAGGTGACTTCCAATCGGCGCATCGGCGTACTGGCGACGGAGGCTACCATAAGGTCTGGGGCTTACGCTGATGCCCTTGTCAGCATTTCACCTAGCATAGAGGTGCACAGTCAAGCGTGCAGCTCTTTGGCGCCTATGGTGGAGCAAGGCGAGTTAGAGGGTGCACAAGTGAGGGAGGCTGTACACCAATGCGTGGCCCCCCTATTGCGGCAGGGCGTTGATACTTTGGTTCTGGGGTGTACTCACTATCCGTTTCTGATGCCATTGTTTACCCAAGTGGTTCCGCCTCGCGTAGGACTGGTAGACCCTGCGGAAGAGGCAGCGCGCGAGGTGAGGGCACACATATCGCATGCAGGTTCCGGTGGCGGAGACACCAGATTCTACGTATCGGGCTCGGTCCCGCAGTTCGCGCGCGTGGCGGAGGGGCTGCTCGGCGCAGCTGTAAGACCGCAGGCGGTCAGGTTTAGAGAAGGATGCAACGGGTTGACAGTGGGACTTGAATAAGCTCATGGCACCCTGCATATCGATGTAGGGAGAAGAACCATGAAGGAGGCGCACATGAGCATTCGCCGCTGCACCCGTTTGGTATTCGTGCTGCTGATGTTGTTGTCTACCGGCGTGTTGCTTGGCTGCATCCCGGCTTGGCTGCGGTCTGCCACCGCCCCGCCCGACAATGAGGAGCCGCTTCGGGAGGGGGTATTTGTGCCCCGCGCGCTGCCCGTACTGCAGCAGGGGGAAGTGCGGCAAAGGGTGCTGTGGGTGCTAGACCATACGGGTAAATATGTTGTTCCCTTCGTGGTGATGGTGCCCAGAGTGGAAGGCATGGCTAGGGACGCAGTGAGCAGACTTGTCGATAGCCCCGCGAACTCGGAGCTGATGGGGAAAAGCGGCTTAAAGCTCCCTTTGCCTGCCGGCACTGCCGTGAGAGGGCTGACCATTCGCGACGGCCTAGCTACGCTTGACCTTAATGAGGCGTTCCTGCAATATAATGTAGTTAACGAGCGACTCATTGTAGATGCCTTAGTACTGACACTGACCGAGTTTGACAACGTGGAGCGCGTGCAAATGCAGGTCGGGGGCAAGAGACTCGCACGCTTGCCCGGCGGCACCGCAGTCTGGCAACCGCTCAAGCGTCACGACCGCCTGGTGAACGAGGAGAACGCTGCGGTGCGGTCTGGCACGACTATGCCGGTAACGCTATACTTTAGCAGTGCGGGCCAGGAGGAATACGTCTACTTTGTGCCGGTGACCCGCCACATCCCAAAGACCGGCGACCTGTTGCTGGCGACGGTGAATGAGCTCGTGCGGGGCCCGCTCGCGGGCACATCTCTTCTGCGCGACGTGCCTGCGGCCACTAAGGTGCGCTCTCTGCGGGTGAACGCCATGGGGGTGGCGGAGGTAGATTTCACGCGCGAGATCTACGACCATGTCCGCGGCGCGACAGCAGAGACGGCACTGATGGGGTCGCTAGTCCTCAGTCTCACAGAGCATGAGGGAGTAAAAGGCGTGAGGGTTACGGTGGAAGGGCAAGTGCCCCGGTTTAGGGCAGGAACGGACGTCACGCGGCCCGTGCTGCGTCCGATCTTCGTTAATCCATTCGTTCTCTAGAATATGGGAACCGCTATAAGTGGTTCCCTAGGTATGGGACAAGCTAAGGGGGAGTGTTTATGCGCTTGGACGGTAGAGGGCAGGGAGACCTGCGTCCCGTCAAATTTCACCGCGACTACATTAGCCACGCGGAAGGTTCGGTCCTAGTAGAGATGGGGAAGACCCGCGTCATCTGTACTGTTACCCTCGAGGAAAAGGTGCCTCCCTTTCTCAAGAATACAGGCAGGGGTTGGATTACGGCCGAATATGCTATGCTGCCGCGAGCCACTCAAGAGCGAAATCAGCGCGAAAGCACGCGAGGCGCTGTGGGTGGCAGGACGCACGAAATCCAGCGACTCATTGGCAGGTCTCTGCGTGCGGTAGTGGACTTGTCGCTCTTAGGCGAGCGCACAGCGTGGGTAGACTGCGACGTCATTCTGGCGGATGGCGGGACGCGCACCGCCGCTATTACCGGCGCGTTTGTGGCGCTGTGTGATGCCTTGCACCGCCTGTATCGGAAAAAGAACATGTCTGTGTTCCCCGTCACCGACTTTCTTGCCGCCGTTAGTGTGGGGGTAGTGCGAGGGGTGCCGCTCCTTGACCTAGCCTACAGCGAAGATGCCGGCGCGGAAGTAGATATGAATGTCGTGATGACAGGCACCGGGCGACTGGTAGAAGTGCAAGGCACAGGAGAGGAGGCCACGTTTACTCGCACAGAGCTTTTGGACATGCTGACCCTAGCGGAGACAGGCATTGTGAGTTTAGTTGAACTACAGCGACAAAGCTTAGGCGACGTGGCTCTCTTGATTGGAGGGGGCACGCGTGGAGTCAATCGTCCTAGCTAGTGGCAACAAGGGGAAGCTAGCAGAATTTGCCGCCATGTTCGCAGCCTGCGGAGTGCAGACTATCCCCATTAAGGAGCTGCTGCCCGCTTGGCGGGTAGAGGAAACGGGCAGTACTTTGCACGAGAATGCACTCATCAAGGCGCGTGCGGCTGTGGAGGCAACCGGGAGGGCCGCGCTCGCGGATGATTCCGGCCTATTTGTCTACTACCTAGGCGGGGAACCCGGGGTCTACTCGCAGTGTTACGCCGGAGCAGATGCCACCGACGAGGAAAACAATGCTCTGCTGTTGCAGAAGCTAGCGAGAGCAGGCGACAGACGCCAGGCCCATTTCGCCGCAGTGCTCACGCTCATGCGCCCAAACGGAACGCACATAGCTGCTACCGGCAGGTTGTTTGGCCGTATCACTGATGCCCCGCGCGGAACCTCCGGCTTTGGTTATGACCCCCTTTTCCAAGTACGGGGCCGGGGTCTCACCTTAGCCGAGTTGCCGCTGCCTGAGAAAAACGCCATCAGTCATCGTGCTCTTGCCTGGCAAGTGATGCGCGATGCCTTGGGGTTAAGTTCATATGCCCAATGAAAGCTACCGCATTGGGATACTAGGAGACACACATGGCGACCAACCGTCAATAGAGGCTGCGCTGGAAATACTTGGCCCCATGGATGCGTTAATCCACGTTGGTGATTACTATCGCGACGGCGAAGCATTAGCGCACGCGCTCCGCATACCGGTGATAGGTGTCGTAGGGAACTGCGACGTAAGGCGGCAGCCGAACCGCGAGCTACTCGAGCTGGGCGGGAAACGCTTTTTCATAACTCACGGGCACCTTCAGGGTGTCAAACAGGGCACAGAGAATCTCAAGCGCGAGGCAAGGCTACACCGAGCCGAGGTGGTCGCCTTTGGCCATACCCATGTTCCGGGGGTGTTTGAGCATCTCGGCATCTTGTTTGTTAACCCGGGGTCGACTCATGTCGGCAGGAAGGGCAAGGCGCGTACATGTGCCTTGCTGACAATTACCGGCGCAGAAGTGGCCGTGGCACATTTTCCGCTGTGAAATTTGCCATTGCTATTCTAATGGCGCATGGTAAAATATTAGTTGCTAATGCGCCTGTAGCTCAGTGGATAGAGCAACTGCCTTCTAAGCAGTGGGCCGCAGGTTCAATTCCTGCCAGGCGCGCCATTACGAATTA
>CAYGHR010000022.1:0-16546 GCA_964349715.1 uncultured Peptococcaceae bacterium
ACAAGGGGAAGACGCAGTAGTGTCAAGGGTCTTGGGGTTATTCAGCAAGCCCTAACTATACTCTACCGCTACAAGATAAAGCCCGTGGGCGGGGGCGGTGATGAACGCCAAGGGTCGGCAACCGCTGCGCAAGGCGCCGGTGATGGCGGACGGGTCGACCTTTCCTCTACCTACGGCGACTAACGCGCCCATCATAATGCGCACCATGTGGTAGAGAAAGCCGTTGCCACAGAACTCTATCGCGACAAAGTCACCTTCTGTGGTGATCTTCGCCTCCCGGATAGTGCGTACTGTAGTAGCGGCACTGCCGTTAGCGGCGCAAAAAGCCCTAAAGTCATGCGTACCCACCAACAGCGGCAGTGCTGCCGCTATTCTGCCCACGTCGACTTTAGTGCTTATCTGCCACGCCCGGTGTCTATGCAGTGGGCTCTGTGCATCGCGGGGCAAAATCACGTACCGATAGACCTTGCCAGTCGCCGAGAAACGCGCGTGAAAGTCCTCGTCAACCGCTTCCGAGCGGAGCACGCGCACATCGCCCGGCAACAGCGGATTGAGCGCTTGAGCCAACCTCCCTGCCGGGATGGTCGTCTCCAGCTTAAGGCTCGCGACTTGTCCCAGTGCGTGCGCCCCGGCATCCGTGCGCCCGGCACCCTCTACCCGCACCTCTTGCCCCACTAAACGATACAGAGCCGCTTCCAGCGTTCCCTGCACCGTGCGGTGCCTAGGTTGCGCCTGCCACCCAGAAAAGTCCGTGCCGTCATACTCGAGCGTCAGCTTGACTTTCATAAGGCAAAACTCACCGCCAAGGCTATCCCAGAGAGAAGGACAAAACACAGTGCCGCGTAGGCATCAAGTCGTGTGTAGGTGAGCACTTTATACTTTGTCCTGCCTTCGCCGCCGCGGTAACACCGTGCCTCCATGGCCATCGCCAGTTCATCGGCTCGCCTGAAGGCAGAGATAAAGAGCGGTATCAGGAGGGGGAGCAGGCTCTTGGCCCGCTTAAAAAGCCCCCCGCTCTCAAAGTCCGCGCCACGCGCTAACTGCGCCTTCATAATCTTCTCCGCTTCTTCTATGAGCGTGGGGATAAAGCGCAGGGCGATAGTCATCATCATGGCCAACTCGTGGGCGGGCACGCCAAAGCGGCGCAAGGGCCTCAGCGCCAGTTCAATGGCATCGGTTAGGGCAATGGGTGATGTAGTAAGGGTTAGGATGGATGTAGAAAGCACGAGCAACACCAAGCGAAAGGCAAGGAGAAATCCTTGTCTTACGCCGCCCGAGTAGATGCGCACAAACCAGAATGACACGAGCTCCACGCCTTCACGGGAGGTAAAGACGTGCAAAACCACCGTAAGCGACAGAATCATCAGTATAGGCCGTAGACCCCGCAGCACCATCTTCACGGGAACCCGCGACAGCCAGATTACCGCAAGCGAAGCTAACGCCAATACCGAGTACGCTAGGCCGGTCCCGGCAATGAAGAGCACAATTATATAGCCCAAAGAGAGCCCCAGTTTCGTGCGTGGGTCAAGGCGGTGCACTACGCTCGTGCCCGGGAAGTATTGCCCGAGAGTCACGTTTTGCATGATGCTCACGCGCCGCCACTCCTTTCGCGCCAAGCCTCCATAATGAACCGACGGGCTTCCTCGAGGGTCAAGGCTACGTCCGGCACATCCCAACCCGCAGAGCGCAAGCGCCGCACAATTTCTGTTGCTTGCGGCACACCTAACCCAATGCCGGACAAGCTTTCTGCATGGCGGAACACCTCGCGCGGCGGCCCGTCATGCAGGACTCCACCCTCATGCAGAACTACGATTCTGTTTACTAAGCGAGCCACGTCTTCCATGCTGTGCGAGACCAGAATCACTGTAATTTCACGCTCGCCCTGCAGCGCACTGATGCGCGCCAACACCTCGTCGCGGCCCCTTGGGTCTAGCCCGGCCGTCGGCTCGTCAAGAATCAGCACCTGCGGGCGCATGGCCAGAACACCGGCAATAGCGACACGCCGCATCTGTCCGCCAGAGAGCTCAAATGGGCTCCGCTCTTTAATCTCAAGCGGCAAACCAACGGTTAGCAGCGCCTCGTCGACGCGCGCCGCGACCTCGCCGGGACTTAAATTTAGGTTCATCGGCCCAAAGGCGATATCCGCCGCCACCGTCTCGGCGAACAACTGATGCTCAGCAAACTGAAACACCAGCCCCACTGATTGCCGCAAGGGGCGAAGCCGTACGCCTTTGTCGGTGGTAGTGACCTCCCCCACCGTAACTGTACCTTGGGTAGGTTTTATGAGACCGTTTAGGAGCTGCACTAACGTAGACTTACCTGAACCCGTCTGCCCAATAATGCCGACAAACTCTCCGTCTTGGATTGACAAATTAACTGCACGCAAAGCATGCCTCTCAAAAGGCGTGCCGGGTGAGTACGTATAACTTACATTGTCTAAGCGGATTGACATAAGGCGTTAACCAGCTGGGCTGCGGTCAGAATGCCCTCGGGCAAAGACAGCCCACTCCTTATTAGTTCTTTAGCTAACTTGGCGGCTATAGGCACATCTAATCCCAGAGACTCCAGAAGCTCAGGTTGCGCGAACACCTGCGTGGGCGTGCCGGTGGTAATTACGCGCCCTTCGTCCATCACTATAACGCGGTGTGCTAATACTGCTTCATCCATGTGGTGTGTAATGAGCACGGTTGTCATCTTGGCACTGCTCCTGAGCGCGAGAATAGTCTCTATGACTTCGGCCCTCCCCACGGGGTCGAGCATGGCGGTAGCCTCATCAAGCACCAAGACCTTTGGATGCATGGCTAAGACACCGGCCATCGCGACTCTCTGTTTCTGCCCGCCGGAAAGAAGGTGGGGGGCGTGGCGGCGGTAGGGCAGCATATTCACTTGCCTAAGCGCCGCTTCCACCCTGTCGGCAATTTCCGGTGTGGGCACGCCGAGGTTTTCCGGGCCAAAGGCTACATCCTCGTCTATTACTGTCGCCACAATCTGGTTGTCAGGATTCTGAAAAACCATGCCTACCGCCTGTCTGATGTTCCAAAGGAGTTCCGCATCCTGCGTGTCCATGCCTAATACCCGGACTCTTCCTGCCGTAGGCAGCAAAATAGCGTTAAGATGCTTGGCGAGAGTGGACTTGCCGGAGCCATTGCGCCCGATAATAGCGACAAACTCTCCCTCGTCAATTTGGATGTCTACCCCGCCGAGTGCGTGAGTGTCGCCTTCGTGCCCACGGTAGACATGGTGAAGACCCTTGATTTCAATGATGGCGGGCACCCCCATTCATCAGAGTACGCCGGCACCGGCAAAGAGAAAGCCGGTGGGGGTTAGTCCACCAGCTCAATAATCGCCTGCGGTGCGGAGTCGCCGCGCCGCACGTCGGTCTTCATGATGCGAGTGTACCCACCCTCGCGCGATGCGTATTTTGGCGCAATTTCACCAAACAGCTTAGTTACAACGGTCTCATCAAACAGATAGGCCAGAGCTTGACGCCGAGCGTGGAGATCCCCACGTTTCCCAAGCGTTATAAGCTTCTCGCTAACGCGCTGGATTTCCTTCGCGCGTGTCTCCGTAGTTTCCATGCGCCCCTGACGCAAGAACGTTGTGGCCAGGTTGCGCAACATGGCGCGCCGATGATTGGTCCGACGCCCTAGTTTGCGGTAAGACATGTACTCACTCCCTACTCTTCGCTCTTCTTGAGGTAGAGACCTAGGTCAGCTAATTTGTGCTGTACTTCCTCAAGCGACTTCTTGCCAAGGTTCCTGACCTTCATCATTTCTTCCTCGGTCTTGTCTATCAGGTCTTGCACTGTGTTAATGCCAGCCCGCTTGAGGCAGTTGAAAGAGCGCACCGACAGGTCAAGTTCCTCAATGGTCATCTCATGCAGCCTCTCCCGCGGGTTATCGCCGCGGTCGGCTAAGGTCTTAGTAGCTTCCGCCTTTTCTGTCAAAGACACAAATAGACGCAGGTGATCACTCATAATCTTAGCCCCGATGCTGATCGCTTCCTCCGGGGTAAGGCTGCCATCTGTCCAAACCTCTAGTGACAGCCGGTCGTAATTGGTGTGCTGACCGACACGCGTATGCTCCACCGTGTAGTTGACTCGCGTGACGGGGGTGAACACCGAATCCATGGGTATGACCCCGATGGGCTGGTGCTGCTTCTTGTTGCGCTCGGCGGAGACATACCCTCGTCCCGGCGCGACCGCAATCTCCGCAAAGAAGCGCGCGTCCTCGTCAAGCTTCGCAATCACCAATGACGGGTTGAGAATCTCGACATCGGCGTCAGCGATAATATCTGCCGCCGTCACGACGCCCTCACCTGTCTTAGCGATGCGAAGCATCTTCTCTCCGCTGCCGTGCAGACGCAGTCGCAACGCCTTCAGGTTCAGGACAATCTCTGTTGTGTCCTCAACTACCCCCGGGATAGTTGAAAACTCATGCAGGACACCTTCAATCTTAACAGATGTGACCGCGGCTCCGGGCAACGACGAAAGTAGTATGCGGCGCAGTGCATTCCCCAAAGTAGTACCATAGCCGCGTTGCAGGGGCTCCACAATGAACTTCCCGTAGCTTGGTGTAACCTCTTCGCGCTGCACCCGCGGAACTTCCATAGCCAACTCTAACATTTAGGCGATTCCCCTCCTTACCTTACCATCTACGCTTTGGCCAAAGCTCGGGGCGCCCTATCTCGAATACCTTTCCACGATCAAGTGCTCGCGGACCGGGATGTCAATGTCTTCGCGCTTAGGCAGTCCGACGATAGTTGCACGTGCCGCGTTCAGTTCGACAGAAATCCAAGGAACCACCCTCCGACCGCGCATGGACTCAGTATACCCCTGAAATAGCGGGACAGACAGACTCTTTGTGGCCACAGCAATGACATCCCCCTCTTTGACTAGGTACGAAGGGATGTTCACGCGCTGCCCATTCACCGTAAAGTGACCGTGGCGCACTAGTTGGCGTCCTTGACTGCGAGAGTCCGAAAACCCTGCCCGCGTAACTACATTGTCTAGCCTAAGCTCCAGAAGCTGCAGCAGACGCTCGCCAGTAACGCCCTTCTCGTGCGCAGCTTTAGCGAAGTAACGACGGAACTGACGCTCAAGCACTCCATAGATGCGCCGCGCTTTTTGCTTCTCGCGCAGCTGCAGACCATATTCCGTGGCCTTCTTGCGTCCTTGGCCATGTTGCCCGGGAGCGTAGGCCCGCCGGTCAATAGCGCACTTACCGGAGTAACAGCGCGTGCCCTTAAGAAAAAGCTTGATGCCTTCGCGCCTGCACAACCGGCATACCGGACCTGTATATCTTGCCATTTTGCTTACACCTCCAAAGATTAGACGCGACGGCGCTTAGGTGGACGGCAGCCGTTGTGGGGCACCGGTGTTACGTCCTTAATAGAACTAACCTCCAGCCCCGCAGCCTGCAGGCTGCGAATGGCGGCTTCCCGCCCTGCGCCAGGGCCCTTAACATGGACTTCTACTTCCTTCATGCCTTGGTCCATCGCTGTCTTGGCACAGGTTTCGGCAGCAATCTGGGCAGCAAAAGGAGTGCTCTTGCGCGAACCCTTGTAACCGGCATTACCGGCGGAAGACCACGATATGACATTCCCTGCGCGATCCGTCACAGTCACTACCGTATTGTTAAAAGTTGACCTAATGTGCGCTACGCCAAACTCCACGTTCTTGCGCTCGCGGCGCTTGACCTTAGTCGCAGCAGCCTTACGTTTTGCCATGCGTTTTCCCTCCTCCTTCGACTACTTGCGCTTCACACCGACCGTACGGCGGGGGCCTTTACGGGTGCGAGCGTTAGTCTTGCTGCGTTGCCCGCGTACGGGCAGGCCGCGGCGGTGACGTAAGCCACGGTAGGAGCCGATCTCAATTAGCCGCTTAATGCTAGCTGTGACTTCACGGCGGAGATCTCCTTCTACGATGTACCCCTTGTCAATCGTCTCACGCAGACGAGACACTTCCTCCTCCGTCAGGTTACGGACACGAGTGTCGGGGTTTACTCCGGCGTTTAGCAAAATGCTGTTGGAACGGCTGCGACCGACACCGTAAATGTAGGTCAGAGCTATCTCTACGCGCTTCTCTCTTGGCAGGTCTACACCTGCAATGCGAGCCATCTCCTTTTATCCACCTCCTGTTAGTGATTATCCTTGCTTCTGTTTATGAGTCGGTTCCTCACAGATTACCATGACTCGCCCCTTGCGGCGAATCAGTTTGCACTTCTCGCACATGCGCCTCACTGAGGGTTTGACTTTCACGTCTGTTTGCCTCCTTGTTCCGAACGAGCCTACTTGTGCCGGTAGATTATTCGTCCGCGGGTTAGGTCGTAGGGGGAAAGTTCCACGGTCACGGTGTCGCCAGGCAAAATGCGAATGAAGTTAATACGTATTTTGCCCGACACGTGGGCCAAGATTCGGTGGCCATTGTCTAGCTCTACTTTAAACATGGCATTCGGCAACGCTTCCGTCACCTTGCCTTTTACCTCAATTACATCATCGCGCTTTGTCATGCAACTATCACTCCTCCCTCACTGCCCATCAGGGTCGGGTAAGTATCTCAGGCCCGCCTTCGGTAATTGCCACGGTATGCTCAAAGTGGGCAGAACGACCGCCGTCCTTAGTTACTACCGTCCAATTGTCCGCTAGCACTTGCGTGAGAGACCCCCCCGTATTGACCATTGGCTCAATGGCCAACACTAGGCCGGGAGTAAGCCTAGGCCCTCGTCCCGGACGTCCGAAGTTGGGCAATTGAGGTTCTTCATGCATAGCCCGGCCAATACCGTGTCCGACAAATTCCTTAACAACGGAAAACCCATTCCCCTCGGCATGGGACTGTATGGCGAACGAAATATCGGTCAGGTGCCCGTTCATTACACATTGCAGAATGCCCTTCTCTAAGCACTCGGCCGTGACTTTGATTAGACGAGCGGAAACATCGTCCACTGTGCCGACTGGGAAAGTACGTGCTGCATCACCGTAATACCCATTGATTTCCGCTCCGATGTCAATACTAATAATATCGCCATCAGACAGCGTTTTCAAACCCGGAATCCCATGGACAACTTCATTGTTAATTGACGTACAGATACTAGCTGGATAGCCACGGTACCCTTTGAAGGCCGGGCGCGCACCGCGCCTTAACATGATGTCCTCCACGAGTTGATTAAGTCTAGCGGTCGTTACGCCGGGGACAATAGCCTTTTGTACCTCGTCTAGGGCCTCCGCGACCACTCGTCCGGCTTCGCGCATCAGGGCTATCTCACGGGCTGACTTGATTACAATCATGCCTTACCCAGAGGAGCCCCCGCAGTGTCTCCGTCACTACATCAATCGGGAGCAAGCCGTCAATGTTCTTGAGAAGACCGCGTTGTCTGTAGTACTCGATGAGCGGGGCGGTCTGACGGCTGTAAACAAGCAACCTGCTCCTTACCGTCTCTTCGCTGTCGTCAACGCGCTGGTAGAGTTCCCCACCGCACACCCCACATCTCTCACCCTGGGGTGAGGGATGAAAGACCCGGTGGAAAGTCGCGCCGCACGCTTTGCAGACTTGTCGGCCGGTTAGACGCCGTATCAGTTCTTCCTCCGGCACTTCGATGTTTATCACAGCCGTAAGCGTCTTCCCGAGCTCCGTCAGCACATCCTGTAGCGCCGCGGCCTGCGTCAGGGTGCGAGGAAAACCATCCAGTAGAAACCCGTGTGCGGTGTCGTCAGCCGCTAAGCGTAGAGCTACGATGCCGATGGTCACTGCGTCCGGCACCAGTTCGCCGCGATCCATAAACGACTTGGCAGAGAGACCTAAGGGCGTTTGGGCCTGTACGGCCTGCCGGAACATGTCGCCGGTGGAAATGTGGGGCACACTAAACTCCTTACAGAGCACAGCCGCCTGTGTCCCTTTGCCTGCACCAGGAGCCCCGAGGAGAATTACGTTCATCTCACTCACCCCGCAGCCTACTTCATAAAGCCGCTGTAGTTGCGCATGACGAGATGACCCTCAATTTGCTTCATGGTCTCAAGCGCCACACCCACTACGATTAGGAGCGCCGTGCCGCCGATGCCAATGTTCACGCGCACCAGGCCGGAAAGGGCGAGCGGCAGGATGACAATCAGGGCCAAGAACGCGGAGCCAACAAGCGTCAAGCGGTTTACTACCCGAAAGAGAAAGTCCGCTGTTGTACGCCCGGGTCGTACACCGGGTATAGCTCCACCGTGCTTCTGCATGTTTTCCGCCATTTCTTTGGGGTTAAACTGCAAGAACGTATAGAAGTAGCTAAACACAAAAATCAGAAAGACGTACAGCACGTTGTGCAGCCATCCGCCAAACCGCAGGGCCTCCGCTATGCCTTGCACCCACTCTGCTCTGGTGAACTGGGTGATTACTTGCGGAAACATGAGGAGTGAGGAGGCAAAGATGACTGGGATAACGCCCGCTTGGTTAACTCGCAGGGGGATGTGCGTTGTCTGACCGCCGTACATCTTGCGGCCTACTACCCGCTTGGCATACTGCACAGGAATGCGGCGCTGCCCTTCCTGCACCCATACTACACCGGCAATAACTACGAGAGTCAGAATGGCCAAGAGCGCTACAGTGAAAATGTTGAGCGTCCCCTCGCGCACAAACTCAATCATGCTGGTCATGGTCGCCGGGAGTTGTGACGAGATGTTCGCGAAAATGACTAGTGATATACCGTTGCCAATGCCCTTTTCCGTAATCATCTCGCCTAACCACATCACCATTGTCGCGCCGGCTGTGAAACTCATCGCCGTCAACAGGTAGCTCCAGTGACCGGCCATGAGCGCGCCTTCGTTAGCTAGCCCGATGGAGGTAGCATAGCCCTGGACAAACGCCAGAATCACAGTGCCGTAGCGCGTATAGCTATTAAGCTTCTTGCGCCCCTCTTCGCCCTCTTTGGCCAGGGCCTCCCAGCTAGGGATAATCACCTGCAATAGGCTGACGATAATGCTCGCCGTAATATAGGGGCCAATAGTAAGCGTGAAAATGGAGAGGTTGGCCAAGGCACCCCCGGAAATCACGTCCAGCAACCCGAACAACCCGCCCTGTCCCTCCATGAACTGAGCCATGGCGAGGCGGTCAGCGCCGGGGACGGGGATAAAGTTGCCAAACCGAATGATGAGGAAGATGGCGAGCGTATACATGATACGCTTACGCAGGTCTTCAATGCGCCATACGTTGCGTAGGCTTGCGAGCATCTAGATCACCTCAACTTGGCCGCCGGCAGCAGCTATCTTTAGTGCGGCCGACTTGCTGAAAGCAGAAGCTCTAACCGTAAGGGCTTTAGTGATTTCGCCCGTCCCGAGGATTTTAACGCCATCAAGGGGGTTTTTCACGAGACCGGCTGCCTGCAGCGCACTAAGCTCCACGACGCTCCCGGATGGAAACATCTCGAGGTCCTGCACATTAACTAAGGCAAAGAATGTTTTCCATTTATTGTTAAACCCGCGCTTGGGCAAGCGGCGATAGAGAGGCATTTGGCCGCCCTCAAAGCCTGGGCGTACGCCTCCGCCGGCACGCGCCCATTGACCCTTGCTGCCTCTACCTGAAGTCTTGCCCAGGCCCGAGCCATGTCCGCGGCCCACACGCTTGCGCGCTTGGCGGGAGCCCTCTGCCGGTTGTAGATTGTGGAGTTTCATTTTTGCACCTCCTCGTCTCTCTTAGCTCTCGACTACTTTGACGAGATGACTAACTTTCTCGACCATGCCACGTATGGCTGGCGTGTCTTCCTGCTCTACGGTGCGATGTGTCTTGGTGAGGCCTAACGCGCGGCAAGTCGCCCGCTGGTCTTCCGGGCGTCCGATGAGGCTGCGCACTAGCGTAATCTGCAATTTGGCCATCGTGCCTGCCTCCTATCCTAACAGGGACTCTACGGTAATGCCGCGCAGCTTAGCCACCTGCTCGGGAGTCCGAAGCGACTTCAGTCCCGACAGAGTTGCCTGTGCCATGTTCATGGCATTAGATGAGCCCAAAGACTTAGTGAGAATGTCGCGCACGCCCGCGAGCTCTAAAATCGCGCGGACAGCTCCTCCGGCGATGACGCCTGTACCCACAGACGCCGGCTTCATCAGAACTTTGCCTGCTCCGGCAACGCCCGTGACTTGGTGCGGGATGCTAGTCTCAGCTAAGGGGACAGTGATCAAGTTCTTCTTGCCGTCCTCCGTGGCCTTACGGATAGCTTCCACTACCTCTTTGGCCTTGCCAAGCCCTACGCCTACGCGACCTTTGCCGTCGCCGACAGCTACTAAGGCACTAAAGCTAGAATCGCGGCCACCCTTGCGGGTCTTGCTCACGCGTTTCACGGCGATAACCTTTTCAGTAAGATCGTGTTTACTTAGCTCATTGCGTTCCAATTTTCCCCCTCCTTCTGTGGCTAGAACTCCAGCCCGGCTGCGCGTGCAGCTTCAGCTAATGCCGCGACGCGCCCATGGTAGAGGTATCCGCCGCGATCGAAGACGACTTTGCTAAAGCCTTGCGCCAAAGCTCTTTCCGCCACTAGCTTGCCTACGGTCGTCGCGGCCTCTACGCCGCCAGCAGAGATGCCCTTGAGTTCGGGACTCAGGGTGGAAGCGCTGACAAGCGTGTGGCCAGTCGTGTCATTTATGATCTGAGCGTAGATGTGACGGGAACTCCGAAAAACATTTAAACGCGGGCGCGCTTCTGTCCCTACAACGGACTTGCGCACACGCAAGTGACGTGTCTTACGAATTTTGTTCTTGTCTAGCTGCTGTAACACTGTTGGCTCACTCCTTTCTGTGGCTTAAGGACTATTTCGAGGTCTTGCCAGCCTTGCGTCTGATCTTCTCGCCTACGTAGGCAATGCCCTTGCCAAGGTAAGGTTCGGGTTCGCGTACACTGCGAATCGTCGCGGCCATCTGTCCAACCATCTCCTTGTCATTGCCGGAGACAGTGATAACCGGAATGTTGCCAAAGGGGGGCTTAGCTACGACTTCTGTTTTGAACTCGATGCCCTGCGGCGGATCAATCTCTACCGGGTGGGAATATCCCACGGTGAGAACTAGTTTCCTGCCCTGGACACTCGCGCGCCAACCAACGCCGGCAGCTTCAAGCTTCTTCTCGTATCCTTTGGTCACGCCGTCGACCATATTGGCGATGACGGTGCGAGTGACTCCATGTAACGAGCGATGCAGGGGACTGTCGGACAAACGCTTTACAGCTACGTCACTCTTGCTTATCTCAATATCTACCTCGGGGTGCAGTTCACGCGTAAGCGTTCCCCTCGGGCCTGTCACGGTAATTGTCTGGCCGATGAGATTAACCTCGACCTTAGGCGGTAGTGCGATGGGCTTCTTGCCGATTCTTGACATGCCAGTCTCTCCTCTCTACCAGACGTAGCAGATGACTTCGCCGCCTAGGTTTTTGGTCCTGGCTTGGCGGTCTGTCATCAGCCCCTGTGAAGTAGAAACGATGGCAATGCCTAACCCACCCAAAACACGTGGGAGTTCATCTTTGCGTGCATAGACACGCAGCCCGGGCTTACTAATGCGCTTTACGCCGCAAATGACGCGTTGTTTATTGGCACCGTACTTCAGGACTATTTTCAGGACGCCCTGCTTGTTGTCGTCTTCCCACGCGAAGTCGCGAATGAAGCCCTCTGCCTTAAGAATCTCTGCTAAGCTCCGCTTCATGGCCGAGCCTGGCACTTCTACGATCTCGTGCAGCGCGTCATTGGCATTGCGCACCCTTGTCAGCATGTCAGCGATTGGATCTGTCATAACCATTACGTGTCAAACCTCCTTCCTAAGTGAAGGGCCCTTACCAACTGGCCTTCTTGACGCCGGGAATCTGACCCTCATGGGCTAGTTCGCGAAAGCAAATCCTGCATAATCCGAACTTGCGCATGTAGGCGTGTGGACGGCCGCAAATCCGGCAACGATTATACCTGCGCACAGGAAACTTTTGTTCTCTGGCCTGCTTGATAATCATCGACTTTTTGGCCACTTCTTCTCCTCCTTTACTTACGCGCGAAACGGCATGCCGAGCTTCGCGAGCAGTTCTTTCGCTTCCTCATCAGATTTGGCTGTGGTCACTATAGTGATGTCCATACCCTGAACCTGATCGACCTTGTCATAGTCAATCTCGGGGAAGATCAGCTGCTCTTTGACGCCGAGGGTATAGTTGCCGCGTCCATCAAAGGACTTAGGGGAAACGCCTCGGAAATCGCGCACGCGGGGAAGGTTAATGTTAATGAATTTGTCGAGAAATTCATACATGCGATCGCCGCGCAGGGTAACTTTTGCCCCAATGGCCATGCCTTCCCGCAGCTTAAAGTTCGAAATGCTCTGGCGCGCCCGCGTGATCACCGGCTTTTGCCCGGCAATCGTGGCGAGGTCTCTAGCTGCGGCATCAAGGATCTTGCTGTTGCTGATGGCCTTGCCTACGCCCATGTTGAGCACGATTTTCGCTAGGCGAGGTATCTGCATGTCGTTCTCATAGCCGAATTTGGCCTTTAGGGCTGACCGTACGTCCTTTTGGTACTTTTCCTTCAACCGTGTCACAGTAGCCCTCCTCTCTACTTGTCGATGTTCTCGCCACACTTCTTGCAAGCGCGAGCGAATTTGCCCTCTGTCAGGGGTTTGTGGGAAACCCGGGTGGGCTTCTTACAGCTGCCGCAGACAATCATCACGTTAGAGCTGTGAATGGGAGCCTCTTGCTTAATAATGCCGCCCTGGGGCACCTCGCGCGTAGGCTTACGGTGGCGGCTCACGATATTAACGCCCTCCACTACCACACGCCCTTTGTGTGGAAGGGACTTCAGCACTTTGCCTTTTTTGCCCTCGTCCTTACCGGTGAGGACAATCACATGGTCGTCCTTGCGAACATGAAGCTTCACGGATTGTGGCACCTCCTCTGCTCCGCCTAGAGAACTTCCGGTGCGAGAGAAACTATCTTCATAAAGTTCTTCTCACGTAGTTCGCGGGCTACCGGCCCAAAGATGCGGGTCCCGCGGGGATTGTTATTGTTGTCAATGATTACGGCGGCATTGTCGTCGAACTTAATGTATGAGCCGTCGACGCGCCGAGCGTCCTTGGTGGTGCGGACGACGACAGCTTTGACTACCTCGCCCTTTTTTACAACTCCGCCGGGTGTTGCTTCTTTCACAGCTGCGATGATGATATCGCCAACGCCCGCATAGCGGCGCCTCGTTCCACCTAGCACCTTGATGGTGAGAATCTCTTTGGCGCCCGAATTATCTGCAACCCGCAGTCGCGTTTCGTTTTGAATCACGGCGATGTCCCCCTTTCCTGTCCTGCAGGGCCTATTCTGCCTTCTTCACAATCTCCACCACGCGCCAGCACTTCTCCTTGCTGAGCGGGCGGGTCTCCATAATGCGCACGGTATCGCCTAAACGTGCTTCATTATGCTCATTATGCGCCTTGAATTTCTTGGTCTGTTTGACGATACGACCGTACAGCGGATGGGCTACCATCGTCTCAATTGCCACAACGACAGTCTTTTCCATCTTGTCACTGACGACTACCCCTTGCCGGACCTTGCGCAGGTTTCTCTCTTCCACAGTGAGACCTCCTTCCTAACCCTAGCCGATGTTTCGTTCGCGCTCGTGCAAAATGGTCTTAACGCGAGCGATGGTCTTACGAACTTCTTTGATCCGCATGGGGTTTTCAAGTTGGCCGGTTACGAGACGGAAACGGAGATTAAACAACTCGCTCTTGAGATCCTCAATCTTCTGCATGAGCTCAGCGTCGTTCATGTCACGTATGTCTTTAACCTTCATTGGCATCACCATCCACATTCGCACGTGTCACAAACTTAGTTCTAATGGGGAGCTTGTGTCCCGCTAAACGAAGCGCCTCGCGTGCTGTCGCCTCGTCCACACCCGCAATCTCAAACATGATACGGCCCGGCTTCACGACCGCTACCCAGTATTCGGGTGAACCCTTGCCGGCACCCATACGCGTCTCAGCTGGTTTTTGCGTAACCGACTTGTGGGGGAAGATGCGAATCCAGACTTGGCCACCGCGCTTGATATATCTCGTCATCGCCACACGCGCCGCCTCAATCTGACGGCTGGTGATCCACGCGGCTTCAAGGGCCTCCAGACCAAACTCACCGTGGGCGATAAAACCGCCGCCCTTAGTGCGCCCCTTCATTTTCCCTCTGTGCATTTTGCGATACTTTACCCTGCTGGGCATCAACATGGTTTACTCGCCTCCCTCTGCCGCCGCCTTGCTCGGCTTAGGTAGAATTTCACCCTTGTAAATCCAAACCTTAACGCCAATCTGACCGTAGGCAGTATGCGCCGTGGCGACTCCGTAGTCGATATCTGCCCTGAGCGTGTGCAAAGGAATGGTACCCTCGCGCGCCCATTCGCGCCGGGCGATTTCGGCGCCGTTCAGTCGCCCGCCGATGGCTACCCTGATTCCCTTGGCACCCATGCGCATGGTGCGGCCCATAACTTGACGCATCGCACGGCGATAGGCAATGCGCTTTTCGATTTGGGCAGCCACATTCTCAGCCACCAATTGTGCGTTTAGTTCGGGAGTCTTAATCTCTATGATGTTAACATAGACCTGTTTCTTCGTGAGTATCTCGAGCGCTTTGCGCAGCTCTTCCACTCCGGCCCCGCCGCGGCCGATAACCATGCCCGGCTTAGCTGTGTGTATGAACACCCGCACGATAGCACCTGTACGCTGGATAACAACTTGGCCTACGCCAGTGGCAAAGAGCTTGTCTTTGATGTAGCGGCGAACCTTGAAGTCCTCGAGCAGTAGGTCGGAGTAGTTCTTCTCTGCGTACCACTTAGAATCCCAGTCCCTGATGACGCCAATGCGTAGTCCCTTGGGATGAACTTTCTGTCCCACCCGGCTCTCCCTCCTACCTTTCTTTTACTACCACCGTAATGTGGCACGAACGCTTGAGGATTGGATACATGCGCCCCTGAGCGCGTGGGTGCCACCGCTTAAGGGTCGGCCCGGCGTCAACGTATGCTTCTGCGACATACAGCTTCTCGGGGTCCGCCTGACTGTTGTGTTCTGCGTTTGCAGCCGCTGATTTCATCACTTTTAGAATCACTTCCGCAGCTACTTTGGGTGTGAACTTGAGAATATTGGTGGCCTCACCCACATTCTTGCCGCGGACGAGGTCAATGACAACTCGCGCTTTGCGTGGCGCGATGCGCACGTTGCGGGCTACCGCTTTCGCTTGCATGTCCATCCCCTCCTACTTCAATGCTGTGGTGCGTTCGGTGTGGCCGCCGTGGCCGCGAAAAGTGCGAGTGGGGCTAAATTCCCCCAGTTTGTGCCCTACCATTTCCTCGCTGATGTACACCGGCACGTGTTTGCGGCCATCGTAAACCGCGATAGTGTGACCAACCATGTCGGGGAATACGGTAGACGCGCGAGACCAAGTCTTAAGCACTTTCTTTTCGCCCTTAGTGTTCATCAACCTAATGCGCGCAAGCAGTCTTTCCTGAACAAAGGGGCCCTTTCTTACGGAACGAGACATTTTTTGGCCTCCCTTCTCTAAGACTTACGGCGACGGACAATGTACTTGTCGCTGTGCTTCTTCTTCTGGCGGGTCTTGTGACCCAAAGTGGGGACTCCCCATGGGGTAACCGGACTCTTGCGGCCAATGGGCGCACGGCCCTCGCCACCGCCGTGAGGATGGTCTACCGGGTTCATGACAACACCGCGCACGGTCGGACGCCGTCTCAACCACCGAGAACGACCGGCCTTGCCGATAGACACGTTCTCATATTCCAAGTTGCCAACCTGCCCTATCGTTGCCTTGCAGTCAATGTGGACTAGACGGTCTTCGCTCGAAGGCAGTCGTACCAGTGCGTAAGAGCCTTCTTTAGCCATCAGTTGCGCTGAGGCACCGGCGGAGCGAACCATCTGCGCGCCCTTGCCGGGCTTTAGCTCCACATTATGCACCACAGTGCCCACCGGGATGCTCCTGAGCGGCAGGGTATTTCCTACGACAATGTCAGCCTGTGCACCGGAAACCACTTTGGATCCGACTTTGAGGCCTTGCGGCGCAAGAATATAGCGTTTTTCCCCGTCCGCATAATTGAGCAGTGCGATATACGCGGTACGGTTAGGGTCATACTCAATGGTGGCGACGGTGGCAGGGATGCCGTCCTTATTGCGCTTAAAATCGATGATGCGGTACTTCCGCTTGTGGCCGCCTCCCTGATGACGGACCGTAATGCGGCCTTGGTTGTTACGCCCCGCTTTGTTAGTGAGCGGCGCAAGCAGAGAACGTTCCGGCGTAGTGGTAGTAATCTCTGCAAAACTCTCCACGGTCATAAAGCGCCGACCCGGTGAAGTAGGTTTGAACTTCTTCATAGCCATTCTTGTGTCCCTCCTTGGTCGCGAGTCGCTTGTCGCTTGTCGCTAGTCGCTTGGGGAATCGTGAATTGGGCTGTCAGCTATCAGCTATCGGCTATCAGCTTTGAGCTGTGAGCTGTGAGCTGTGAGCTGTGAGCCGCTCCTTAGACTGAATCGAAAATCGGTATGGCCTTAGACTTTGGCGTGAGCGTGACGATGGCCTTCT
>CAYGHR010000022.1:16646-19015 GCA_964349715.1 uncultured Peptococcaceae bacterium
GAATCGAAAATCGGTATGGCCTTAGACTTTGGCGTGAGCGTGACGATGGCCTTCTTCCAATCGGAGCGATAGCCACTGTGGACGCCGTGGCGCTTAAACTTGCCCGCTACGCGCATCGTGTTCACAGCTTCGACCTCTACTTTGAAGAGGTGTTCTACAGCCTGCCGAATCTCCGTCTTGTTAGCACGTAAGTCCACCGCAAACACATACTTGCGCATTTCCTGCAGTTCTGTGCTCCGCTCGCTTATCACAGGCCGCTTGATGATATCTCTGGGGTCCCGCATTACACGAGCACCTCCTGTACCTTTTCTACCGCGGCTTGAGTCATAATCAGCTTGCCGCTATTTAGGATGTCATAGACATTGACGCTTTTCGCTTCTATAACCAACACGCCGGGAATGTTGCGCCCTGACTTCGCGATTGTTTCGTTAATCTCGGGCATAACCACTAGCGCATTCCCGTTGATCTTAAGGTTGGACAAGGTTTCGACCATTAGCTTGGTCTTTGGCTCGGCGAATTCAAACCGATCCAGCACCACAATCTCTCCCGCTCTAAGTTTAGCGGTCAGAGCGCTCCGCAAAGCCAAACGACGCACTTTGCGCGGCAGATCGAAACTATACTTGCGGGGAGTGGGACCGAAGGCAATACCTCCGCCTACCCAAATGGGAGAACGGCGACTGCCTGCACGGGCACGCCCTGTGCCTTTCTGCTTCCACGGCTTACGCCCGCCGCCGCGTACTTCAGAACGATTCTTTGTGTCATGCGTTCCCAGACGCTGTGCAGCGAGCTGCTTAGTTACGGCGAGATGGAGCACGTGGTCATTGACTTCCACGCCAAAGACGGCGTCGGAAAGTTCCATCTGCCCTACCTCTTCGCCCTTCATATTGTGAACTTTCACCGTAGGCATAGCGTTAGTCCTCCTTTCCTAGGCTTTGACACTGTCCTTGATGGTAACGAGGCAGCCTTTAGGTCCGGGAATCGCACCCTTAACCATGATTAGATTCCGCTCCAAGTCAATGCGTACAATCCTCAGGTTCTGCACTGTGCGGCGCATACGGCCATGCTGTCCAGGCATCTTGCGGCCCGGGAAAGTGCGCGCCGAGGCGCGGGAGTTCGAGCTACCGGGCCCGCGATGATACTTAGAACCGTGGGTCATAGGACCGCGACTGAAACCCCACCGCTGTATGCCACCGGTGAAGCCTTTGCCCTTAGATGTTCCGGTCACATCAACGCATTCGCCCTCAGCGAAAGATGCTGCGGTAATTGCTTGTCCCACCTTGTACTCGGCAACACTAGCGAGACGAAACTCGCGCAGGAACCGATGCGGCTTAACACCGGACCGCTTGAAGTGACCTTTCTCAGGTTTGTTGAGCCTAGACTCACGTATGGACCCAAAGGCCACCTGAATGGCTGTATAACCGTCTGTGTCTAGGGTCTTAACCTGAGTAATGGTGCAGGGGCCTGCCTCAATTACGGTCACCGGTACCACGACACCTTTGTCCGCAAAAACTTGCGTCATGCCAATTTTCTTGCCAAGAATTGCTTTCTGCACTGTGTGCACCTCCATACATTGGTTCCCCGCGGGGAACTTGTACTTGCTGGCTGTGTTGACTGTTAACAGTTGACTGTTGACGGCTCACAGCGGGCGACTGTGAACTGTCAACCGTTATCTGTCAACAGGCTCCAGTCTAGAGCTTAATCTCAATATCTACACCCGCAGGCAGGTCCAGTCGCATGAGTGCGTCGACCGTCTTGGGAGTAGGCTCAAGAATGTCAATTAGCCGCTTGTGTGTACGCATCTCAAACTGCTCGCGAATATCCTTTTCCACGTGCGGTGCACGGAGTATGGTAAAGAGATTCCGCTCCGTCGGCAGAGGTATGGGGCCCGACACAGTGGCGCCGGTGCGGCGCGCGGTCTCTACGATCTTGTCGGAGGACTGGTCTAAGATCGTGTGGTCGAAGGCCTTGAGCCGAATGCGTATCTTCTGTTGTGCCATTTCTTTTCCCTCCTTGCTGTAACGTTGCATCTTGGGGGTAGGCGTTGGGAGCGAGGGGACGGGAAATCTTGACTCAGGAATCTGGAATCATGACCTCCGGAACACGGAGCACGAAAAACCTCCCGTCCCCCACAATGCTACGAAGTACTAAGTGCGAAGTGCGCGCTACCAAGTGAGCTGGGAGCCGCCAGCCGTTTGTCCTTTGTCGCTTGTCGCTTGTGGAGACGCCAGCCGTGAGCGTGCGCGCCTAGAGCAGCGGTCGGCGTCACTCCCCAAGGGACAAGCCACATGAGACAAGTGACAACTTTTACTCGATGATCTCCGTCACAACGCCGGCACCGACGGTGCGGCCGCCTTCGCGAATCGCAAAGC
>CAYGHR010000023.1:0-10102 GCA_964349715.1 uncultured Peptococcaceae bacterium
GTCATGTTGTGACACTGTGTCGGGCGTCATCGAGAAGGGTGGCGACTATAGGGGTGTACAAAGCATTGCGGTGGCCCGTTAAACATGGGCCACCGCTTGCCGTAGTCAAGGCTTTCTTAGTGTTTGTGCCTACACCCGCAATCGCATTCCTGTGTACGTTTGGGACGCATGCCCTGCGCCAGAAGGTCAGCGGCAACGCGGCTGCGAAAGCTATGCACGTACTCCTCACGCAGGGCCTTTTGCTCGCTTAATTCTTCGGGCGAGAGATGGCTCTCTTTTTGCTTTTGCGCGAGGGCGTTAAGGCGGTCTAGTTTTTCTTGCGTTAACATATCTTTTCCCTCTCGTTCTGGCGTTTCTCTGTGTCAGTCACGCTCTGACAGTGCCTGGTAGACCCTGCTGTGCGTTGTCTCTAGGTGCTCGGCGGCTTTGCGCAGCGAGAGCCCCAACCCATTAACCAGTACCCGACAAATCTTCTCAAAGAGCGCGGGGTGGCGGTGGAAGTCAGCCACTTTCTCTATCCCCTGCTCGCGGCAAAACTGCTCAATGGTCTTGACTGCTCTTTCCTGGCGTTCGCGTCCGGCATCTTCGCGGGTTTCAAGGTACTCGTTGTCGTCGGCGCGGTCGTGAAAGGAGGTAAATTTGCTCAGGTCCCCGCCGAAGAAACCCAGAACAAAGGACTTCTCCGCAGGGTGGAGATGCTTAGCGCTCCCCATGTAATCTAGGAAGCTGCTCCGCTGAAACTCGTGGGGTGACCACACCAATCCTGCCTTTACGGGGTTCATGTGCACGTAGCGCACGGTGCCGAGCAAGTAGTTCTCGTCTTCGATTCTCTCGCTGCGGAAACGCCCGCAAAAAACGGGTCCTAGGCGTGCTTGCGTGCGGTTATAGTGGCGGGCATACTTGATGCTTACAACTTTAGCTGCCGCCGCGAGGGCTGCCTTCTTCGCTTGCACAATGGCGTGGATATGGGTGTCCATAATACACCACGCGGCAAGCGACAGGAACCCCGCCTCCTGTTGTTCAGAAAATAGCTCTAGGAAGTGAACTTTGTCTCTATCTTGCCCAAAGATACCCTCGCCGTTGATACCGCGCATCATCAGATGATAGTACCCGGTAGAACTCTCTTGCCGTGCCTGTCTGGCCACACCCATCACCTCGTTAGTATTTTACCATTTGTGCCCGCAACGCAAAACAACAAGTAACGTCCCCGGTGCCGCGAGTTGTGTGGCGGCGACCCCTCTGCTATACTTAAGCAAACATATGTTCTCGGGAGGTGTTGTGCCGCGCGATGAATGAAAGGCAACGATTCATCATTCATTTGGACATGGACGCCTTCTTTGCTTCGGTAGAGCAACTCGATTTTCCGGAGTTGCGCGGCAAACCAGTCATTGTGGGCGGCGCACCCAACGAGCGAGGGGTAGTTTCAACCTGTTCGTATGAGGCACGCAAGTTTGGCGTGCGCTCAGCCATGTCGCTAACCGAGGCCTACCGCCGGTGCCCGCAGGGCGTCTTCGTGCGCGGCAGGGGCTCGCGATATCGGACTGTCTCGACGCAGGTCATGGATATCATGGCCGCCTACTCCCCGCTGCTAGAGCCCGTCTCCATAGACGAGGCGTTTCTTGATGTGACTCACTCGCAAAATCTCTTTGGCGAGGCTCGAGTCATTGCTCGCACTATTCAAGTGCGGGTAAGAGATGAGCTGGGATTATCCTGCTCCCTCGGCGTAGCCCCAAACAAATTCCTCGCTAAATTAGCCAGCGACCTAAAAAAACCCGGGGGCCTTGTGGTAATAGAGCAGGCAACGGCACGGGAGACTATCGCGCCCCTCCCCTTAGAGCGCATCTGGGGGGTAGGGCCAAAGACGGCGGAGCAGTTGCGCAGACAAGGCTTCGCGACGATTGGCGACATCCAGAAATGTGACCCTAGACTGCTCGCGCGGCGCCTTGGCGTACATGGGCATGACCTATATCGGTTGGCCTGCGGCGAGGATGACAGGCCGGTTGCTAACCGCGACGACACTAAGTCGGTAGGACATGAGCACACATTTGACCTCGACACAGCTGACCTAGAAGCTGTTAAGTCCACACTGCTGTCGTTAGTAGCCAAAGTGGGGCGGCGACTGCGCAAAAAAAGACTGCGCGGCAAAGTCGTGCAGCTAAAGCTTCGCTACTTAGATTTCTCTACCCTTACGCGTCAGTGTGCGCTTAACGCGCACACTGATTTAGACCACGATATCTATCACGCCGCGGTGAAACTGCTAGGGGATAACTTTGACGGCAGACCTATTCGTCTGATTGGAGTGTCTGTTTCTCAGTTGTGCGGCCAAGGTGAGGCCGCCGCTCAGCTGAGCCTCTTTGACGTACCGCCGGAGAAGGCGCAGAAGCTGGCTCAAGTCATGGACGCCATCAAAGAAAGGCATGGGGAGAAGAGCATCACCTACGCTAAGGTTAAGGAATATGAGAACGAGCCGTAGTCGCCGACGCCGAAGGACTTAGAAGTGGAAGCGGCCGTCTTTTACCCACGGCTTAAGCGCAACAACTAGGCCGCCGGTGACTAGACCGGCGAGCAGCATCTCGGGGAGGCCCTGTACTAACGCGATGGAGAAAGCCGCCGCGCGCTCAATGTACCCAAACCATACCGCCAAGAACAAGGTCCCCACCGTATTGGTGAGCGTCCCGGCCATGCCGGCCGCCATTCCCGCTAGGCCCAGAGCTCGACGGCTGCTCACAGCGGTCGCGCCAAACCTGCGCGTAACAGCCATGACCCCGACGAAGACAAGCCACGACACGCCGCCAATCAGCAGGCGGGCGGGGATAACGACGCGCAGGTCGCCTAAGAAGGGGATAGTGAAGATGCCAAACAGCAAGCCCACAAAGCCCCCTACCACCGGTCCCTGAAGTACCCCAGCGATAATCACGGGAATGTGCATAATTGTCGCCGCACCGGCAGGTGTCGGCAGGGGCACAAAACCCCACTGTGTAGCCCCGAGCAAGACGGTCATCGCCGTCATGAGGCCTGCCACTGTAAGTTGACGCGTTGTTAACTTCATGTGATTCCCTCCGTTCCAGTTCTTTTCAGGAATTTCAGTGTCCTGTGAAATCCCTTTTGTTAAGATACCGGTCGATTGTGCGTCGAGACTTGTAATGCTAAATGACAGTCAAGTCCCTTAAGGTACCCGCCGTCGCTTAGTCCGCGTTAAGGGGGGCGAGAGTCGGCAAATCGGCGACGGCAGTCGCCACCCGCCAGATGCCGATGAGTGAAAGGTTCGGCTCATAGCGGTCGATAACGTCCATCAACCCGTCGCACAGAAATGCCCCAATCCCGCCGGTGAGCACAACAAACAGCTTGCCGTGTTCTTGCTGCACTCGCCGGATCATGCCACGCACGAGTTCTAGGTAGCCATAGTAGATGCCGGCCTGCAGACATTCTACAGTCGTGGTGTTAATCACACGGGGGGCTTTAGCGAGAGGTACTTCACGTAGCAAGGCCGCACCGCTCGTGAGTGCGCGAAATGATATCTCCATGCCCGGCACAATCGCCGTCCCACGGTAGACACCATCCTTAACCACGCAAAAGGTCGAGCCCGTGCCGAGGTCAACTAAAAGCGCGTCCTTGCTCCACAACCATTGCGACGCTAACGCATTGGCGAAAAGGTCTGCACCCAGCTCGCGATAATCTACCCCGCCGAAGGCAAGGCCTAGGTCGTGCCGCGGCATAATAAGCTCTAGTTTGGCACCGCGCGTGAGCAGGGCTTGTGCCAGCGCGGCCGTAGCCATCGGCACGACAGACGCGCAGACGACGCGCGTGTCAGGGGAGACTTGGCTGATGAGACCGCCATATTCTTCGGCGTGGCGACTTGTGGCTACCGCCATTTTAGACAGCACATGGCCGTGTTCGTCCATCCAGCCGACGTTAGTGCGGGTATTGCCTATGTTCACTGCTAGGAGCATGAGTGTAAACGTGCTCCTTTCCTTAGTTCCTGTAATTTAATTCTATGACCTCGTGCACTCAGCGTCAAGAGACAGTTACGAGCTTCCTTACAGGAAAACACCCTCCGAGCGCGAATACAGTTTAGGACTGCCGCGCAAGGAGGGCTAACATGTCAAGCTCAAATCTACACAAGTACAACCATGTGGTCCGGAGTCTGTACTTACTGGCCATTATTACTGCTATATCTCTCTTAGCGATGATCCTCGTGCTGTCGATTCCGGCTGACCTTGGTGCGCCCTACGAACCCTTGACTGCGACCGACAGTTACAATTTTGACCCTTGGGAAATGGCGCTGGGCAGACTGCACATCTCCTTTCCTGAGGGCGGGGTAATGGTAGGTGCCTTTCGGCACGGGGAGCTGACGGCTTTCGTTTTGCTGGGCGAGGGGACGGCTACATTCCAAGGCGAGGCGGGGGAACGCCGCTTCGCGCTGACGCAAGCCGTGATCCAAGGCCACCCCGGCGAAATCTCCGTCCTGCGCGGACAGACTTTCATCGAAGCTAGCGTTCATCCGGAGGCTATGCAGACTGCGGCCAGGCTGCTGCAGACTGTCGCCGTGGACGAACCGCTATTGGAAGTGTTTGGGGTGAGGAAGGTGTTCCTGCCCCGCCGCGGCGTCAAGATTGTGGCCTTATTCGACCATGAGGGAGGCAAAGCGTCGTATTTGCAGGGGCGGCGCTCGGTTTGGAGAGAGCCCGGCCAACCTGAGCAGGTAATGGCGGACCCCGAAGCACCACTGTACCCTCCACACGACCAATTTCTCTTTAGCTTAGCAATCCTCTCCGTAATGGTAGCCGCAGTAGCGGCGGGCATAGTTTTCGTGACCCCGGTGTACGAGCACTGGACCTCACTGGAAAAGCCAAAAATACCGCTGTGGCTCCCTATTGGCGTGGCCCTTGTGCACTCTGTGCTCGAGGCCTACCTCAAGCATCTAGACCTCCATCAACTGGTGATAGTGGGGTGGAGAGTGATGGTCATAGCCGCAGTGCTGTGGGTAGCCGACACGCAAGGCAACTCCTTTGAGTTTCTCGGTCTTAGGCTGCGACGTGTCTGGAATGCTTTCACCACCGGGGTGTGGGCAGGCCTGCTCCTTTTCCTTTGCGGTTCTATTGCCTTGCCGGATGGGATTAGGGTACTGGAGCCATTGTCGCTCGTCGGTCAACTATTGTACGTTACGGTAAGCGTAGCTATCTTTCAAGAGCTTTTGTGGCGAGGGCTGGTGCAGGGCACCTTCCGCCAGCGCTACGGTGCCATGACCAGTATTGGCTTTACCACAGCGCTGGCAGCGGTTTTTTCCTTGATTCCTTCGCTCGTGGCGGACACCCTAACGACCGCGGTCTTGATCCAGAGCTTCTTTATCGTGCCGCTCAGCGCGTTTGTGCTCGGGTTTGTCTATGAGCGAACCCACAACATTATGGCGCCGCTAGCTACTGTGGCGACTGTATATTTGCTGCCGTTGGTGCTGTACTTCCGTTAGGCCTAAAACAGACCCGAGATCTTTCCGTCGCCGTCTACGTCGATCTTCTCCGCCGCCGGCTCCTTAGGCAGCCCCGGCATAGTCATAACTTCTCCTGTGATGGCCACTAGGAACCCTGCGCCACGGGATACGCGCAGCTCACGCACGGTAATCCTAAATCCGGTGGGACGGCCAAGGAGTGCCGGGTCATCCGAGAAGGAGTACTGGGTCTTGGCCATGCAAATCGGCATTTTGTCAAAACCTAGCTTCACATACTGTTTGATCGTGCTCTCCACATCCTTGGTGAAGTCGACCCCATCCGCACCATAAATTTCCTGGGCGATAATGGCGATTTTCTCTTTGATGGACATTTCCACGGGATATAGTGGGTGGAAACTGGCGGGTTCACTCTCTATGGCCTGCAGCACTGCTTCCGCTAGCGCCCTGCCGCCCTCGCCACCTTTGGCCCAGACCTCAGAAAGGGCAACCCTCACCTTTACGTTTCGGCAACGCTCGGCTATGAGGTCGAGTTCGGCAGCGGAGTCTGTGGGGAAGCGATTTATGGCGACGACCACCGGCACCCCAAACTTGCGCACGTTCTCAATGTGCCGCTCGAGGTTGGCAAACCCCTTCTCGAGCGCCTTCAGGTTCTCGACGCCGAGGTTCTTTACATCCACGCCGCCATGCAGTTTCAGTGCTCTGGCCGTGGCCACAATGACCGCCACGGAAGGCTTGAGCCCCGCAAACCGGCACTTGATGTCAAAGAACTTCTCCGCGCCTAAGTCCGCGCCAAACCCAGCTTCTGTGACCACGTAGTCGGCAACCTTGAGTGCTAGTTTTGTCGCCTGCACGGAGTTGCACCCGTGCGCGATATTGGCAAAAGGTCCGCCGTGTATAAAGGCAGGCACGTTCTCAAGCGTTTGCACGAGGTTGGGCTTGATGGCATCTTTTAGTAGGGCGGCCATGGCGCCTGCGACTTTCAGGTCTGCTACGGTCACCGGTTCACGCTCATAGGTGTAGCCTACAACCATGCGTCCGAGTCTGTCCTTCAGGTCGGTGAGGTCGTTGGCCAAGCAGAGAATAGCCATAACCTCTGAGGCTACCGTGATGTCAAACCCGTCCTCACGCGGCACGCCGTTATTCTTTCCGCCTAAGCCCACGATGGTGCTGCGCAAAGCGCGGTCGTTCATGTCTAAGGCGCGGCGGAAGGTAATGCGACGGGGGTCAATATTGAGGCTGTTGCCCTGCTGCAAATGGTTGTCGATAATTGCGGCCAGCATGTTGTGTGCGGTCGTGATGGCATGCAAATCACCGGTAAAGTGCAGGTTTATGTCCTCCATCGGCACAACCTGTGAGAATCCGCCCCCTGCCGCGCCGCCCTTCACGCCCATGCTCGGCCCCAAAGAAGGCTCGCGCAGCGCGATGGCGGTCTTTTTGCCGAGCTTAGCTAACGCTTGGCCTAGCCCCACGGTGGTAGTTGTCTTCCCTTCGCCGGCAGCGGTAGGGTTAATGGCGGTCATCAAAATTAGGTGCCCATCGGGCTTGTCTGCTAGGCGCTTGGCCACGGCCGGCGACACTTTGGCCTTATATTTCCCGTATAGCTCGAGGTCATCCTCGGTCAGGCCGATGCTTAGAGCGACCTTAACGATGGGTAGCATATGCGCTTTCTGTGCGATTTCGATGTCGGACTTCACAGGCAGTCACTGTCCTTTCTGTTTGTGAGCTGGATTGAGTTGCGGAGCTCTTTTTCGCGGGAGGAGAGGCACAGGCAGAGCTCGGCCATTTCCTTTGCCCAGGGCGGCTGATGCGTAAGGGTGCGGAGATTGACATCTACGTTTAGTAGTGCGCCTCTGACGGCGGCAGAGCCAAGTAGGCCGGCTACGGCTGCGTCGGTTAGGGCGTTTTTGTTGCCGCGCGCGGCTACGGTGGCCGCCTTTTCCATTACCGCCAGCGAGGCCTCGGCAGTGCGCAGCGGCACAAGCGCAGCGCGGTGTAGGGCCTTTTCCACTGCAGCCTCCCTGCTCGCTTGCTCTTTGGGGCTCTCTTTGGGTAACTTGTAGGCGTCCATGACTTCTTCGTAAGCTCGGGCGTCTTCTGCCGCCAGTTCGCCTAGCGCACCCCTTAACTCCCTCGCCTCGCGTGCGAGGGTTGTCATCTCTTCTTGCACGGCAGCGTACTTTTTGCGTCCGAGCGTGAGGTTAGCTACCATCTCCACCAACGAGGCAGCCATCACGCCTGCTAGCGCGGCAGCTGTTCCGCCACCCGGAGCGGGGGAACAATCTGCGATGGAATCCATAATAGTGCTGAACTTCTCTTCTGTCAGCCGACTCACTTACTGCCCTCCTAACATGGGTACGATATAGAGGAGTGCCAATCGGACTACGAAGCCTGCCCCCGCCCCGATTAGCACCCAGACCCAAACGCTGTAGCCCGACTTACCCTTAGCCATAGCAGAGCGCTCCTTTCGTTACGACGATGTGCCCGCCCCTAACCACTGTATGTACTAAGTTGACTCCGAGGTGGTAAGGAACAAACTCAAGCGACGGGGCATCCAGTATTAGCACGTCAGCCTGTTTGCCTGCTTCGAGGCTCCCTGTGGTCGCACCGCGCCGCAAGGCGTGCGCCGCGTTGATGGTGGACGCGGCAAATGCCTGACGCGGCGTTAACCCATAATGGATACAGGCGAAAGTCTGTAACAGCTGCATGTTCGCGAGCGGCGAAGTGCCGGGGTTAAAATCCGTGGCGACAGCCACCGGCACGCCAAGCTCTACCATGTCCTTGACGGGGGCCTTCTTCTCGCTGCGCAACAAAAACGCCGTCGCGGGGAGAAGCACAGCTACTGTGCCGGACTTGGCCATGAGCTCAAGATGGGCGCGCGAGGCATGGATTAGGTGTTCGGCCGATACGGCGCCGAGTTCGGCAGCTAAGCCTGCCCCTCCGAGAGGCGTGATTTCGTCCGCGTGTACGCGCAGGCCCAGCTTGTGTCTGTGTGCTGCGCTTAGTATGGCTCTCGTTTCCGCAAGCGTGAAGGCCTTGTCTTCACAGAAGGCGTCACAAAACTCGGCCAGACCTTCCTCCGCCACGCGCGGCAACATCTCCTCGATTACCAGTTGCACATAGCCTGCCCTGTTTCCGCTGTACTCAGGCGGCAAGGCATGCGCTCCCATGAATGTGGCAACCACTGCTACTGGGTGGCGACGCTTGGCTTCTTTCAGCACGCGGAGCTGCTTCAGCTCATCGGCCGTAGTGAGACCATAGCCGCTCTTGGCTTCTACAGTAGTAGTGCCGTGCAGAAGCATAGCGTCAAGCGCAGCTAGGGTGTAATCTAGCAGCTCTGTTTCTGTAGCCGCCCGTGTACGCCGCACGGTGCTTAGGATGCCGCCGCCCGACGCGAGGATTTCCAGATAGGGTACACCCGCGAGACGCATGGCAAACTCGTTCTCCCGCCACCCCGCGAAACTAAGGTGAGTGTGGCAGTCCACAAACCCCGGCATTACCAAACGGCCGCACGCGTCAAGTTCACGCGTATCAGGCCCGATGAAGTCCCTAGCCAGAGAGTAATCCCCGGTTACTAAGAGAATGCGCCCTTCGCCGATGAGCACGAAACCCGGCGCAAGCTCCTCCACTTCGCCAAGCTGCGCCCCCACTTGCGGGCTCTCGCTAAACCCACGGGTGGTGACCACCCGCCCGTTGGCAATCAGGAGATCAGCTTTCATGACGTGCGGCAAGCTTTAGCTCGAGCACTTGCGCGGGCGAAAAGTCCTTAAGCGAAAGGGAATGAACAGCTATGTCGATGAGGGCCTGTGCCGGCAACAGGCCGATAATTTCGCTGTTAGCTACCCCCACCTTGTGCTTAGCGGCTTCAAGCTTGATGGCTTCAAATACTGTATGTAGCCCCGTGACGTTAAAGTCCACCATATTCATGGATATTTGCGCTTGGTTAGTGGCCTCTAGCATCATCCCTAGGCCTTTGACGGCAGGCAGCCCTCCGCTTGATTCTCGCACGGTTTTGGCAATGGCCTTGGCAATGCTTACGTCGGAGGAGTCGAGGTTAACGTTAAAGGCTATCAGGGGTGGTCGCGCGCCTACGGCTGTGGCCCCGGCCGTGCTATGCATGCGGTTAGGACCAAAGTCCGGTGTACGCGCCGGGTTGTCCGCTATTTCGGCCCTTATCCCTTCGTATTCACCCCGCCTGACATCAGCTAGATTGCGCCGCGCCGGAGTGCGTGCAGAGCGCTCATACAGGTAAACCGGTATGTCGAGCTCGCGACCGATTCTCTCCCCTACTGTAAGGGCAATGGCCTGGCAATCCTCCATGGTAGCTCCGACGAGTGGCACAAATGGCACCACGTCGGTGGCCCCCATCCGGGGGTGCTGGCCGCGATGCTGCTCCATATCTATCAGCTCCGTGGCCTTCGCCGCGCCGCGAAAAGCGGCCTCGGTCACCGCAACCGCATCGCCTACAAAGGTGACAACCGTGCGGTTGTGATCAGCGTCCGGTTTCACGTCTAGCAGCGTAATCCCCTCTACGTCGACTATGGCCTGCACAATTTGGTTGATGACGGCCTCACGACGGCCTTCGCTGAAGTTTGGCACACACTGGATAATCTTCATGACTTCACCTCGTATGTAGTTTTGGCTGCGGGTTGACGGTTG
>CAYGHR010000023.1:10202-16154 GCA_964349715.1 uncultured Peptococcaceae bacterium
GGCACCCTGCGACCCAAAAAGGTCATGATTCCAGATTCATGATTCATGATTTTCCCCTCTCCCCGCTCCCCGCTCAAAGCTCAAAGCTTCACCAGCTCACCCGTAAAGCGCTCTACTTCGGACTGAAGCTCTCCGGACTGCAGCAGCGCGTAAGCGGCGTTTAGGTCATGGTACATGATGCGGTCCTCCGCTAGCATCGGCACTTCTTTGCGCAAGCATTCATAGGCTAAGCTGCTTGCCGGCGACAGCTCGCCGCCCGTCTGTAGGTCTATGGCTTGGCAGGCGGCGAGAAGCTCGATGCCTAACACACGCATAGTGTTCTCCGCAATTTGGCGCACCTTGCGGCACGCCACACCACCCATACTCACATGGTCCTCCTGATTAGCACTTGAAGGGATAGAGTCCACACTGGCGGGGTGGCTCAGCACTTTGTTTTCGGATACTAAGGCCGCGGCGGTGTACTGCGTGATCATCAGCCCGGAGTTAAGTCCACCGTGCCGCGTCAAAAACGCCGGCAGGCCTGAGAGCTGCGGGTTAACCAGACGCTCTAGTCTGCGCTCTGCGATGCTGGCCAATTCAGCCACAGCCAGCGACAGATAGTCTGCGGCTAGGGCCAAAAACTCGCCGTGGAAGTTGCCGCCGGAGATGACATCACCCTCGGCGGGAAACACCAAGGGATTGTCGGTGGCGGAATTGCATTCGATCAGCAGGGTTGATGCTACGTGCTCCAGTGCGTGCCAACACGCCCCGTGAACCTGCGGAATGCACCTGAGTGCGTAGGCATCCTGTACACGCATCTCGCCCGGCTGCGTAACCAGCGTACTCCCCTCCAGTAAGGTGCGCATAACTGCGGCCGCTTTACCTTGCGCCGGGTGAGGGCGCACAGCTGAGAGCCTCGCATCAAAGGCGGCGGGGATACCGCGCAGAGCCTGGTGACTCAGGCTCGCGGTAATAAAACTCGCCTTAAGCGCAGCCACAGCGTCTAGGACAGCTAAGCTAAGATTGGCCGCCATGGCCTGCGTGCCGTTAATTAGGGCCAACCCTTCTTTGGCGGTCAAGGCAATAGGGGTTAGTTGGCGGCGCGCGAGAGCTTCCCTCCCCGGTAGCACTTCGCCGTCGACTTCCGCCTCGCCCTCGCCGAGCATCACCAGTACGACATGCGCTAGCGGCGCAAGGTCTCCGCTCGCACCGAGGGAGCCTTGTGCCGGCACTACAGGGTGAACGCCCGCGTTGAGCATGTTCAACAAACACTCCACCGTGCTGACGCGTACGCCGGAGAACCCCTTGGCTAGGGCGTTAGCCCTCAAAAGCATCAGGGCTCGCACCGTTTCCGTGGGAAATGGGGGGCCTACGCCGCAGGCGTGGCTGACAATCAAGTTACGCTGCAAAGCAGCCGATTGCTCCCGGCTGATGGACACCTCCGCAAACTTGCCAAAGCCGGTAGTAATCCCATACACCGGCCGTCCCTCGGTTACGTAGGCTTCCACTAGCTGCCGAGCTGCGTCGATGCGCGCCGGCGTAGCGAAGTGAAGGGACACACGCGCTCGGCTACGGCTGACGGCGCTGATCTCGCTTAACGTCAGGGAATCACCGGAAATGGTTATACTCATATCTACACCCCAATCTAACGAGTCATACGGCGCTCGAAGGGCCAAGCCAAAAGCACATCGGCAGTGGAAACGGCAGCCGATGCGCTTTATGTCGCAAAGCGGGAACTCCCAGGATTAGGCTTCAGCTAACGGAGGCAAGGAGCCGGTTGTGAGCAGGGTCTCGAATTCCTCGCCCTTTAGCGTCTCGCGCTCTAACAGCGAATTGACGATTAGGTCGAGCTTATCGCGGTTGTTCTTGAGCAGTTCCTCCGCTCGGTGATAGCAGCGGTCAACTATGCGCCGCACTTCGCGGTCGATGCTGTGCGCGACTGTTTCGCTGAAGTTGCGCTGGCGGGAGATGTCGCGCCCGAGGAACACTTGTTCCTCTTTCTCGCCGTAAGTGACGGGGCCTAGCTCTTCGCTCATGCCGTACTCCATAATCATGCGCCGCACTAAGCGCGTGGACTTATCGATGTCATCTTGCGCCCCGGTGGAGATCTCGTTAAACACCAGTTGCTCCGCTACACGCCCCGCCAAAGCATAGGTGACGTTGTCGAGTATCTCGGTCTTGGTCATGACGAAGCGATCTTCCGTCGGCAGAGAGATAACGTATCCCCCCGCCATGCCGCGCGGGATGATGCTTACGAGGTGCACGGGGTCTGCGCCGGGCGTTAGGTAGCGGCTTAAGGCGTGCCCGGCCTCATGGTAGGCAAAGACCTTTTTCTCCCGCTCCGAAATCACGCGCGATTTCTTCTTGGGCCCGGCAATAACGCGGTGAATGGCCTCTTCCAGGTCGGACATGGAGATGGTGCGTCTGTCCTGACGGGCAGCTAACAGCGCGCCTTCGTTGACGAGGTTTTCGATATCGGCCGCGGTGAACCCAGGGGTTAACCCTGCCAGCACGTTTAGCCTTACTTCCCCGGCGAGCGGCTTGTTGCGCGTATGCACCTTAAGGATAGCCTCGCGTTCCCTGACGTCAGGGCGCCCAACGGTAACTTGACGGTCGAAGCGGCCCGGTCGCAGCAGTGCCGGGTCGAGGATGTCGGGGCGATTGGTGGCCGCCATGATGATGACTCCCTCGTTGCCCTCAAAACCGTCCATTTCTACGAGCAGCTGGTTGAGGGTCTGTTCGCGCTCGTCATGCCCGCCGCCGAGGCCTGCACCGCGCTGGCGCCCCACCGCGTCTATTTCATCTATAAACACAATCGAAGGGGCACTCTTTTTTGCTTGTTCAAAGGTGTCGCGGACGCGAGACGCACCCACCCCCACAAACATTTCCACAAACTCCGAACCGGAAATGCTAGAGAAAGGCACGCCGGCCTCTCCCGCTACGGCTCTTGCCAGCCATGTCTTGCCGGTACCCGGTGGACCATATAGCAGTACGCCCTTGGGTATACGCGCGCCAATTTCGCTGAACTTCTTCGGATTCTTAAGGAACTGGACAATCTCGTCGAGTTCTTCTTTTACTTCCTCGTAGCCCGCCACATCGGCGAAAGTGATGCGCTTGCGGGCTTCGCTGTGCGGCTTGGCCCGCGATTTGCCAAAGCTCATTACCTTATTGCCACCGGACTGAGACTGCTGCATGAAGAAGTACCAAATGGCGGCAAAGGCGGCAAACATCAGCCCATAGGAAAGCAGGGTTGTCCACCACGGCGGCTGTGCGGGCGGACGAAAGCTGTACTTCGTTCTAGTGCGCAGTAGCGGTATAAGCTCTGCGTCATCCGGTGGCACGATGGTGCGATACTGCGTGCCATCCGCAAGCTCGCCCGTGACGTTGCTTCCCACCTGATTAGCCGTACGCACCTGCCCCGTCTCCACTAAGGCAAAGAACTCCCCATAGGTAAGCTCCCGCGGGGCCGCGGTGCGTGCGGCGAAATATTGAATTAGTGACAACCCAATGAGTATCACTAAAAGATACATGCTTGCCGTTCTTAAGTTCCTATTCAAGTGTAAGCTCATCCTTCCAAAAGCTGTTTCACGAAAATTGAAGTCTAATTCACATACCACAACTCAGCATATCTTATCACAGTGAACTATATTCTGTAAAACTGTATTGCTGCCCTACCCTACTCCTCTTGATGGATACATATATCGGGCAAGTGGCGATACCGTTGGTTCCAGTCTAGTCCATAGCCTACGACAAACAGGTCGTCTATAGTGAACCCTACGTAGTCAGGACGAATACTGACACGTCGCCGGCTAGGTTTGTCCAGTAATGTGCAGGTCCGCAGGCTCAGCGGGTGGCGGGACTTAAGATTCTCGATCAAGTAGGTAAGCGTCAACCCTGTATCCACAATATCTTCGACGATCAGGACGTGTCGGCCCTCAACTGATTCGTCGAGGTCCTTAAGGAACCTCACCACGCCGGAAGTGGACGTAGACGACCCATAGCTCGAAACAGCGATAAAGTCCAGCATGACGTCGGCAGAGATGTGGCGACAGAGATCGGCCGCAAAGAGCGCCGCCCCACGCAGTACTACCACCAGCAGTACTTCTTGACCGCTGTAGTCGCGGCTCACCGCTTCCCCCATCTCCTGTACTTTAGCGGCAATGTCTTGTCGCGGAATAAGCACGCGTAAATCTAGCTGCTGCAAATATTCTTCCCCCTATGCAGGTACGTTAACTTAAAAACGTCCCCCAGTCTGTTGTCCGGCACGCGAAACTGCTCTGCTACGCGCAGCCCCGGCACCCACACCGGTGTGCCGTCGGTTACGACCACCGGAATTCTCCCACGCCAGGGCAAAGGAATCTCCGCCTCGCTCATCGCCTGCTTGAGCTTCTTATGTCCTGACGCTCCTAAAGGTATGTACGTGTCGCCGGGGCGACGGTTTCGCACCTTGAGCCAAAGTTTTATGCCGGCGACATAGGTAACGGCAGCGGAGGACGGCGGATATTCAGCGGGTGCATGGTCCACCCTCTCCACGGCAATGACGCTTCCATCCGGCAAAGTCACCGTGCCGGGCACGGGCAGGTCTAATTCATAGGGCGCGTGGGGCTCGGGTGGCTCCCGGTAGAACACCAGGTGATGGCGCGCGCGCAGAGCGGCAATGCCGTGTGGGAGGTGAATTCTGCGCCCTGCCTGTCGGTCAAGGAGCCGCAGGCATCCCTCGATGTGCACGGTTTCTAGGTCACTTGCCTCGCCGCTCTCCTGTGCATACGCCCACTGGAGCAGACGTGACGTTAGTGCAGGGGGGCAAGTGCGAAGCCTGTCGAGCCGAAGGCCGGTGCCGTGCGACAGCACCTCATGAGCTGCAAGCCACAGGGGCCTCGCTTGCGCGCAAATGTAGTCGTCGGCCTCTCTAGCGTAGTCGGCAAGCCGAAGCAGGGCTCCTGCAGCATCGCTGTTTATCTTGCCAAGCAACGGCAGCACTTCGTGCCGAACTAGGTTGCGGCGGTACTTAGTGTCTAGGTTGCTGTAATCATCCCTATAGACCTGTCCGCGCTCGGACAAGAAAGCCTCTATACTAACCCTGTTTACGGCAAGCAACGGGCGGACAAGTGTGAGGCCAAAGAGCCCTTGCTCTCGCGGCCTCATGCCCGAAAGCCCTTGCAGGCCTGCACCGCGGGTGAGGTTAAGAATAATCGTCTCGACTTGATCATCCTGATGGTGGGCTAGGGCAACTTTATTCTGCCCCTGCTCGCGGCACACATCAGCAAAAAACCGGAAGCGCTCCGCGCGGGCGGCCTCCTGCCAGGACTCGCGACTGATTTTGCGGCGCGCCACTACGTCGACTGCGCGTGCTACCACCGGCACCGCCAAATCGGCGCAGAGCTTCACCACAAAACGCGCGTCATCTTCTGCAGCTTGCCCTCTCAGCCCGTGATTAAGGTGAGCGACGGTAAGCTTAAACGCCAAGGAATGTGAGAGCTCATACAGGCACAACAACAAGGCGACCGAGTCTGCCCCGCCGGAGACTCCGACGAGGAGGGAATCGCCTAGGCTGAGGAGCTCCTGCTCCGCGACAAATTGCCTCACTGCCTGCGCTACGTCCACTCTAGCTTTGGGCTTGTCCATATAGTTTACTATAACATTTACCGCGGGACAGTAAAAGCAAGAATGAGACCGCGCGCGGCCTCATCCCACCAATGGTATGCTAACTGTCTTGTCTAAGACTCGCAAGACGACCACCGTCATATCGTCGGGGATACTGCCCCCAAAGTTGTTCTTGGCGCGATTGAGAATATACTCTGCTAGGTCTTGCGCCTTTTCCATGGTGGCCTGTCGCAGGATGCGGCAGAGCCATTCCTCTTTATCGGCAATACCTTGTTGTCCCTCAAGCACGCCATCGGACACTAAGACGTAGATGTCCCCACGACAGAACGTCAGCTTCCTTGTCTCTACCTCAATGTTCGCTAATATCCC
>CAYGHR010000023.1:16254-18960 GCA_964349715.1 uncultured Peptococcaceae bacterium
ACCACCGTGCGACTTTCCTGCTGAGCCAGAGGGCCGTTGCCCATGCCGTCGCTGACCATCAGGGCTAGCTTGCCGCCAATTATCTCCGTTACGCGATAGCTGTCGCCGGAAGCGCCCGGTGAGGCCGCCATCTGCGCGATGCCGGTCTCGGTGGCCAAGACATGCGCAGTAGACAGCTGAACACAGCATTTCGTCTTGCGCTGCAGCGAGGCACAACGCCCGTCGCGGGACACCTGCCGACCGACAAGGCCGGTAACTAAGGGTACCAGAATGGCGGCGCAGTGGTTTTCGCCATTGCCGCAGGCATGCTTGGTAATAGTCACCCCCACTCTGCCGTTTTGGCTCTTTACCACCTCTACCTGAGGCGAAAAAATGCCTTGCGCGGCCAGTTCGCGCGCTATTCGCTCCTCGATATCCCGAAGATACTCCACACTGAGATTGAGGTCTCTCGATAATGCAGCCATAATACTAGCTACGCCCTGTAGTTGTACAGCTACTAAGCGCTGAGTGTCCGCGGCGCGCCGTTCCCAATACAGCCCTTGCCTGTACAGCTCCGCGAGCGAATTAACGCACCTAATGAGTTCTCGCGGACGTTGACATCGTCGACGTAAGTGGGGCGGAAGGTGATCCGCGGTGATTTGCCCGTGCGCGTCTGTAAATGCCAACAAACCGAGCATGTCCTGATAGGTCTTGTAGAATTCCTTATCCCAACAGGCTTGTCTCCCTTGACACTCTTCGCACACGTCGCTAGCCAAACGTTCCATGAGCCTGTGTGCAGCCTCGGTTTGGTCAGGGCCGCGGCTCTCAAGTGCCGGCCCGCTAAACGTTTCGGATAGCTCTGTAAACACGGCGCAAAGATCGCTCAACCTTTGGCCGGCCAAGTGCTGGAGACGCGCAGAATATGTAGGGGCGAGGTCGTCCGCTTCTCTCGCCGCGAGTGGCAACAATCGGTAAATTTTAGAGCGGGTTCCGCGTGCCGTCAGGACAAGCAAAACACCTGCCGCCGCGCCCTCCAGCAGCATGCGGAAGATGTAGTCGCGCCCGCCTACGCTAGCCGCAGTCACGGCGGTGGCAACGAGAAAACCAAGTATTACCCCCGCTTTGCGCCACTCGCGCATCGCGCCCCCGGCTAGTCCGGCGAAAGTGTGAGCGCCTACAAAGGATAACGACAACGGGTGACCCAGATAAGCGACAAACGGCACGGCTGCGCCTGCGGTCGCGCCCCAAGTGGCTCCACCAGTGTACGCAGCCAGCAGCACTAGGTAGTTGAGCGCCACACCCCGCAGTGACACTCCCCCTAAACTGACACCGCCTAGCCCTAATGCCAGGATGCCGCCGGTAACCGCCAAGGACAGCATTTCTTCCGTCCGCCAGCTTCTCGCAGAGCTGGAGTCACGCATCACCTTGACGGCGTGGATAAAGACTAGCGCTAGAACTGCCGTTAGAGCGGCCTCCAAGAACGTCGCTATGCCCTCAAACAACGTGGGGGTTTGCCACATAAAGAGCGGGATTCTAACCACTATCACCGAAAGGCCCGCCAAAGCCGCACGAAATACGTTGCTCCCTGCGGCGGGGGTTAGGGCCTTTTCGAACGCTAGGTAAGCCAAGGCAGTGGCCATAAACATCACCGCTACCATGAAACCGCCCCGCCAAAGTACGCCTAGGGCGAGAAACAGGCCTGTCAGCCACTCGCTGCCTGGCAGAACCATGCGCGCGGCGGCAAAAAAACTAAGCGCAAACGGCGACAACTCCCCATGGACCTCGGCACGCGCGAGAAAGAAGCCTAGAGCCCAGAGCGGCACTAAACGGTAGAGAGCTCTCCCCCACGCTCTGGGCAGAACAAGCCTGTTGCTTACCGCCGCTACAGATGACCGCATCGCGTTCGCCTGCAAATCTACACCTCCCGCAGTTGCTAGTTGTGAACACTAGTATACGGGCGGCAACGGCGTGTAATTTGTCGTTTTGGCGCTGTGGTCAAGATAAAAATGCCGACAAATTTGGCCCAGACCTTGTGGTAGAAGCGGGCGACGCCTACTAGCTATTGTAGGTGCCGGCCGCGGTCGGGGAGAAAGGTGTCGGATAGACTTGTCCAGGGACTTACTGACCGGGTCGGTGGTTCTATATTTACACTACATTAAGCACTTTGTGAATACGAGAACGATGAATAGGTCAGCTACTTGCATTTGCCTCCCCATCATTGATACACTGCATGTAAAAGATTAGTGGAGGTGCCTCATGCCTAAGAAGATCCTCAAGAACATTGAGACCTCTAAAGTGCTCAGTATGAGAGACCTAGTGAGTTACCAGGACGGACAGATCATCAGCAAGACGCTAATTCAGAACCAAAACCTAAGCATCACGCTATTTGCGTTTGACAAGGGCGAAGAAATTAGCACTCACGCATCCGGTGGCGACGCTTTAGTGCTTGTGCTCGACGGCGTTGTCGAAGTGACAATTGCCGATGAGAAGTATAGGCTATCGGCAGGCGACTCCATCGTCATGCCCGCGGAAGTGCCGCACGCGGTCCTTGCCGCGGAGAAGATGAAATTTATGCTGACGGTGGCGTTCTAGCTTAAGTCTATGAAGGAGGCCTGCTGTATCCATGAGTGGTAGACGCACTAGATAAGCACACAACGAAAAGACCTAATCCACGGCAGTGGGCTTTTTGGTGTGCTTATTTTGCGTTGCTTTGCGAACCATGAAGAT
>CAYGHR010000024.1:0-3104 GCA_964349715.1 uncultured Peptococcaceae bacterium
GCCCGCGGGAGGGGCGGGGGGAGGGGACCTCATTCTAGGTCGCGCCTTCGGCCGAGCCATCGACCGCATATCCGGAGTCCCGGCCGGAGCAAGTGGTAGCCCGGTGTGGGTGGGGGGCAAACTGCTCGGCGCTATCTCCGCAGTCATCGGCGGAGACAATCATCTGGTGGGCATTACGCCGCTTGCGGCCATGCTGGCTCTAAAACATGAGCCCGTGACGGCCTTAGGTTGTGTCGACGCCAAGGAGCTTGTGGCCGGTAAGCACTTTCCATTGGTTATTGGCTGCTCGGGTTTTAGCGCCACCCGTGCCGTAGCCGAACTCGAAAGCAGGTACGCCACTAAGATTTACGGCGAGTCCCCCCTGCGTTGCGGCACGTCACGCCGGGCTACGCTGACGCCGGGCTCGCCAATCGGTGCCGCCCTTCTTACGGGTGATCTGCAATTTGGCTTCATTGGCACTACTACCTTCGTACAGAACCAGGACGTCTTTGCCTTCGGACACCCTTTGCTCTACGCCGGGTCGACGCAGTACCCCATGACTACGGCAGACATAATCGATACCGCGCACGGCTCAGTTCCCGCTAAGGTGGGGGTGCTCGGGAACATTGTAGGGACAGTCCTGCAAGATAGAGGTGCCGGCACCTTAGGTCGTCTCAACCACGTGCCGCAAGCCCTTGTCGACCTCACCCTGACGGTCAACGATGCCGACCGACAACAGCAGGTCACCGTTAGAGCGCAGGCCGTGGCAATCCCCGGCGAGCTGCCGTTTCTCGTCTACATTGCGGCTCTCGAGACGCTGACGAGGGCCATGAACAGGGTAGGTCGAGGTCGGGCGCGTTGGCAGTGGGTTGTGCACGTGGTCGGGCAGGATCTTCCTGTCGTCTTTAGCGATGAGCAGTATGACCCCGTGGACATCGCCTTTGTCATCGCTTACTCCGGGACGGGCGTGGTCGCCGAGCCGCTCGCAGGGGGGCAGAGGCTGCGGGCGGTAAAGCTCGAAGCCACCGTGGGGATTGTCTAGTATTTTCTAGCAGGACTATGCGGGTGCCTTGTGGAACATCCCTCTACACACGGAGGAAGGTAGTGGCGCTGGTAGTGGTAGATATTAAGCTGCTGGACAAAATCGTCACGGAGACTGTGTCGCTCATCGAAGGGAGCCGCAACCGCATCTTCGAGATTGCCGACGGCGCGCGTAACGAATACACGCGCCTAGAAAGCCAACTGCGAGACATCCGTGAGCAGGTTACTAAGTGCATACAGCAAGTAGACGCAAAAGAGCGGGAAGCGCGGCTTAAGCGCATTCGCCTCATGGAAGTCAGCCGAGACTTTAAGTATCACACGGAAGCGGACATCAAGCGCGCCTACGAAAACGCGCAGACCAGTCAGCTTGAGCTGGTGGTGCTGCAAGAACACGAGAAGTCTTTGCGTTTACAGCGTGACAACATCGAGCGGGCACTGCGCAATCTCGAGGACACGGTAAAGAAAGCGGAGCAGTTGGTGGCGCAAGTCGGGGTGGCCACAGAAGTGCTCAGGGGCAATCTAAAGGAGCTAAGCGGCCAGCTCGATACTATGCAGCAGCGCCAGTGGCTTGGGCTGCGCATTATCCGCGCCCAGGAAGAGGAGAGGCGGAGATTAGCGCGGGACATGCACGACGGCCCGGCGCAAATGCTTGCTAACGTTATGCTGCGGGCGGAGATTTGCGAGCGTCTGCTTGATGCCGACCTAACCCAAGTCAGGAGCGAGCTTAGGTCGCTAAAGGAAGTAGTGCGCGGGAGTATCAAGGACATCCGCAAGGTTATTTTTGACTTGCGCCCTATGGCCCTAGACGACCTAGGCTTGGTGCCGGCGCTGAAGCGCTATGTGAGCGAGCTGCGCGAGCAGCGCGGCTTCCCTATCGAGTTTGCAGTTAACGGGCTGGAGCGCCGCATGCCTTCGGTAGTGGAAGTCGCGGGCTTTCGCATTGTCCAGGAAGCGCTAAACAACGCACTAAAGCACGCTAAGGCCAACAAGGCCAGCGTGATGGTCGACTTCGGTAAGGACATGGTTGTTATTTCTATAACAGACGATGGACATGGGTTCGATGTCAGTGAGGCCCTGAAAGAAAGAGGGGACCATTTCGGCTTGCTTAGCATGCGGGAGCGGGTAGAGCTGCTGGAGGGAACTTGCCGCATAGAGTCCGCGCCCGGGCGCGGCACTAGCATTGTGGCCTGTCTTCCCATACGCGAAGGAGGTGAAAACGGTGGCGCTTAGAGTAATCATCGCCGACGACCACAAGCTGTTTCGCGAGGGTCTAAGGCGCGTACTGGAGCTCGACGGGGGCTTTGAGGTTGTAGGCGAGGCCGCGACGGGAGAACAAGCGCTAGGGCTGCTCGCGCGGGTTAAATGCGACCTCGTACTGATGGATATCAACATGCCTGAGCTTAACGGCGTGGAGGCCACCAAGAGGATTAGCGCCGAGTATCCCGAGGTCGCCGTGCTGGTGCTCTCTATTCACGACGACCGCGAGTACCTCCTGGAGGTGCTTAAGGCCGGAGCGTCGGGCTACCTGCTCAAGGACGTAGAACCGGCCGCCCTAATGGAAGCCATGCGCACGGTTGCGCGCGGGGGCTCGATTGTGGCGCCGGGTCTGACGGGGAAACTAGTACAGGAGATAAACCGCTTAAGCAGCCAACCCACCGGCACTCCCCCTCCCGTGCTCACCGCGAGGGAAACCGAGATACTCGGCATGATGGCGCGGGGGATGAACAACGCCGCCATTGCCCAAGCCGCTTTCATCAGCGAGCAGACCGTCAAGAACCACATCGGCAGCATTATGCGTAAGCTCGAGGTCAACGACCGCACGCAAGCGGTGATCGAGGGAGTAAAACAAGGCCTGACCAAAATTCAGTGAAGCAGTATAAGGCAGAGCCGGCCTCTCGGAGGCCGGCTTTTCGTTGCCTAGTACCGCAGTACTATGCGTCTGGTACTCAGGGCGAATTAACACAAGATTAAGACAGTACTAGAGAAGGCAGAGAATAGTGCTGGCGTCTCATGTACGCTTACTGTTGGCGCTGTACACTGTAGACGTAGTAATTGTCATGTGGAGAGTGTCGCTTGTCGCTTGT
>CAYGHR010000024.1:3204-12396 GCA_964349715.1 uncultured Peptococcaceae bacterium
ATGCGCAGACTAGACGAGAGAGGCCAAGCGCTAGTAGAACTGGCTCTCGTGTTGCCGATACTCCTCTTGGTGCTGATGGGCATCGTGGATTTTGGGCGGGTGTTTCACGGACACTTGGCTGTTACCTCCGCCTCGCGCCAAGCGGCGCGTGAGGCGAGCCTCGGGCGCACGGACGCAGAGATACTCACTGCGGCGCGAAACGCGGCCTCACCGCTCGCACCGGAGCAGATAGTAGTTACGGTTACGCCCGCCTTTTCGGCGCGTCAAGCCGGTACCTCCATAGAGGTGACGGTGACCTATTCCTTAGAGATTATCACGCCACTCATCCAGCCATTTCTCCCCAATCCCTATCAAGTCAGAGCGAGGGTGGTGACGAGGCGCGAATGAAAAGAGAGCGAGAGCGCGGCGGGGTAGCCGTCATTGTGCTGGGTGCAATGGTCGCAGCCCTCGGATTTGGCGCAGTAGTTGTTGACGGCGGCCTGTTGTACCACACCCAGGCCCGCCTGCAAAGCGCAGCCGATGTTGCCGCTTTAGCGGGTGCGCGCGTGCTTCCGAATCAGGGAGCTGCCGCCGCCATGGCGTTAGCGACATCCGTCGCGGCGGACAACGGCCTCAGGGGTAGTGAAGTAGTGGTCAGCGTAGACCTAGCCACGCAGTCTGTGGAGGTAAGTGCGCGCCGCACAGTTAATCTCGGCTTGGCCCGCATCCTAAATCGCCCGCACGCCGAAGTGGGCGCGTCCGCCGCGGCCGCTGCGCAGTCAGTCTCCGCGCTGCGCGGGGCGGCGCCTTTAGGCGTGGTGTGGCGGGATTTTGTCTTTGGGCAGCTCTATGACCTCAAAGTGGGTGGGGGGTCGGGTGAGAAAGGTTGGTACGGCGCTTTAGACTTTGGTCACGGGGGTGCAAATGATTTTCGCGAGTACATGACGCACGGCTGGAACGGCTGGCTGAGAGTTGGAGACCGCTTGCGTGTAGAGACCGGCAACATGTCAGGGCCTACTGAGCAGGCGATTGACGAACGGCTAGACATGTGTACGCACGTGCCCGCGTGCACACCTACTCGTTTTGTAGCTAGTTGCGCCCGTTTGCTCATTGTCCCCGTAATTGCCCCTCGCATCGGCGATAGTCCCACGGTTGAAGTGCTGGGGTTTGCCGGCTTCTTTATCGAGGGGCCGCCGCAAAGCGGCAAAGACAGCTTTATTCGCGGTCGCTTCGTGCAGTTTGTAGTCGAGGGTGAGGTAGGTACAGCAGGCTCTTATGGTGCCCGGACGTTTAACCTTATAAGGTAAGAAAAGAATCTTTGAAGGGATGTCGCGCTCCTCCGTCCCTCTGCGACACTCCCCCGTCCCTCTACGACAAGGAGGTTTAGCATGGATCGCACCAGTAAGAGGCTGTTGATACTGGCTTTAGTCTTAGCTTTAGCCGCAGGGCTTGGGATTTACTATTTCCTGGCCGGGTTAGAGCGCAAGGCGGTTGTCGAGCATACGGAAGAAGTGGTAGTGGCGCTAGTCAACATACCGGCGCGCACTGCCGTGCGTGGGAATATGGTCGCGGTGGTACGCGTGCCTAGAGGCGGACGACACCTTTCCGCTACGGATAGTCTGGGCAATGTGGTTGGCCGTGTTACGACCGCTCCTGTAATTTCGGGCGAGCAGGTGTTGCTGGCACGCCTTCACGGCAGCGGCGAAGATGCCGGTCTGGCCTTTGAGTTAGCGGATGGGTTCCGCGCGTTAAGTGTAAACATCAATGAGCGCATTGCCGTGGCGTATCTTTTGCGCCCCGGGGATGCCGTCGACGTGGTGGTATCTTTCGAGCCCGCGACCGCGCAGCCCGAGCCGCAATCCGTCATTATGCTGCAAAACATCCAAGTTGTGGCCGTAGGCCATGAAACCAGGCACGGGGCCCCCGCCCCTGCGGATGCCAAGACACTTACCCTAGCGGTAACCCCCGAGCAGGCGGAGCGCCTTGTTTGGGCAGAGGATCACGGGAGTATTCGCCTGCTGCTGCGCTCGGTGACAGATAAACGCCACAGCAATACCGGCGGGGCAACAGCGCGCACGGTGGCAGGTCCGTGATGAAGACCACGAATGCAGCTCGGAACACGGGGCTTACGGTGCTAATCGTCGACGACGCGCCCGATACGCGCAACAACGTGCGGCGTTTGCTGGGGCTGACCTTAGGTGTGGAGGTAGTGGGCGAGGCCGCTAACGCCGAGGAGGCCATCAAGAAAATAGGGCAGCTCTCTCCCCAAGTAGTGCTTATGGACGTCAACATGCCGGGCATGGACGGCATTACGGCGACGGCGAGAATCACCTCCACCTATCCCGACACCGTCGTCATTGTCATGTCCGTACAGGGAGAAACAGAGTACTTGCGCCGAGCCATGATTGCGGGTGCCAAGGACTATCTGGTGAAGCCGTTTGGAGCGGACGAGCTCGTGGAGTGCATCCAAAAGTCGTGGGAGAGGGAGACGACGCGCCGCGCGAAGGCTACGGGCGGGCAAGGTGGCGGCAAGCCGGACGGGCAAGTCCTAGCCGTGTTTAGTCCTAAGGGCGGCGTAGGCAAGACGACACTTGCCGTCAATGTGGCGGCGGTACTGGCGAGCGAGCGCCGGGCGCAAGTGTGTGTAGTGGACTTGTCACTGCAGTTTGGGGACGTATGTGTGTTTCTCGGCTTAGTTCCCCGCCGCACGCTGAGCGACCTCGTGAGCGAGGCTACGCTTGACGCCACGACCATAGCGCCGTACTTTATGCAGCACCCCTCGGGGATTAAGGTACTCCCCGCGCCCATCAGCCCCGAGTATGCCGAATACGTCGTGCCCGACCATATTTTGCGGGTGCTGTCGTTGTGCCGCACGCTCTTTGACTATGTAATCGTAGATATGGCGACCTCCTTTGCCGATACCGCCCTTACGACTTTAGACGCGGCGGACAGGGTCTTGCTGCTTGGCAATATGGATATGGCCTCGCTTAAGAACATGAAGGTGACGCTAGAGCTAATGCAGCGGCTCGGCTACAGCCGCGAAAAAGTGCTCCTGGTCGTAAATCAGGCGGGTTACGACTACGGCATTCGCTTTGGCGACCTCGAGACCGCGCTCTCGCGCAAAGTAGACTTCTACATACATCACGACGACATCCCGGCCATGCTCGCCGCCAACCGCGGCCTGCCTGTGGTGCTAGACCAACCCGACAGCAAACTAGCGAAACGCTTTCGCGACTTGGTAAACGAACATCTCGCGCCAAAACAGCGGGGGGAGGAAGCGGTTAGCCTGTGGCGGCGCCGCCAAGCTAAGTAATGTCACTGCTTAAACGCCTAGAGAGCGGTTCTGACCGACCTGGCCCGCAGACAATCGGCAAGCGGGGGGCCGCCGCAATGCCCTATGACCCGGAGCGCGCGCTGCTTAGTTCCATTCATCAGGCGATTGTGCGCGAAGTAAAGCCCGAGCTTCTGCTTGACGCAGAGAAGGAGTCGGAGCTTAAAGCGAGCATTGCCGAAATCGCCGAACGGTCCTTAAACGAAAGCGGCCTCGTTATGAGCCGGCAAGACAGGCTGCGCATCGTGCAGAAGCTTACCGATGAAATCACGGGGTTTGGCCCCATTACCGCCTTGCTCAACGACGACCAAGTCAGCGAAATCATGGTTAACAGCGCGCGCCAGGTCTTTGTGGAGCGCAAGGGCAGGCTAGAGTCCTGCGATGTGGCCTTTCGCGACGATGCTCACGTCATTCAAGTCATAGAAAAAATCGTGGCTCCGCTCGGGCGGCGCATCGACGAGAGCTCGCCTATGGTGGATGCAAGGTTGCCTGACGGTTCGCGCGTTAACGCCATCATCCCGCCGCTCGCCTTGCGCGGCCCGACGTTGACGATTCGCAAGTTCAGCAGAGACCCTTTAACCATCGACTCTCTCATCGGCTTCGGCACCCTCAGCCCCAGCATGGCTAAGTTTCTTGAAGCCTGCGTCTTAGGTCGGCTTAACATTGTCGTCTCCGGCGGAACCGGCAGCGGCAAGACGACGACTCTAAACTGCTTGTCTTCATTTATCCCGGCCGACGAGCGCATTGTGACCATTGAGGATGCGGCTGAGCTGCAGCTCAAACAACAGCATGTCGTCACTTTAGAGGCGCGGCCGCCAAACATTGAGGGCAAGGGAGCAGTCAGCATCAGGGACTTAGTGCGCAACTCCCTGCGTATGCGCCCTAACCGCGTCGTCATCGGCGAAGTGCGCGGAGGCGAAGCGCTAGATATGCTGCAGGCCATGAACACGGGACATGACGGTTCGCTGACTACCGGGCACGCTAACACCCCCCGTGACATGCTGTCGCGCCTAGAAACCATGGTGTTAATGGCGGGGATGGAACTGCCGGTGCGGGCTATCCGCGAGCAAATCGCCTCGGCCATAGACGTAATCGTGCAGCAGAGCCGATTTCGTGACGGCAGCCGCAAGGTTACGCACATCTGCGAAATAGTCGGCATGGAAGGCGACATAATTACCCTGCAGGACATTTTTCTCTACTCACAGGAAGGCAAAGACGCCGCAGGCCGCGTCGTAGGCGAGTTTAGGCCCACCGGCATCAGGCCCGGTTTCTCTAAGAAATTGCTCGAATCGGGCATTCAGTTGCCCGCCGACTTGTTTTTGCCGCGGGGGGGATAAGTGTGACGTTGTTGTTGGCGTTCCTGGCAACCTCGGTCCTCGGGTTGGTGGCGCTTGTGGCTGTACGCACTGCGCACAATGCCAGGCACCGCGTATCGCTGCGGCTTAAAGGCTACAGCTTGGAAGGGCGCACAGAAAGACCGGGCATAGGCAAGAGGCGGAGTGAAGCGCTCGTTCCGCGTTTCTTGGCGCGGTTTGCGCTCCGGCGGTTAGCTCTCCGCTACGCACCGGTGCTCGAGCAGGCCGGCATACCCTTGCGCGGCGAGGAGATGGCCGGTGCCGTTGGGTTAGGTGCGGTTGCGGGATTTTTCCTCGGCGCGGCTCTCGCCGGAGCAGTAGGTGCCCTATTGGGAGCAGTCCTAGGCTATCTTACGCCGGGCTACCTGTTAAAGGCGCATTTAGCCAAGCGGTTGCGCGTCGCCGAGGAGCAGCTAGGCGACTTTTTAAGCTTTGCCGCTAATGCCATGCGCGCGGGGAATAGCCTCATGCAGGCTATGGAACTGGCCGCGCGAGACCTTGCGCCGCCGGTCAGCACGGAGATGAAGCGCACTTTGCGCGAGATTAGCCTTGGCATCAATATGGACGAGGCTTGGCAAAACCTAGTTGCGCGCCTGCCGAGCGGCGATATGGACCTTGTGGCGACCGCGGTTCTCATTCAGCGCCAGGTAGGCGGCGACCTCGCCAGTGTTCTAGACAGCATAGCCGGCACCATACGCGAGCGGCAGCGCATGAAAGCGCAAGTGAGAACACTGACGGCCCAAGGCAGGCTGTCAGGCATTGTTATCGCACTGCTGCCCTTTGTGCTGTTCGCCTTGTTTAGCGTCATTAACCCCGGGTACGTTCGCCTGCTGTGGACGGAACCGCTGGGGCTGGCCATGCTCGGGGTGGGGCTTGTATCCCAGGGAATGGGCATGGCGGTCATCAGCCGTATAATTCGCATTGACGTTTAGGAGGTAGGACATGGCGCTGCAATTAGCCCTCCTCGTTGCGCTGCTGGCCTTTGTCGCCGCGCTGCCAGCACTTAGCTTCTTGTTCCGGTCGCGCTTGCGCGTAGAAATGCGCCTCTCGGCGGTCACAGAGCTTAAACTGGAGCGTGCGGAGGAGGAGGCTTCGCCGCTGCAGCGACCACTCAGCGAACGCCTTATCTTGCCCTTGGTGCAGGCAGCGGGTAAGACGCTGGAGTCGTGGGCACCGCAGTCACTAAAGTTCGCGCTCGCTAAGCGGGTGCGAGCGGCAGGCCTTGAGATAACGGCGGAGCAGTTTGCTGGGTGGTATATAATGGCAGCTGCGGCGGGAGCGGGGCTTTGTTTGTTGTTCGGGGCGGCACAGGCTGAGAATGCGCTGAGCATTGGTTTATTCGGAGTGGCGGGTGCGGCGGTGGGGGGCATCCTGCCGGAACTCTTGCTTAGGCAGCGTCAAACGGAGAGGCGTATGCGCATTGTGCGCGCGCTACCGGATGTTTTAGACCTCCTTACGGTCAGCGTCAACGCCGGCCTCGGCTTTGACAGCGCACTTATGAAGGTCACCGAGAAAATGAAAGGCCCCTTGTCGACAGAGATGGGGCAAGTTCTGCACGAGATCAAGATGGGTGTCGCACGCCGCGACGCTCTTAAGGCCTTAGCCGATAGGACGGGGGTAGAGGAGCTGCGCGCTTTCGTCAGTACAATTATTCAGGCCGATCAGCTAGGCGTGAGTATCAGCAAGGTGCTGCGGCTGCAATCCGAAGGGCTTAGGCAGAGGCGCAAGCAGCGTGCCGAGGAAATGGCGCTCAAGGCGCCGGTTAAAATGCTTTTCCCACTCGTCTTCTTTATTTTCCCCACGCTCTTCATTGTGCTCTTAGGCCCGGCGGTGCTGCAGATGATGGCCGGCCTTACCGGCATGTAAGCCGACTATGGCAACAGCGCGCGCGTTAAAGACACACCCTGTGACCGTTAGGCGAGCGGCGACGTTTTGGTCGCGGCTGCTTGGACTCATGCTGCTCCCTCATCTACCCCCTGCGCAGGGCCTCCTGCTGACGCCTTGCCGCAGCGTGCACACCTGTTTTATGCGTTTTGCGCTTGATGTGGTTTTCCTGGATGCGGACTTACGTGTAGTAGCGGTAGTGGAGCGCCTCCCCCCTTGGCGCTTCACTCAGCGGCAACCCCGCGCCCGGCACGCGCTTGAACTTGCGGCAGGGGAGGCCGAGCGCCTAAGTTTGCGGTGCGGGGATGCAGTGTCGCTGCAGGACTCTGAGCCGAGACGGCGAATCCTTCGCTAGCAGTACTTCGGCAGCTTAGGGAGGATGTAGTCGCATGCAGCAAAAGGTAGAAGGCAACTCATGGGGGATTCTGGAGAACTACACGGGATTGGTGATCATCGGCACGCTTATGTCGCTTGCCGCGGGGACGATTAACGGCATAGCTACGAACGCGATTGTCTTTGACCGGGTGTCGCATCTTACGGGGCGCGTCAACAATATGCTGCGGGACTTACTGATTAACCCCTGGCACGGGCTCTTGGTCGTGGGCATAGTCTACATCTTTGTGTTAGGCACATTCCTTGGCGGCAAAATGCTCCCGCGCCTAGGGCTAACCCGCAGTCTCTTAGTGCCGGTAGTCCCGCTGGTGCTGGTATGTGTTGTGTTGTATGCTTCTCGGGTTACAGCCACCCCCAAAGACCTGTACTTCCCCCTGCGCTACCTGATAGCCTACCTGTTGGCTTTAGCTATGGGTCTGCAAAACTCAGTCACCAGCCAGACCGCGCTCGGGCGCACCACGCACTTCACCGGCGACCTTACGGACATGGGGCTCGCCTGTGCCAAAGATAAATGGCGGCAAGCCGGCTATATTTTTGCTAAGCACTTAGGCTTTGCCTGCGGAGGCTTCGCCGGTTTTTTGTTTAGCAGGTCGATGCCCGAGTACATCGGCATAGCCGTCGCTACTCTGGGGTTAGTGGCGGTTGTGCTCTTTGCTGCGCGCCTCTCTACCCCTCGCGCGCAAGCGTAAGAGATATGGCGGTTATAGTTATCGAGGGCGTGGTAGCTACCGGCAAAACAGCCCTCCTTAAGGCCATTGAAGGGAGCGCTCTGTGGCAGGAGCGGCCGACCAAGGCAGTAATTTCCGAGCACTATACGGAGCGCGTGCTGGAGCTTACGTCGCCTACCCTCGCGGATAGACAAACCCTACTTGCGGAACACCTAAACTTAGCGCAAGCGCTGCATCGGCGATGGGCAGGTGCGCGGTTTAGGGGTAACCCTGCTGTTGAACCGCTCGTGGTCCTAGAGCGCTTTCACCTCACTCATGCCGCACAGATAGGGGATTTTGCGCCCTTTCGGGAGTTTGACGCACAACTGCGTGAGCTCGGTGGCAAGCTCATTCTCCTGCATCACCCGCCCGAGCGGCTGTTGCCGGACATCCTCGCCACCATGCCGAGTCGCCCACCCCTGTGGGAGAGCTGGCTCCGCTCACTCGGCAGCGAAAAAGACATTGAGTCCTATTTCAGAGAGCTGCAACGCCGGAGCCTCGACTACTACGAGCAGAGCTGCCTGGCCAAAGAGCGTTACCTCGCCTACAGCCTCTCACCCCGGCAACTGGCACAAAAAATTCGTGACTTATGTGACTTATCATAAAGCAGGGGTCCTTCGGGCACACTTCACTTGCATCAAAAACAAGGAGGGACCCGGTTTGCAGCTGACACAAAAAGAGCGCATGTATCTAACCGACGCCAAACACCACGAAGAGCTGTGCATTGCCAAGTACAACCACTACACCGAGGCCGTTTCTGACCCGGAACTAAAGCAGATCTTTAAGCGCGCAGGGCAACAGGAAACCAATCACCTTCATACCGTGGAGCAAATCCTCCAAGGCCGCACCCCGGACACTACTTCGCAGTCAACACAGATGCAAGCCCAATCGGCAACCGGCGGCGGGTCAACTCGCGCCGGGCAAAGCGGTTCCATGACCGAGCGGCTAAGCGGCATGAGCGGCACAGGCACAACGAGCGGCACGGCGCGTAGCGGCCTCGGCATGGTAGCGAGCCATACCCAGTACACCGGGCAGGGTGGCCTCTCCGAGGAGCAGATCTGTAACGATTTGCTGACCACCGAGAAGGCAGTTTCCGACATGTACGACAGCGCCGTGTTTGAGTCAAGCAACCAGCAGCTGCGTCAGACCCTTAACCACATCCAAAAAGAAGAGCAAGACCATGCCTTTGCCATCTTCCAATTCATGCAGAAGCAAGGCTGGTATCAGACGCAGTAGGGAGAGAGGCGGGGCGCGTGTCTCCCCAAGCCACAAGCGACAAGCGACAAGCCACAATCGGCTTGCACATCCCACTGCCACATGCTATGATGAAACAACAATTCGTCATGCAACTTCTGTGATGAGGACAGGCCCATGATTGCTGCTAAAGAGAGCCGGGGGTGGGTGCGACCCGGTAGCCTGCGTCATGCGGATATCACCTCTAAGAAGGTTCCGTGGGCGGCGTTAACGCACAGAGTTGGGCCTACCTAGGCCAACAAGGATGGTACCGCGGGCAACCCTCGTTCCTTATGGAACGGGGGTTTTT
>CAYGHR010000024.1:12496-15999 GCA_964349715.1 uncultured Peptococcaceae bacterium
TCATGATTCCCCATTCCCCACGCGACAAGGAGGTCTCCCATGTTTAAGAAAGTGCCGAGCAAAGTAGATTTTCCGGCGATGGAAGAGAGCATCCTCGATTTTTGGCGGCAGGAAAAAGTGTTTGAAAAGACTCAAGCCATGCGCGAGGGCAGCCCGCGCTACGTGTTTTACGAGGGGCCGCCTACCGCCAACGGCTTGCCCCATATCGGGCACGCCATGGCGCGCTCGATGAAGGACCTCATCCCCCGCTATAAGACCATGGACGGCTACTTAGTGCGCCGCAAGGCGGGGTGGGATACACATGGGTTGCCGGTCGAGCTCGAGGTGGAGAAGGAGCTCGGCATCAAGGGCAAGCCCGACATCGAGGCCTTTGGCGTCACCGCCTTTATTGAGGCGTGTCGCGCCAGCGTCTTTAAGTACGAGCAGGAATGGCAGAAGCTCACCGAGCGCCTAGGCTTTTGGCTGGATATGGATAACCCCTATGTAACGTACAAAAACGAGTACATCGAGTCCGTCTGGTGGTCACTGCGCCAAGCGTGGGATAAAGGGCTGCTCTACCAAGGGTTTAAGGTCCTGCCGTATTGCCCGCGCTGCGGCACTTCGCTCTCTAGCCATGAATTAGCGCAAGGCTACGAAGAAGTCGAGGACCCCTCCGTTTTTGTCCGCTTCCCGCTCGCCGACACACCCGGCAGGTCGTTTCTCGTCTGGACCACTACCCCGTGGACTCTGCCCTCTAATGTAATGGTGGTGGTGGGCGAGGGGATTGACTACAGCTTGGTCAGCCACCACGGCGAGGAGCTCATCTTAGCCACGGATTGCCTGCATCAGCTTAAGGGCGAGTATGAAACTTTAGCCACCTTCCCCGGCAGTAAGCTCCTAGGCACGCGGTATATCGCCCCCTATCCACTCGCGAGCCTAGTGGGTAAGCAAGTCCACTTCGTGGTCAGCGGCGACTTCGTCACCACCACTGACGGCACAGGCATAGTTCACGCTGCCCCGGCCTTCGGCGAGGACGACAGCCGCCTTGCCGCCAAGCACAATTTCCCCACCGCCAACCCCGTGGACGCCACAGGCCGCTTTACCGACGAAGTGAGCGAATGGCAAGGGCTGTTTGTAAAGGACGCCGACCCACACATCATTAAGTTCCTAGAGGCTAAGGGCCTGCTTTATGCCGAGGGGGTTTGCACCCACAACTACCCCTTCTGTTGGCGCTGCGATACGCCGCTCCTCTACTACGCGCGCAGCTCGTGGTTTATCCGCATGACCGCCCTCAAGGAGCAAATGATCGCCAATAACAACACCATTAACTGGTTCCCCGAGCACCTGCGCGCGGGGCGCTTCGGCAACTTCCTCGAAAACATCGTGGACTGGGCTATCAGCCGCGAGCGCTACTGGGGCACGCCGTTGCCTATCTGGCGGTGCGAGTGCGGGCATGACCATTGCGTCGGGAGCCTAGAGGAGCTGCGCAGTCTGGCGCAAAATCTGCCGCAAGAGATGGACCTACACAGGCCCTACATCGACGATGTGCTTCTTAAGTGCGTAAAGTGCGGCGGGCCAATGCAGCGCGTCAGCGAAGTGCTGGACTGCTGGTATGACTCCGGCAGCATGCCGTTTGCGCAGTGGCACTATCCCTTTGAAAACCGGGAGCTGTTTGCCGAGAGCTTCCCCGCCGACTACATCTGCGAAGGCATCGACCAGACCCGCGGCTGGTTTTACACCTTGCTCGCCATCTCCACCTTCACTTTCGGGCGTGCGCCTTATCTTAACGTAGTCTCCACCGAGATGGGCCTTGACGAGCACGGCAAAAAGATGAGCAAGTCGCGCGGCAACCGCTTTGACCCCTGGGACGCCTTTAAGGTGGTGGGGGCGGATGGTCTCCGCTGGTTTATCTACACCGTAAACCCGCCTTGGTACACCAAGCGCTTTTCCATGGCGACCATGCAGGAGCACCAAAGGCGCGTACTGGGAACCCTGTGGAACGTCTATTCCTTCTTTGTCCTTTACGCCAATATCGACGGCTTTAACCCCCAAGACTACGATGTGCCCGTTTCAGAGCGTCCCCTGATTGACCGCTGGCTCTTAGCAAAACTTAACCTGACAGTAAAAGAAGTCCGTGCCGGGCTAGACGTGTTTAACAGCATGACCGCCACCCGCGCCATCGACAATTTTGTGGATGACCTAAGCAATTGGTACGTGCGGCGCAACCGCAGGCGCTTCTGGAAAGGCACCATGGACGCCGATAAGGCCGCAGCTTATCTCACACTTTATGAAACCCTAGTGGCGCTGACGCGGTTAATGGCACCCTTTGCGCCGTTTATCAGTGAGGAGATGTACCAAAATCTGGTGCTGTCCGCGGACGGGCAGGCCCCGGTTAGCGTGCATATGCAAGGCTACCCTGTGGCGGATGACGCTCTTGTTGACACCGCGCTCATTGCCGAGATGTCTCTAGCGCGCGACATTGTCTCGCTGGGGCGGGCTGTGCGCAGCAAGGCTAACGTCAAGGTGCGCCAGCCCGTAAACGAGCTCTACTTTGTGAAGCCGGGCCGGGTAGCATTGCGCCCCGAAATTCTTGCCTTGGTGCAAGACGAGCTTAACGTCAAAATCGTCAGCGCGGCTGTGGACACTACAAGGTTTGTCACTTACAGCGTCAAGCCGGATTTCCGCTTGCTCGGCCCGCGCTTTGGCAAGGATGTGCAGACATTAGCCAAGCAGCTTGCCGCCGTTGACCAAGCCGTCTTGGCTGACGCCGTAACGCAGAGTAAGCCCTTAGTCGTAGAGTTAAACGGTGCAACCGTTAGCTTAGAGCTGTCGGAGCTGCAGGTGCGGGCGGAGGAGCGCGCGGGCTTCCAAGCCGAGTCTTTATCCGGACTCACCGTAATTATGGACCTTACCCTCACCCCGGAGCTAATCGAAGAAGGCTTAGTGCGCGAGTTAGTGAGCAAGCTGCAGGCCATGCGCAAAGACGCCGGCTTTGCGGTCGACGACAAAATCGCCGTCTCCTTAAGAGGCGACGCCGCCGTTATCGCCGCGGTAGCGAAGTGGCGGCAGTATGTGCAGGATGAAGTTCTGGCCACAGGGGTTTTCGCCGAGCCGCTGACAGATGGCTTCGCCCGTCTCTTAGAAGTCAACGGCCACACGGTGATGGCGGCAGTCAAAAGGTAGAGCGCTGGGGAGATTTGCAAACACACAGGCTTGTTGCAACTTTCAGACAGGCCGAGTATACTGTAGTTGTCCTTATGGTTTGTCCAAGACTCGTCTAAACAGGGGGTGGTGGATGCAAGAACCTGCCGCAGCGCACCCAAGTCGACAGTCCAAACAAGTGAAAGGAGAGGTACAGTGGAACGATTAATGGCGTTTAACAACTGGCTAAACGGCATAGTGTGGGGTCCTCCGATTCTGATCTTGATTGTCGGAACAGGTATCTATCTAACGCTTAAGGTCAACTTCCTCCAAGTAACACACATCGGTTTTGCACTTAAAAATACTATTATGAAGGTGTTCGA
>CAYGHR010000024.1:16099-18737 GCA_964349715.1 uncultured Peptococcaceae bacterium
GAGCTGCCGGCGGCCCTTGGCACAGTCTTAACCTACGCCTTTACCCCGGCGGCGGCGGTCGGCGGTTTCGCCGGCGCGGCTGTGCGTAGCGCTATCCGCTACGGTATCGCCCGCGGCGTGTTCAGTAATGAAGCCGGTTTAGGCAGCGCGCCTATGGCGCACGCCGCAGCCAAGACCGACCATCCCGTGCGTCAAGGCTTATGGGGCATCTTCGAAGTGTTTATCGACACCATCGTTATCTGCACCTTAACCGGGCTCGCCATTATGGTCACCGGCGTTTGGGAGGGCGGCCTACGCGGCCCGGCACTCACCATTGCCGCTTTTGAGGCCGGCTTGCCTGGTATTGGGCAGTACATTGTGGCTATCGGCATCACCCTCTTCGCCTTCTCGACCGTTATCGGCTGGTCGTGGTACGGCGAGAAGTGCACCGAATATGTGCTGGGCAGTCAGGCCGGCAAGATGTTCCGCTACGTCTACCTGCCGTTTATCGTTGTAGGTTCGCTCGGCCAGCTTACTCAGGTGTGGGATATCGCCGATACGCTTAACGGGCTGATGGCTATACCTAACTTGGTTGGCTTGCTGCTCCTAAGTGGCACAGTCGTAGCCCTGACCAAGGAGTTCTTCGGCTCGCACCTCAAAGGGAACGGCAAGAAGAAGCCTGCCAAAGCTAAGGCTTAACGGCGGCCTAAGGTCAATGCTCTGCAGTTCGTAAGTCTAAGTAAGGGGCAGATTCACTCCGGGTGAGTCCGCCCCTTACTTCTGTAACGCGCCAAAGGAGGTGGAAAATGAGCAGACAACATACAGAGCGCGACCTCGCCGCGCCCGTCGTGGAGTATTGGAGAAGCTTAGGCTATACCGTGCGCGCCGAAGTGAAGCACTGCGACTTAGTAGCCGTGCGCGGCGACGAACTGATAGCGGTGGAACTAAAGCTCACTCTCGGGCTTAAGTTGCTGGTGCAGGCGGCGCGGCGGCAACAAGTCGCGGACTCTGTGTACGTGGCTGTAACGAGACCGTTACGAGGCTTACACTCCGGCAGCTTTCGGGGAGTGCTGCATCTTTTGCGCCGGCTAGAGATGGGGTTAATCTTGGTGGATTTGCGTAGCACACCGCCCGCGGTGGAGGTGGCATTGCAGCCTAACCCCCATACCGGGCGGCGCAAGTCTAAGGCGCGGCGCGCGATGGTCGACGAGGTTTCCCGGCGCAGTGTCGACCTAAACACGGCGGGCTCGACACGGCGCGAGCTGATGACGGCCTACCGCGAGCACGCCCTGCGCTTAGCATATGCGCTGTCATTGGCGGGGCCGCTGACGGCGCGTCAGCTGCGTGAGCGCGGGGCTGGGCCTAAGACCTACGCCACTCTTTACCGCAATGTCTACGGGTGGTTTACGCGCCAAGGACGCGGCCTCTACGCTCTCTCCCCCGCGGGTCAAGAGGCGCTCGTCAAACACGCCGCGCTTACCGCGCAGTGGAGTTGCGAGGAGGCACAAAAGCCCGCGGACGTGCCGCTAGAACAGGTCCGCCGTACTTAGGTAGCGCTCGCCCCCGTCCGGCAGGATGGTGACGACGACACTTCCCGGAGGCAGGGAGCGGGCCACGGCAAGCGCGGCGCACACATTAGTGCCGGAGGATATGCCGACAAACAGGCCTTCCTCGCGCGCTAGACGCCGCGTCATGGAGTAGGCCTCCTCGCAGCTCACTACGACTACTTCCGTATAGACCGCCGTATCGAGAATCTGCGGGATAAAGCCGTCGCCGATGCCCTGCTGCTTGTGGCTTGCCACCACACCGCCCGAGAGGATGGCCGCCTGCGTCGGCTCCACGGCTACGACCTTAATACCGGGGTATTCTGCCTTAAGCCGTTGCCCTGCGCCGGTAATCGTGCCGCCGGTGCCAATCGCCGCGACGAAAGCGTGCGGCGTGATATCGCCGAGTTGGCGGATAATTTCCCCCGCCGTCTCCGCGTGGTGAACTCCGGGGTTAGCGGGGTTAACGAATTGCCCGGCTAGTACATACTTGCTGTCCTGCGCCAAGAGCTCATGCACCTTAGCCTCGGCAAAGCTAAACGTCTCCGTAATGTCCTTGCCGACGGGAGTCAAGATAATCTCGGCACCGAAGCTGGCCATAACGCGCCGGCGTTCCTCGCTCATGCAGGACGGCATTACTATAGTACAGCGATACCCCTTTACCGCCGCCACCAGCGCCAGCCCGATGCCTTGGTTGCCGCTCGTAAACTCAACGATAACGGAATCGGGCTTAAGCAGGCCCCGGCGTTCGGCGTCCTCAATCATGCTTAGGGCCGTGCGCGTTTTGATACTTCCGCCCGGGTTCTGGCTTTCTACCTTAACGAGAATAGTGCGGTCTAGTCCCGCCGTGATGCGGTTAAGCCTCACTAACGGCGTATTGCCTATGGCTTGGAGAATTGTTTGTGTTATCGTCATCTTATCCCTCCACGTGTACGCTAAAGACTATTTCGCCACTACGTGAGGGTTAACCTGCAAGCGTCAGAAGCTGTGAGAGATGAGCGGTGAGCTAGGAGCCCTTTCCCCACACCGCCGTCCAAAGCGTTGACAACTCCATACCTATGGGGGTAAAATATACTTGGTTAATAATGTGAGATTTATAACGATGTTTTCTTATA
>CAYGHR010000025.1:0-18475 GCA_964349715.1 uncultured Peptococcaceae bacterium
TTATAGCAAGAAAAACCGCGTATGGATACGCGGTTAGAGTTTCGAGTTGCCGGCTGTTGGTTGTTGGCTCTTAGCTGTCTAGGGGATTACCCGTCGCACACTGTGTAACCTGCTCCCCCAGTATGTGCTGCTCAGGTTGGCGTAACTCACGCCCTCCCGCGTGGTCGCATGGATAAACTGCCCGTCGCCGACGTAAATGCCTACATGGGAGATCCCCGGGCGCCAAGTATCAACAAAGACTAAGAGGTCTCCTTTTCGCCTCTCTGCAATCGATACGCGCACCCCTGCCGACGCTTGGTTAATGGACGTGCGCGGGAGCGCAATGTCGTACTCCGCGAAAACGTAGCGCGTAAAACCCGAGCAGTCAAAGCTATCTGGGCCGTCGGCACCAAAAACATACGGCGTGCCAAGATAATTGGCGGCTGTAGCCAGCACGAGGGTGGCCTTGTCAAACGCTGCATCCGGAATGCGGCGCGCCCCGCGGAAGAGAGCCGAGACTGACGCCTCAGTGAGGCTTGCGTGGCGCACTGCACCGGCGCTCGGGCTAGCCCAAACAACGGCGTTATTGCCGACAAAGATGCCCGTCCAACGAGTACTGCCGGAGGCGAACAACACGATGTCTCCCGCCCTTAGTTGTGCGCGTGTTACCGCTGTTCCGACGGTAGCCTGCTGGGCCGTCGTACGCGGCAGGTCCACACCAAACTGGCCAAAGACATACACTAACAGCCCTGAAGCATCAAATCCCTCACGGGTCTCGCCACCAAACTGAAACGGCAGACCCCGTAGCTCAAGGGCAAGTTCGGCGACGTGCTGTCCAGCTAGTCCACCAGCAAACGCCGGCAGGGGGATGAGTGCCAGCGCGAGCACAAGAGCGACGGCGAAAAGTCTTCTCATTCTGCTTTTGACCTCCTTCTATGTTGTACAGAAGGAGTTCTGCACCTTGATTGCATAACCTGTTAACTAGTTTCCTGTAAATTTTACCTGTTTATCTCGCGCAGTCGCTCTGCCGGGCTGAGGATACTTGTAATCCTCACACCGAAATTCTCGTTAACCACTACGATTTCGCCCCGCGCAATCAGCGTGCCGTTTACCAGCACGTCAACGTGGTCTTCCACCATGCGATCAAGCTCCACCACCGAACCTGTGCCCATAGCCAGCACATCTTTGATTGCCCTCCTGCTCTTGCCGAGCACCACCGAGACCTGCAAAGGTACATCTAGGATGAGTTCAATGTTTTGGCCCGGTCCCGTCTGCAGAGGCACCTGCAAGGGCGAGAACTGGGCACGTTGAACAACAACCTCCGAGGAAGCCTGTGAGGCCGGAGGAGTAGGAGGAGGAGAGGGAGGTGGCGGCGGTGAGCTTGCGGTCGCTTGAGCGGATGTCAACCCCCCCATTAAGTGCTCCACCATTTGCTTGGCAGAAGTAAGGGGCATCACCTGCAGCAACTCGCTGTCAATCAGATCGCCTACTTCCATCTTGAAGGCTACCACTGCCAACGATTCGCGTTCTAGGTGAGCCAGTACACCCTCCTTGGGAGGCACATCAAACATGACTACTTCGGGTGGGGAGATGTTCACTCGACGTCCGAACAGGGAATGCAGCGAAGTAGCCGCGGTGCCAATCATCTGGTTCATAGCTTCTGCGACCGCGCTAACCTTAAGCTCATCGAGTTCGATGGACTCAACATGACCGGTGCCACCTAGCATAAGATCCGCGATCACTGCGGCGTCGGAAGTGCGCACGACCAGTAGGCTAAACCCGGACAAACCCGCCGTAAAATTCACGAGCAAGGACAAGTAGGGCACCGTGAACTGCTCCAGGAGTTCTTTCAACCCCACCACCCTTACGCGCGGCGTCGTGATGGTCACCCTGCGGTTGAGCAACTGCGAAAGCGTAGTGGCGGCCGTTCCCATAGATATGTTGCCCACTTCGCCTAGCGCGTCCCGTTCCGCGGGTGACAGGTCGACGGCGGGACTGACCCCAAACTTCAGGATGGCGTCAATCTCATCTTGCGACAAATACTTGCTAGTCAAGTTCTTCATCTCCCCCTAACCGCGAAGCGACAACTTGCACGGCCAGTTGTGAATCCACCACGCCCGGCTGCACAGAAAACGCTCTGTGGTGTTCTACCAGCAGGTCTACTAGGTCGCCTGGTTTCTTATCTACGGCGACAACATCGCCTACAGACAAATGTAGGAAATCGTGTACGGTAATTTCACCCGCGCCCAGTAGCGCGGTTAAGGAAAGTATGGCGTGGCCTAAAGTTCTCCGCCTGTCTTGCCATCGCTCTCGGTAGTCTACCTTGCCAGCCTCAACAGCATCAGCCTTCGTCTTGTTGATAAGGCCGTCAATCGTCATAAAGGGCAGACACACCGAGATAATGCCCTGAACTTTGTTGATGGTAAGCGACAGCGTGACTACAGCTACCATTTCTTGCGGGGGAATGGACTGGATGAGGCGAGGATTAGTCTCAAGCGACTGCAATGTGCATTTTATTGGCGTCGTGTCCTTCCACGAGGTTTCATAGCGCTCCAGCATGTATGCGATTAGCCGCCGATACATGTTGGCTTCAATCTCTGTGACCGGTCGTCCGCGCTTGGGGACGTCGCCACTCCCGCCGCACACGATGTCGATGATGGGAATGGACAAATCGTAGCCAAGGTTTATGATACCTTGGCCATAGCCGCTAAAGGCAAATACAGCGGCTACCGTATGGGCCGGCAATGAAACCACCAAGTCCTCAAAGGCCACTTGATCCACAGTGGCGAGTTTCGCCCCCACGGGCACGCGCAGATACGCAGTCAGGAAGTTAGCTAATTGCCGCGCGAAGTGGTCGTGGATCAGCGACAAGACACTAAGGTTGCTCTTGGAGAAGCGATTTGGGCGGCGGAAATCGTACTTGCGCACCCGCACGTTCTCTTTTGTCAAATCTTCTGTGCTGACTTCGCCCTGTTCTAGGCTCTGCAGTAAGCTATCTATCTCCGCCTGACTAAGTACATTGCGCATGTCTTTAACCTAAGACAAAGCTTTGGTTACGGCCTGAACTACGCGACCGGGGTCAAACGGCTTCACGATAAAGTCCCGCGCCCCGGCTTGTATCGCATCCATAACCATGTGCTGTTGCCCCATGGCGCTACACATTACAATGCGCGCAGCGGGGTCGAGGCGGCGAATCTCCTTGACAGCCTGTATGCCGTCCATCTCAGGCATGGTGATATCCATCGTTACCAAGTCAGGGCGCAACTCCTTGAACTTTGTGATGGCTACAAGGCCGTTCTCCGCGTGGCCTACCACCTCAAACCCCGCCTTGGTTAGCTGGTCGGACAGCATCATGCGCATAAACGCCGCATCGTCCACCACCAGAATTCGCTTCGACATCTAACTCATTCCCCCTGCAGATAAGATCTTGTTCATAATCAACGCAAATGCCTCCGGCGACGGCAAGAATACCAGGTCGCTCGAGACGCATCGATCGTCTACTGTGAGCTCTGTCTTAAACACCAGCAGCCCGTCTACATTGCTGCAGCCCGCCACCACCACGTTACACACAAAGGCGTCGAAATAGTCGTGAATAAAGCGGGGCGGCAAAGCACTGGCGGTCTCCCCCAGAAAATCAGAGATGGCGGTCAGGAACGAACCCGTCACAATGTTTCCTATTTCCATTAGCGCGGATTGTGCCAGTTCGTCATCGAGTCCTTGCCCGGCCAACATATCGCCAAATGCCTCAAGTAGATGCAAAGCGCTGTTCTCATCTACAGTAAGCAAGGTTAAGCCATCAATAGAGCCAGCCAACCCGACTTCGACACCAACCCCTACTTCGCCTTCTCTGCTGAGTTCCGCACACCCCGCCTCAATACTTAGAAACTTGGTCGCTGGCACGGCCATATCTACTTTGCGCCCCATGAGCAGGGAAAGTGCCGTGGCGGCATGCCCCGCCCCCATATTGCCGATTTCATTCATCACGTCAAGTTGTAAGGACGAAATGGGTTGCACACTAGTCACCTACTTTCTCGTAAAAACAGCTGTGTATCCGTCTAAACCCAAACGAGTGGTGTGTGGGATAGCTTTCCGTAGCTCCGGTAAAGAGCACCCCGTGCGGCGATAGGCAGTCGGCGAACCGCTGTAACATCGCTAGCTTGGCCTCTTCCGTGAAATATATCGCTACATTGCGGCAGACAACCAAATCGAAGCGGTGTGGTATGGGGTCGCGGAGCAAGTCGTGACGCTGAAATTCAATCATTGACTTGAGCAACCGTTTGACCCTGAAGTTCCCTTCCTCTTGGTCAAAGTAGCGTTCTCGGCGGCCGTCCCCCACATTGCGTACGTCAGCGGGGCTGTATAGGCCCTGTGCGGCCTGGTTTAGGGCCCCCGCGTCCAAATCAGTAGCCCATATACCGCGTCCGAGCGTTACCCGCGCTTCCGCAAGGGCGATGGCTAGCGAATAGGGCTCAGCACCGATGGAACAACCTGCGCTCCATACTCTCAGGCTCCTTTGTTTCGCCGTTAGGCGACGAAACACCTCCTGCTCCAAGTAGAGAAAAAGCTCGGGGTTGCGGAAAAACTCCGAAACGTTAATGTCGAGGTAATCCACGAGGTGACTCCGTTTATCTGTAGACGATATGTATTGCGTCAACCCGCTGTAATCCGCAATTGAATAGCGCTGCATGTAACTTTGCAGCCGACGTTTTATCTGGGCCTCCTTGTAAAGCGAAAGGTCTAGGCCATGTTCGTTCCTAAGCTGCTGAGAGAAGCGATCAAAACCCTGTTCCGTCATAACGTTTTCTCCCCATGCCCGGCGGTTCGAACCATTACCTTCCCCTGAGCCACATCTAGCAGCACCGTGCGCCCAAAGCACCCACCTACGTCCTCGGCTATCACGGGCACCGACAAGGAGCTGAGAATTCGCCGAACCTCCAGTGTGTTACGGTCGCCTATGTCAAATCCGGCGCGAGTCACCCCGTTAGCAAACATGCGTGCGCCGCCAACTAGGCGAGCTCGGAGCATCCTTGCTCCCCGCGCGCGCATTTCGGCAATTACGGCAGGGATTGCCAGGTCGGCAAACTTGTAGGGGTTATTAAAGCTGGCAAAATCGCGGCTATTCGGCAACATAATGTGGGCCAGCCCACCTAGTCTTACGTCAGCGTCATGCAATACTACACCCACACACGAGCCTAAGCCGCGCGTGACAAGAATTCCGGGGGCAACCGCCACCCTAAACTCACCTATCCCAACGGGATACTCCATCCACGATCCTCCCAGCTATCTCCGCAAGTCAGTGCTTCTCTCCCACATCTCATCTAAGGTTCGCACAGCGGCAGCATTTGTTTGGTACACCCTCTGTGCCCGGACAAGCTCGGTCATCTCATCTAGCAGCGAGACATTGCTCGCCTCAAGGAAGCCCTGTTTTACCACCGACGAGGCTCCTGTCGCTTCACCGGAGTTTACTCCCGGAGCAAAAACAAGCTGGCCCAAGTGATGCAGTCCTGCCGGGTTTACAAACGATACTATGCGGAGCTCTCCGCCCACACTGACCGTTCCCTCTACGGCGTACGTAATCGTCCCCTTTGCATCTATGTCAATCACTTGCGCCTCCGGTGGGATTGTCACTCGCGGCACGGCTGCGCCTGAGGAATGCACCAGTCGTCCATGCGCGTCAAGCACGAAACTGCCGCCCCGCACAAAGACAGGCTGCTCGTTCGCATCAGACAGCTCCACGAAACCATCACCGACGAGGGCGATATCTAGAGCCCGCCCGGTAGGCAACAAGTCGCCTTGGGTAAAGACCGTCTCCGGCCTGTACTCTACGCCGTGAACAAGCCTAGCCCCGGGACTCGACAGCGGGACATTCCTCTCATCAAACGCCTGCACCAGCAACTCGCTGAAGGTGCCGGCCTGACGCTTGTGCCCGGCGGTCTTCGCGTTGGCAATATTACTGCTGATGGCGTTCAGCCGGTGCATTTGCGCTACCAGCCCACTGACACTGCGCCTTATGCTCTGCAGCATACTTCACCTCCCTACCGGACGCTGCCGATTTCTTTGGCCCGCTCCATCAACTGGTCGTAAGTCGCGACTATCCTCTGCGCGCTCTGGAATATGCGGTTAGTAAGAAGCATGTCCACTATTTCTGCACCAATGTCAACATTAGACTGCTCCAGCATGAATTGATGCACACTGCCCTGGATGGACACAGGCAGTAAGCCGTCTCCCTGAAACTGGCCGTTCGCGTCCCTTGTCAAGCCACTTGGGTCGGCAAAATCGACAAGGAGAAGTTGCCCTGCCGGCGCACCGTCTAGCAGCACTTCGCCGCTGGGCAGTATCTGCAGTTGCCTAGTCCCCACTTCTAGGGGCGTTCTGTCGCGAAGCAACAATCGCCCGCCACGGGCATCCACAACATGGCCTTGAGCATCTAGGCGAAAGTCACCCGCACGCGTGTAGCGCACACCCTGAGGTGTCTCTACAGCAAAGAATCCTTGGCCGCTCAAAGCTATGTGATAAGGCGAGTGTGACTCAACCAACTGGCCTTGCCGATGGTCGGTTACAGGTGCGCTAAGGGCGGTACGCGTAATGGTCGTGCCTAGGCCTCGCCTCTGCCCCGCTAACTCGGCAACCCACATGGCCTGCGAAAACACTTCCTCCGCCACATCGTCGCGCTTGAAACCGGGAGTTTCCGCGTTCGCGACATTGCCACTGATCATTTCCTGCCGTGTCTTAGCAATCACCATTGCTGATGTAGCCTGATAGAGTCCACGCAGCAAATTGACTCACTCCTTCCCATGTAGACGTGTCAAGAGCTCAACCTGTCCAAGCGGCACACCTGTTTCCTGAGCAATTTGCGCGCAAGCCAACCCTTCGCGGTAGAGCGCTAACACGCGCTCCTGCTTGCCCGCGGCAGCGCTCACCTTCCGTGCCCGGGCAGTGCGACTTGGTGCCTGAGGCGCCGCGCCCACAGCAGCTATGAGAGCCAGCTGCTCCTCCAGGGCTTGCACCCTGAGACTTAGGGCCTCATCGGGTACCATTGGTCTATTGCCCTGCAAGTAAAGATAGCAGACTAATCCGCCGGTTACAACACCCACAAGAAAAAACACTAGATTCACGGTTTCACTCCTCGCGTGGCGTGCGCCCAAGATGGCGTCGCAATGACTCAATGGCCCGGCTATGCAGCTGTGACACCCGTCCCTCCGTCACACCAAAGACGGAGGCGATTTCTTTCAGCGTGAGCTCCTCCACATAGTAGAGCGAAAGCATTTCACGGTCGCGTGGAGCTAAATGCAGGAGTGCAGCCGCCAGCGCCTGAATCAGTTCATTCTCCTCTACCGCGCGCACCGGGTCCGGGCTGCCTTCCGAGCCTACTACCTGCGCTACTTGCAGCTCCTCCCCGTCGGCCGAGAATAAGACACGGTCCAATGAGACTACCGAGCGCAAAGCCATATGCGCTAGGAGCGCGTGTATCTGGGGTACTGACAAGCCAAGTTCAGCCGCCATGCGCTCCGGGGTGGTGTCTGCGCCCTGAGCGAGCAGCCGCTCCTCGGTCCCGCGGTATTGGCTGATGCGGTCGTTGACAATGCGCGGGCTAAAGCTGAGACCACGGATAGAGTCAAGCATCGCGCCTCTAATCCGCCGATATGCGAAACTGGCAAAACTTGTGTCCCGCGTTGAGTCAAACTTCTCGGAAGCCTCCAAGAGGCCGATTACACCGTGCGCGACGAGGTCTTCTCTGTCTAATACTTCCGGCGAGGGGATGTAGATGCGCCCCGCTATCCGCCGTACCAAAGGCAAGTAGGAGAGAACCAGCTCATCTCTATCCATGCTATACCTCTAGTCTCCTACGTACAGCCAGCATGCGCTGAAAAACGTACCCCACGATGAGGTCCTGCATCGCTTCCGGTAAGGCCGCAAAGAGGATCCCGCTATGATAGTTCGGTGTGCCCACCTCGCCTGTCCGCTCAACACGCACAACACGTCCCTGCACTGTGAGCATGCCGTCTTCCTTGCGCAGGGTAAATTGCAGGTAAACCTGATCCCCAACTCGGAGCGGAGACTTATGTGAGATTCTTGCCCCTCCACCGCTTAGGTCAAGTAGAATTCCTTTGTGCCAAGCACTCTCCTCAGACGTCCGAAACAAGTTGGGAATGAGAACCGGCAAACGCACAAAGGCGCGCCGCTGAATCCTGACAAAACTCTTAGGGCGCGATAGGTAATACAGCGGGACGCCTTTCATCTCACGGCGTAAGACTTGCGCAGTAAAGCCGTATTGCGCCTGCGTCTCCTTATCGGTTAAGAGGCAGTTCACCTCATCGTCCGGACGCAATACATGCACCTCGGCCCCGGCAAAAAACGAGGAAACAGCGAAGCTCTCCGCATGTACTTCCTCAATGCGGGTGACCCACGTAACTGAGCTGTCTTCCCGCCACACCTCTAGTTTGAGACCGACCCGAAGCTTAGGTTCAGCCATATCATCTTCCTCCAAAAAGCCGCTTAAGCCCAAGCAGCAGTCCCCGTTCGGCAACCGGAGCAACCGTCTCTCCGGCTAGGCTACGGGCGATAGCGTCTATTTGCCTGCTAGGCGTGCTCTCAGGATGACTCAACACAAAAGGATGCTGTCTGCGCACCGCTTGGCTGACTAAAACATCATCCGAGACTACTCCCAGCAGCCTTACTTTGTGTCGCAGAAAGCGTTCAGCCAGCATCATAAAGCGCTCCCCGGTGGCTCTGCCATCCTCCATACTAAGCGACCGGTTTACCACTAAGGCAATACTGTGCGCCGCGCGCGTGGAAACTAAGAGCTTAACCAGCGCGTACGCATCGGCAATAGAAGTCGGCTCGGGCGTTACCACGACAATAACCTCGTCGGCAAGGTTAGCGAAAGCGAGCACGTTGCGGGAAATACCGGCGCCCGTGTCAAAAATGAGGAAGTCCGTGCTGTATTCAAGCGTCGCGAGCTCAGCAATAAGTCGTTCTCGCTCCTCAGGGCCCATGTTTGCCATTTCCTGCACGCCTGAAGCGGAAGGGACAATGCGTAACCCATAGGGGCCAAAACCCATGATGTCCTCCAGACGCTTTTCCCCTTTAATGACATGCTCAAGGTCATGCTCAAAGTACTGCCCCAACACCACGTCTACGTTAGCCAAACCAAGGTCGGCATCCACTATGGTGGTTGTCTTGCCGTTTCTCGACAACGCAATGCCTAGGTTAACAACCAGGTTAGTCTTGCCCACCCCGCCTTTCCCGCTGACGATGGTCATAACCTTCGCGCGCGGGCGCGGAGCGGCCTTACCTACGAGTTGGCGCAACAGATGCGCTTGGTCCCACTTCATAAGTTCACCCCCAAGACTAAACGCGCAAGTTCTTGTGGATGGGCTTCGCGAATGTCCTCCGGTACATTCTGGCCGTTAGCGAGGTAAGCAACCGGTATCGAAGTGCGGTAGCACAAATCCACTATGCCGCCGAGACTTTCCGTTTCGTCACACTTCGTGAAAATGGCTGCGGCAAGACCTAACTCGCAGTAAGCCTTGTATATGCCCAGTAAATCTCGGCTCTTGGTCGTGGAACTAAGTACCAAGTACTTCTCCAAGTCGGGAATGCCGTCCAGATAGGCGCGCATTTCCGAGACGTGCAGGGGCTTACGGGCGGAGCGGCCGGTCGTGTCGATGAAGATTGAGTCTTTGGCCTTAAACTCCGTTAGCGCGTCAGTAAGCTCTGACGGGGCGCCAACCACTGCCACCGGCACGCCGATAATGTCGCCGTAGATTCTCAGCTGCTCCACTGCCCCGATACGAAATGTATCTATGGTAATCAGGGCGACCTTCCTTTGTTCTTGTAACGCCTGCTGCGCCGCTAGCTTGGCGATAGTCGTTGTCTTGCCCACGCCTGTCGGCCCCACAAAAGCCTGGATGCGTTTCCTTTTGCCCTTTGGTCGCTCATACGGCGAAAAGCATTTAGCTAGGCGCTCAAACACCCGTTTTTCCTCATCTGTGGGTTTGTCTCCTGTCCCCAGCTGCTCGGTCAATAAGGCTATCACTTCGGGACTAAGGTCAGCGAGACGGAAGCGCTCCGCCCACCGCGCGGGCGGTACTCCCTTGGGGGATATTTTGATGGACGCGGCGCCCATGGTGCCAAGCATGGCCTTAATCTCCATAAGTTCACTGCGCAGTGCATCATCGGGCTCTAGACGGGCTTCCGTTACGCGCTCAACGGCAGCAGTCACTTCGACCTTGGCCGGTCGAAACCACCCCCAGATGCCCGGTTCCCTCACTGAGCGTGAACTGACGATGACGGCTTCAGGACCGAGCTCCTTGCGCAGCATGTGGAGGGCTATCTGCATGTCTTTAGCAACAACCTTCTTGATTCTCACTCTAGGCCCACCGCCCCCAAAGACTCAACTTCTACGTCACCGCTGACTTCGCTGGGAGACAAAATGGTCAAAGTAGGGAAGTGACGTGTGGTGAGCCTGCGCAGGGGCAACCTCAACCTACTCGGCACCAGCAATACTGGCTGGCGACCGTCGGCAATGCTTACCCGCTCGAGGCTCTTCGCTAAGCGCTCGAAGAACAGATGCAGTTTGCTCGGCTCGAGAATTATGTGCCCTCCCCCCGCTGTCGTGACCGACTCTAACAGGTGTTGCTCAAAGCGAGGGTGGAGCGTAAGCACGTGAATAACACCTTTTTCCGCGACCGCATGACTAATCGTGCGCGCTAAGGCGTGTCTGACGCTCTCCAAGAGGAAGTCCGGTTCGCGGGAAGTGCGCACGTTGTCCGCGATAGCCTCCAGTATGCCGACCATGTCCCGTATGCCCACTCCCTCCTGCAGCAGTCCCTGCAGGACCTTCTGCACATCTCCTAATGCCACTTGCTCGCTACTTAACTCCTCGACCACGGCAGGATTTAGCTCCTTCACCTTGTCTAGCAGCTCCCGAACTTCTTGCCTTCCCAAAAGCTCGTGCGCGTGGCGTCTAATGACCTCGCTTAGGTGTGTGACGAGCACCGTCGTGCAGTCCACCACGGTCAGACCAAGTATCTCAGCTCTTTCACGTTCTTGCACGCTAATCCAACGGGCGGGAAGACCAAAGGTAGGTTCTTTCGTGTCCACGCCGGGCACGTCAATTTTACCTCCCGCATAGTCCATTGCCAACAGCGAGTTCGGTTGCAGTTCACCCGCGGCTACTTGATTGCCCCGAATCTTAACCGCATATTGGTTAGGCCTTAACTGCAGATTATCCCTAATGCGGATGGGTCGAATGAACACTCCCTGTTCGGTGATAAGGCGGCGCCGTACCGCGGCAAGGCGCTCCAACAAGTCACCGCCGTGACTTCCATCTGTCAGACGCACGAGCCCAAACCCTATCTCAATGTCTAACTGCTCATGCGAGAGGAGTGTCAATACGTTCTCAGGCTCAGCCGGCCGCGCAGTCGGAGCGGGTGCCGGGCGAGCTGCCCTTTCCTTCTCCTCCGCGTGCAGTACATACGCGAGGTAGCCTATTGCTCCCGCCACCGCCAAAAAAGGAATGGCCGGTAATCCGGGTACTAGGCCCAGGCCCGCCAGTAGCACGGAAGTCATCCCTATTACTTTGGACCGAGCAAAGAGCTGACTGGAGAACTCGGTGCCAAAGCCATAGTCAGTATTCGAGCGAGTGACGAGAATACCTGTAGCGGTGGAGATAAGGAGCGCGGGAAGCTGGCTAACCAACCCGTCCCCTACCGTAAGCGAGATGTAGGTAGTCACGGCGCGCTGCCACGGCCACCCGAGTTGCACCATACCGACGATAAGTCCGCCTAGGATGTTGATTAAAGTAATGACTATGCCTGCGATGGCATCGCCCTTAACAAATTTACTCGCACCGTCCATGGCCCCGTAAAAGTCGGCCTCGCGTTGCAGACCTTTACGCCGCTCGCGTGCCTGCTCCTCGTTAATAAGGCCGGAGTTAAGGTCGGCGTCAATCGCCATCTGTTTCCCGGGCATAGCATCAAGGGTGAATCGCGCGGCTACCTCGGCTACGCGCCCCGAGCCATTGGTAATAACCACGAATTGAATCACGGTGATAATGATGAAGATGACCATCCCAACGACGTAATTTCCGCCCACTACAAAATCGCCAAAAGCTGCAATAACCGCGCCTGCTGCCCCGGCTGAGAGAATGAGGCGAGTAGATGCCACGTTCAGCGACAATCGCAACAGCGTCGTAATTAAAAGCAAGGTGGGGAAGACGCTAAGTTGAAGCACGTTCGTCGTAAAGAGGGTGGTGAGAAAGATTATTACGCTAATACTGATGTTAATAATGAGCAGAAAATCAAGTAGCCCCGCCTGTAGCGGAATAATAATGATAAGTACAATCCCAATCACTAGGGAGGCTACGATGATGTCAGTATAGCGTAGGAGTGCACGCACTTAAATCAGCCTCCTTGGTCGTGAAAATACGTCCGCTAAAATCTCGGCCACGGTCCTGTACAAAGCAAAAGGTATCTCCTGTCCCACTTCTCCCTGTTGGTAAAGGGAACGCGCTAGTTGCGGGTTCTCCACTAAGGGGATGCCGCACTGTGTGGCCCGTAACTTAATGCGCTGCGCTAAGTAATCGCAGCCTTTAGCCACGACTAGCGGAGCCCCTGTCGTAGCACCCCGTTCATAGCGCAACGCTACGGCAAAGTGCGTGGGGTTAGTGACTACGACGGTCGCAGTGGGGATGGCCGCAAACATGCGGCCTGTGGCTAACAGGCGCTGTCGCTCCCGCTGACGCGCTTTTACCTGTGGGTCACCCTCCATCTGCTTGTGCTCTTCCTTCACTTCCTGTCGCGTCATCATCAGGTTCTGCCGAAACTCATGCCGCTGATAAAGAAAATCGACTACACCGATGACTAAATATGTAACCCCGACGCGAAGGGCGACTCCGAAGAGGACGCGCCCCACCAGCGCTAAGGAACCCGCACCTTCGCTGTACCCCGCCAGCAAGAGGCGCTCCATCTCGCCCAGAAGTCCGAGATAGGCCGCGAATCCTACCGCCAACAGCTTGGCTAGTGCCTTAACTAAGTCAAACAGCGCGCGCGTCGATAGCATTCGCCCCAGTCCTTCTACCGGGTCGAGGCGGCTAAACTCCGGCATCAAAGGATCGCCACTCCACAAGAAGCCTACTTGCAGGATGTTAGCCAGTACCCCTAAGAGCACTGCGGCCGCGAGCAGGGGCCATACCATAGCGACAAAGACATTGACTGCGTGTACTAGGGGAGGCGCAAAGGAGTAGTTTGATTCCGTTACTAGGGACAAATTACTGAGGGCCGTAGACACATAATTAAGGGAGGTGTTAATCAGGCGTTCAGCGGTGACAGCCAGTACTGCGACCATGCCGAGAAATCCAACGGCCGCCACTAAGTCCATGCTTTTCGCGGCCTGTCCCTTTTTCCGTGCCTCGCCCAGCCGTTTAGGCGTAGCTTGTTCGGTGCGCTCCTGTTGACTCTGCTGCTCGGGGGTCACGGGGACATCGCTCCCAAGGACTGTGCCAGCAAGGCTTCAAGTCCGGTCATAAAAGCATCCCCCACCCCGAGAATAAGCGGAGAAGCGGCCGCGAGAACCAACAGCGCCACGCCTGCCTTGACAGGCAGGGCAAGCATCAGGACGTTTAGCTGCGGCACCGCCCGCCCGAGCATGCCCAAGGTGATGTCCGTGATAACTATCGCCGCCAGTACAGGCGCGGCTAACCTAAGAGTAAGACTCATGGCACCAGCCAGTACTGCCAAAACTACCTGCGCCCAGTCAACGCCTAGCGCCGCTGACCCTGCCGGCACCAGCGCAAAACTGCGCAGAATAGCCAGCAGTGCCAAGTGGTGACCGTTAAGTTCTAGAAACAGTAGAAGGCTGAGCATGAGGAAGAGGTTTGAAAGGAGCGAGACTTGCCCGAACGTGGTAGGGTCAAAGATGGCGGCAGTGCCAAAACCCGCCTGCTGGTCCATAAGGGCACCCCCCATTTGAAAGCTCGCAAAGAGCCAACTCGCCAAGAGCCCCGCAGCGAGACCGGTAGCTACTTCAAGTACGAGAGAGCTGACAAACACCCCGAAGTCCCTTTCCACAGGCGCGCCGCCGCCAGCGACCACGATGATACTAACGATGACAGCGAGGCCAATTTTGCTTAACGCCGGTATCTGACGCCTGTTAAACAGCGGTGCGACAGTGAGAAAGGAAAGCACTCGGGCCAGAACCAAGAGCAGTTGCAGCCAAGGCGCGAGACCCGCAAGTATCATGGCAGCATCCTGCCCAGATTTGAAAACAGATTAGTCGTGTACGAGACCATGGTGTTCATCATCCACCCGCCCAAAAAAAGCATGGTCAACAGGACCGCAACAAGCTTAGGCACAAAAGTAAGCGTTTGCTCCTGTATTTGTGTCGCTGCTTGAAATATGCTGATGAGAAGGCCCACAACGAGACTCGCAATCAGCAAGGGCCCGGCGAGCAAGAGAGTCAGGGAGATAGCTTCACGCGCGAGGTGGAGAACCGTGCCTTCCGTCATGCCGCCCTCCTAAAAACTCTCAAGAATTGACTTCGCGACCAGGTGCCAGCCATCGGCGAGAACGAAGAGCAGTAGTTTGAAAGGCAGTGACACCGTCACCGGTGGCAGCATGAACATGCCCATCGAGAGGAGGGTGCTGGCCACTACCATATCAATGACCATAAAGGGGATGAACAACGTCACACCCATAGCAAATGCGGTACGCAACTCACTGAGCATAAACGCCGGCACAAGTATTGTCAGGGACAAGTCTTCCGGCTCTCCCGGCGCAGGCGTTTCGGTCGCGGTCAAAAAGAGGGCTATGTCAGCCTCGCGCGTGTGAGGGAGCATGAACTCCCTAAGCGGCGCTGAAGCCCGCTCAAAGGCTGCTTCCTGCGACAACTCACCCGCGAGATAAGGCGCGACTGCCTCATTCTGCAGACGGGTCAAAGTAGGGGTCATCGTAAACAGCGTAAGGAAGAGCGCAAGGCCAATGAGCACCTGATTCGGCGGAACATTCTGCGCGGCGACCGCGGTGCGTACAAAGGACAAGACGATGACGATGCGCGTAAACGAGGTCACCATCATTAAAATGGCAGGGACGAGACTAAGCACCGTAAGCAAGATGAGGAGCCTGACGCTCCCCACTACTTCACTGGGAGAAGTGGCAGCTCCTATCTGTAGGCTAATCTCCGGTATGGGGAACATCACTTCTTGCCTCCCTGTCGTAAGAAAGTAACCATCTGCTCTAAATGGGCGGCAAAACTTGGCGGCTCCGCGGACTCAGCGGGTAGTGCGGGCGGGAGCTTAGACAAAGGTGTAACCTGCACGGCGTGGTCAGTCGTACACACCAAGAAAGACTCCTCCCCTACTTCGAGCACTACCGCCTGCGTGCGTCCGGAAAGAAAAACGCGCTCGCGCACGCGCAGTAGGCAAGTCGGAGCGGCGACAAAAGACGTTGTTCGGCGCAACAAGTACCGGCGCAGACCAAATAACAGACCGAATACAACAAACAGAGCTACAAGAAGGCGCATCAAAGACGTAAAGAAATCCACCCTGTCAGCTCCTTATTGAATCACAAAGTCCACAAAAAAGAGATTGGCAATATCCCCCTGGTCAAGCACTGCATTCAGAGCCGCCACCAGCTCCTGCCGCAGACTTTCTACTTTCTCTGTCGTGGTCAGGTCGTCGACGGTCTTAGCGCGCAACACCTTGATCACCGCATGCCGAATCTCCGGCTCGCGCGCCGTAATTTCCTCTGTCAAGGCCCGCGAAGACAAGTGCTGCAGGGACAGGTTCACCCGCAAGTAGCGTCGCATGCCGGGGTCAAGCAAATTTACGGTAAAGTCTCCCCCCGGGGAGACTACCAGTTCCGGGGCAGGAGCAATAAATCCCCGCACCATTGCTACCAGCGGGGCGCGGAAGACTATCCCCAACACTATAATCGCAATCACTAGGACCGCCAGAATAATTTTCTTTAGCATATAGCCTATATCCCCCGAATCACAAATACAACTCGTCGATTTCTGCTGCGTCCTTCCGCTGTAGCGTTGGTGTCTACGGGCCTAAACTCGCCGTAGCCAACGGCGGAAAACCGCTCGGGTGTAAGTCCGTGGATTTCTACAAAGTATCTCACTACGCGTGCAGAACGCGCAGCCGACAGCTCCCAATTGGAGGGGTATAGCGGTGTGTCGATAGGTACATTGTCCGTATGCCCCTCCACCGCGATCTCGTTGGGCATCTCGGAAAACAGAGTCACAAGTTTGCTAAGTAACGCGAGACCATCCGGACGCAAAACAGCCTGGCCCGAATCAAACAACACCCTATCCTGTAGCTCAAGCAAGACCCCTTGTTCTTCGCGAAATGCCTTTACCTCGGCTTCAATGCCTTGCGCCTCGAGGTACTCCTGCACATGCGTCATCATGCGGCCGTTGTCTGCCCAAAAGGGCCCCAGTTGCTCGGTGGCCACCTCATTTGGGTTTTCTTCCGGCATAACAATGGTAGTGTCCGGTGTCGAACCCCCGTCGAGCACGCCCGCCCCTTGAAAAGAAGCAATGAACCGCCGAAACTTCACCACATCGATGGCAGAAAACGAGTAGAGCAAGACAAAGAAACACAAGAGGAGAGTGACGAGGTCAGAGTAGGTGGTAAGCCAGCTCGCTGCCGCGACTCCTCCTTGAGACCTGCGTCTAGTCATCGGCTGCCTCCGCCTTGCCAGGCTTTGCGCTTACTCTGGCAGGGAGGACGAAGGCCCGCAGTCTTTGCTCGATAACGCGCGGATTTACTCCCGCCTGTAGTGCCGTAAGTCCCTCGATGACCATCTCGCGATACAGCAGCACTTGTCGGCTCTTCAGCATTACTTTGCCGGCGAGCGGCGTCAGGAGAAAATTCGCCATTAGCGCACCATAAAACGTGGTAACTAAGGCGACAGCCATGGCGGGGCCGATCGCCGCCGGGTCATCTAGGGCGTTTAACATCAGCACAAGGCCAATCAGCGTGCCAATCATACCAAACCCAGGTGCTAGGTTGCCCCATGTGGCCAGCATGTTGGCAGCCACCGAGTGCCGATTCTCTTCCTGTACTAGCTCTGTTTCGAGCACGCGTGACACAACAGCAGGGTCCATGCCGTCAATTACCATCTGCATGCCCTTGCCCAAAAAAGGCTCCATCTGTGGCACTTCGTCTTCAAGCACCAATAGACCTTCCCGTCGCGCGCGGGTCGACAGCTCGCCAAACTTCTTGATAGTGTCCATAGGGTCGGGCGGTATCTGTTTGAACAACCGTCGTACATCGTGATACGACTCGCGCGCGTCCTCCCACGAGTAATTAATCATCAGAGCGGCAAAAGAGCCGACAACGGTAATGAGGAAAGAAGGGAAGTCAATAAACACGCCCGCGCCACCGCCGGACATCATAGCCCAGACAATAGCTGCCAGCCCACCAAAGATGATGACCGATGTGATGGGCCCTGGTTTACGCATCTGAGTCCCCCCTATCGCTTAAGTTGAATGAGCTCCTGCAGCATCTCGTCAGACGTACTCACGGTGCGCGAGTTGGCCTGGAAGGCGCGACTGGTAGAAATCATCTCCGTAAACTCCGTCGCTAGGTCCACGTTTGACATCTCGAGCATACCCACTTCAATCGAACCGCGTCCCCCCGAACCTGCAACGCCGACCAGAGGCTCCCCTGAGTTAGGTGATACGGAGTAGAAATTGCCGCCCTCTTTGAGCAGTGCTTCCGGATTGCCGAAATACGCCAGCGCCACTTGACCAACGTCGCGCACCAAGCCATTGGAATACGTCCCCGTAACAACTCCACCCCGTCCGATGATAAATGAGAGGAGCTCGCCCGGGGAGTAGCCATCCTGAAAGCGCATAACCGCGGTACTATTGCCGGCCACCTGATTCATCGCGTCAAAGTCGAGCGTAACAGCGATATTGGCCGCTCCCGGGACGGTAACGGTGAAGACGCCGCTGGTCGCCGTCGCAGGTGTGACTACCCCGCTTGTGTCAAACTCTAGGGTGGTTGCGGCGGGTGGGGCTATCGTTAAAGGCGGGGTAGCCGTGGATGTGACGGTATAGGACCACGTGTTCATGGCCGTCCGCGTGAAGGCGACGTTCAGCTGATGGGCTGTTCCCTTGGAGTCAAACACAGTGATGGTGTTAGTGTGAGCGTACGCGGGCGGTCCCGCGGGGGGATCGTTGTTAAGATTGCCGGAAAACTCCGCACGCGTAGTAGCCTGCGTGATTACCGAGTCGCCCAGAGGAATCTGCATAGCGGTTGGCGGCGTGGCTGTCGATATGTTACCGGTAGCGTCGGCCATCCACCCCTGCACTCTAAACCCCGTAGCCGAATTTACGAGCTCGCGCGCAAGCGAAAGCGAAAAGGCTCCGTCACGGGTGAAAAGACTGCGGTTGCCGTCTGCCAGCACAAAGAACCCACTGCCCTGAATTGCAAGGTCGGAAATGCGCCCGGTAGCCTGCAGCGCGCCTTGGATATGACTGGTGT
>CAYGHR010000026.1:0-3510 GCA_964349715.1 uncultured Peptococcaceae bacterium
CGTCAACTGTCAACATCCCCATTGCGCTCTGCACTGTTCAGTTTTCAAGGATCACAGATTCGATGTGCCACTTTTAATGAGGCGAAAATTATCGTATCACTTCTGTTCGCCTTCGTCAAGTAGCGGAGTCGCCCAAATTGTCGAATCTCGCAGCAGTTGCCCGCCGCTCACGACGCTTGACTAATATAGCATGCGTTTTGCAAACGTGCAACGGCTAATTTTACCCATTTTGCGGTCTGCTACTCTTTCGTGATATTCTAGTTTCAGTTACACCAAATTATTGGTCTGTAAGAGGAGGAGTAACCCGTGTCGACACTACTTGAGCGCGCTAAGGCTCTAGCCCCCGAGCTAGTCGCCATTCGGCGGGACATTCATCAGCATCCCGAAGTGGGCTTTGCCGAACATCGCACGTCGCAACTGGTGCTTAACTATCTGCAAGGGCTCGGGCTACAGCCGCAAACAATCGCCGGGACGGGTGTTGTGGCCACACTGCGGGGCAAGTCGCGGGGCAAGTCGCCGGGCAAGACCATTGCCCTGCGCGCCGACATGGATGCGCTTACGATTACCGAACAGGCTCAGCACACCTACATATCCAAAACGCCCGGGCTAATGCACGCCTGCGGGCACGACGGGCATACTGCTATACTCCTTGGCACAGCAAAACTCCTCAGCGAGCTCAAGGACCTTTCCGGCAATGTGAAGTTTGTCTTCCAGCCGGCGGAGGAAGGGCCCGGGGGAGCGCTGCCGATGATCGAGGCCGGCGTTCTCGCTAACCCAACCGTCGATGCCATGCTTGGACTACACGTAGGCACGGTTCAGTACACGGCAGGTCAAATCGCGCTGCGTTATGGCGCAGTTTGCGCAGCGCCTGACAACATAGAAATAGTAGTGAAGGGGAAGGGTGGGCATGGCGGTCATCCTCACGGCGCCATCGACGCCATTGTGACGGCCGGGCACCTGATCGTTGCGTTACAGAGCATTGTCAGTCGCGAAATTGACCCTGCTGCGGCTGTTGTGCTGTCGCTAGGCACCGTGCGCGGCGGATACCGCGAAAACGTCATTGCTGACGAAGTCGCGCTGACGGGCACCGTGCGCACGCTGTCCCCGGAAATACGCTCCTCGATGCCGGACCGCATTGAGCGCATCGTGAAAGGGGTCTGCGACAGCTTCCGCTGCCACTATTCCTTTACCTATACGCAAGGCTACCCAGCCCTGTACAACGACGACGCTATGACCGAGCTGACCGAGCAGGTAGCGCAAGAAGTCCTCGGCAGCGCAAACGTGTTTCGTGCTCCCTATCCTACTATGGGCGGCGAGGACTTCAGCTACTTCGCCGAAAAAGTTCCCGCTTGTTTCTTTATGCTAGGCGCAACGAACAGCGCCAAGCAGTGCGACTATGTGATCCATCATCCGAAGTTTAACTTCGACGAGGATGCCATCCCCGTAGGCATGGCCGTTTTGGCGGAAACCGCTTGTGCCTACTTAAAAAGGCACCGCGATTAGCGCGGCGCCGGACAAGGCATCCCCTTAGAAGGCCAAGAAGAACTGAATAAGAAAGAGGGCCAACAGCCCCGGCGGCCCAAGATACCCTGTAAGGAGCACGGTAAAAGGATTAATGGGAACGAAGACATCCACTACCTGCAAAGCGATGTTGAAGACAAGGAGCATTGATGCTCCCGAAAGCACCATTAATCCCACGCGCAAGGTAAGTTTGGCCGGTACGACGAGAGCTTTTGTAACGACTACGGCTATGGCCAGCACGAACAGCCCGGCAAGCACGGTGTTAACATTGATGTGCTCTAGGAGACTCTGCACTGCCCACTCCCCCTCGCTAATACTTATGCGCCCGCAGGCTTGGTCATGCCTGTGGACGGTAGAGAAGGGAGCTTGCTTGTAGGCCTTGGCTGCGCGCCTGTTTAAGTAAGTACATGTACCGCTTCTCTGCGGCTTGGCTGACATAAACGGCATGGTCGATAAGATCCGGTTCCGACACGCTGTCAAAATAGGTGCGTGCCGCTGCCCACTCTTCGCGAGCTTCTTCCACTAGGGAGAGCAGCTCGGGGGGATTTACCTGCCGGCTGTCGGCACCCTCCAAAACGAGATTAAGTCCTGTGCTAACTGTGGCAATGACACCCGCAAGCACGCTGTTCACTCTGTTACTCCTCCTATGATCCTCTTAGGAGAAGTATGACCGGAACGTGGCAGCTTAAAACGCTTGCCGGCTACATTTCACGCCGATTTTCTAATGCGCGGGCTAGCGTCAGCTCGTCCGCGTACTCTAGGTCGCCACCTACGGGCAAGCCATGCGCGAGGCGCGTCACCTTAACGCCGAGTGGCTTAATTAAGCGCGCGAGGTACAGGGCGGTGGCCTCGCCCTCAATGTTGGGGTTAGTGGCGATGATTAGTTCTTGTACGGTGCCGCCGCTCAAGCGACTAAGCAATTCCTTGATTCTCAGCTGCTCCGGCCCAATCCCATCCATAGGGGAGATGGCTCCGTGCAGGACGTGATAGAGCCCCCGAAAATCATGCGTGCGCTCAATCGCCGCCACATCGCGCGGGTCTTGTACCACACACACGACGTCACGCCGACGCTGCCCCTCGCGACAGATAGGGCATGAACCCTCTTCTGCCAAATTGCAGCACGTGTTGCAGTGGCGAATTTTGTCTTTAGCTGCTAGCATCGCCCCCGTCAGCTCCAATAGGGCCGGCCTTTCCTGGGACAGCAGAAAGAACGCCAGCCGCTGAGCTGTCTTGGGGCCGATTCCCGGTAGGCGTGCAAGCTCAGCAATGAGCTTCTGAATAGGCGGAGGGAAACTTAGCACAGCTTGCCTAGAACATTCCGCGCGGCAGGTTAAGCCCCGCGGTGACCTTGCTCATTTCGGCATTGACCATGTCTTCCGCCTTGCGCAGAGCCTCGTTGACTGCAACAAGAATTAGGTCTTCGAGCATCTCCACGTCATTTGGATCCACGGCCGCAGGTTGTATGGTGATTTTTTGTAGCGACTTGGCCCCCGTGACTACGACTGTAATCATGCCACCGCCACTCGTGGCTTCAACAGTACGCGCGTTGAGTTCTTCCTGCAACTTATGTACGCGCTCCTGCATCTTCTGGGCTGCCTTCATCATGTCTTTCATGTTCGTCATGCTCTTTCCTCCCGGCTATTCTTTACTCTTAACGATGGTCCCCTCAAAAATCTCGATGACCTGCTGCACACGGTTCTCGCTGGCGCTAGACGTGGATGCGGAGCTAGCGCTGCCGTCCGGCATAACTAGCTTGACTTCCACCGCTCTGCCGAGCACTTGCGAATACGCTTTTGCTATGTGCTCGAGCTCAGCAGGCTTACTGAGCCGCTTAAAAGTATGCACATTGGCTTCGTTCATCTGCAGAATGACGGCATCACCCTCCATCCGTAGCGGCGAAATGGCCCCCATCGTTGCGCCGGTTAGGGGGGCTTTCTGCTTGACAAGGCGCTGTACTTCGGGCCAAGCCTTAAGTAGCTGGGATACCTC
>CAYGHR010000026.1:3610-11817 GCA_964349715.1 uncultured Peptococcaceae bacterium
TGCCTCCGCAGGCGTCGGTGCGCTTGCCGGCACCTGCAAGGTTGCGTGCAACACGTGCGCTTGCTTTACGAGCATCAGCTCTAAATGCAGACGCGGGTGACCGCCATAGCGCATATCGTTTTCTGTCTGTAGTGCAATGTCAATGACTGCGGGAAGGCGCGACATAAGTGTCTGCCCGAGGCGCATGAGGGCATCGCGTTGCTCACCTTCGTAGCCGATATCCAGAACAACGCGCGGCGAATGGGCCAAGAGGAGTAGCTGCCGCAAAATGGTTATGTACGACGCTAGGTACTGGCCGGTCTCGCGCCCGCCTGTTAACTCGCTGTGCAACTGCTGCAACCCCTGAGCCAAATCTCCTTCAACTAGTGCGGTGAGGAGGTTAACATAGACGGCGCTCGGCACCGTGCCTGTGACCGCGAGAACTGTATCCGCGTCAATCTCCCCATCGACGAAGGCCGCACATTGTTCAAAAAGCCCTAAGGCGTCGCGCATGCTGCCGACGGCGTGCTGCGCAATCTCGTGCGCAGCGGAATGGGACAAACGCACGTCATTCGCGGATGCGACCTCCATAAGCCTAGCGACGATGGCCCCGGTTGCTAAGCGACGAAAGTCAAAGCGCTGGCAGCGCGAAATGATGGTTGCGGGAAGCTTGTGTGGCTCTGTCGTGGCCAGGATGAAGACTACGTGTTGTGGGGGCTCCTCTAGCGTTTTAAGGAGAGCATTAAAGGCTTCTGTAGTAAGCATGTGGACTTCGTCGACGATGTACACCTTGGTGCGCAGATCGACGGGGGCAAACTTCACGTGTTCGCGCAGCTCCCGAATTTCGTCGATGCCGCGGTTAGACGCCGCGTCGATTTCCACTACGTCCAAGGAAGCGCCTCCGGCGATGGCGACACAGGCGGGGCAAGTAAGACACGGTTCTGCTGTTACTCCGAGGTGACAGTTGAGGGCCCGCGCCATAATCTTGGCCATGGTGGTTTTGCCTGTGCCACGCGGCCCGGTGAACAACAGGGCATGCGGCACACGGCATCTCTGCAGCATGTTGCTTAAGGTATGTTTAATATGGCTCTGCCCCGAGACTTCGCTAAAGCGCGCGGGGCGCCACTCTCGGTACAGCGTCTGATAGGCCATCTTTCCACCTGCCCTCTTTCTTGCATATTACTTCCCCGCGGGAACAGGTTTTCCTGCTGTTTGTGAAAGCAAGACGCCGAGACAAATGTCTCGGCGAAAATTACGGCCGCGCCCTGTCTTTGACTGACATTTCCGGTCGCTAACCCTAGTAGTTAGCTCGAATCAGGCTACCCGACGGCACACACAATTGCACACTTACCGCTGCTTCCTTCCGGACCTGACGGGGTTCATGGGTTCATGTTGCGTCGGACCCAACTGTCATCACTACTTGCCAGGGGCAAACCCCACAAATGACAGCCGCAATACAGGCTTCTGCCCTGCTACAGCGGATTGCAGGTTCAGGGCTCCGCTATTTCCCCGCATAGCGCGGCCAAGCTTTAAACAAATGTCGCGTGGTTCCTATTGTGCCCCATTTGCCGCGGAATATCAAGTGAAAGTTCTTTGCATTTGTTGGTTACTGCGCACCTGGGAAGAATAGCGGTTGGCCAAATTTGTCGACACCGAAAGTTGAGATGATATCTTGCACTTCGCGCGAGAGCATAAATGCAACAAATCTCTGTGCGCCCCGTGCATTGACATGGGCAAAACGCGCAGGGTTAACCTGCATCACGTGATAGGGGTTCTCTAAGGCAGGGTCGCCCTCAACTAGGACCACCAAAGTGAGATTGTGTTTGTGAGCGAGAAAGGTGCCTCGGTCGGTCAGCACATACGCCTGCTTGTCCTCGGCTATAGCTAGAGTCGCTGCCATCCCTGTGCCGGACTCTATGTACCAAGTGCCGACCGGTGAGGTGGCGGCCGTTTTCCAGAGCTCCTGCTCCTTCTTGTGCGTGCCGGAGTTATCGCCGCGACTTACAAACAGAGCCTGACTTTGCTTAATAGCAAGTAATGCCTCGTGTCCTCCGCTCATGCCCCGAATGCCCGCAGGATCCTGCGCTGGCCCGAGCAGCACAAAGTCATTGTACATCACGTATTGTCGATTAATGGCCGCGCCGTTCTCGATAAGTTTCAGTTCGGCTGCGGGCGAATGTACCAAGAGCACATCGGCCTCACCTCTTTCGCCTAGGGCCAGCGCCTGCCCCGTTCCTACGGCTACCGTCTTTACTTCATAGCCGGTTCTCCGCTGAAAGAGGGGCACCAGTACCTCTAAAAGCCCAGTATCGGCCGTACTGGTGGTGGTGGCAAGGATGATTGGCTCCTTTGGCTGGCACCCCGCCACAAGTAGGGCGAGGGTTAGCATCATGGTAAGCATAATCAGTTGAGTTCTCTTCACTGCAAACACTCCTCTCCTTTGTACCTTGTGAAATATTCTCCGCAAAGCGCAAGGCTCCTCTCACCGCGCAGTAAGCGCAGGAATACAATGAACCATTACCGCGAAGGGAGAGTGTTGTTACATGGAAAATGAGCTACTGGGAGGGGCCGTCGTCTACCCGCAAGTGACGGCCCTAAGGCGGCGCAAGGTTACGGAGCGCATCAACCTGCTGTTGCGACGTAAGATGCGCGAATTACTGAGACTACAGGAGTACAGTAAGCGCGACGTCTATGTTTGGGGCGACAATACCACCAAACTGAACATGAATGGGATTCTAAGCCTAATAATGGAGGTGTACGCCTACCGCAAAGGAGCCGCACACGGCCTGGCACTGAGGGATTCGGCCACCATAAACATACGCACGGGGCGAAATTACCCCCTGTCCCAGCTGTTTAAGCCGGGTGTAGACTACATAACGCCGATTAGCGACGAAATCAAGCGCCAGATGAAGGAGCGCGACATTCCGCTTATCGCTGAGTTTACGGCCATTAAGCCCAACCAGCCATATTTTCTGCATGAAGACGACTTGGTCATTTACTTTGCCATCTACGAGTACACGCCCTACTATGTGGGTATCCCCGAGTTCCCGATCCCCATTGCCAGTTTGCGCGATCTAATCGGCCCAAGGAGTCCGCTCTACAGGTTCTTGCCGCCCGCCTAGCTCCCGCCCTCCCTTCTCATCGCCGTGCAGTTCGGTTAATATATAGACACAACAGAATTGCGATTAACGAAGCACTTAGCTGAGGGAGGGCTGCTTATGTCCTTTGATCCACTGTACTACCCATTCCGTTCGCAGCGCATGTGCATGTATGCAGAGCGCGGCATGGTAGCCACAGGTCACCCATTAGCGGCACAGGCCGGCCTAGAGACCCTTAAGCGAGGGGGTAACGCCGTAGACGCGGCGATTGCTACGGCCGCTTGTCTAACGGTTGTGGAACCTACCGCTAACGGGATCGGCAGTGACGCCTTTGCACTTGTCTGGGCAGACGGTGCGCTGCATGGGCTTAACGCCAGTGGGCCTGCGCCGAAGAGCCTAAACCTAGAGACACTAACGGCGCAAGGGCTGACCGAAATGCCTCGCTTTGGGCTTACACCTGTCACTGTGCCGGGTGCCCCAAGCGCTTGGGCTGCTTTGTCGGCTCGCTTCGGTAGGCTGCCTTTGAGCACAGCACTTGCTCCCGCCATTGAGTACGCGGCGCGAGGCTTTCCGCTCTCGCCGACACTAGCCCGCGGCTGGAGGGGCGCCCTGACGCAAGACCTAAGAGAGCTCAATGCCCCTGTCTACCAGGCCTACCTTGACACCTTTGCCCCTAAAGGCAGCCCTCCCGCCGTCGGTGAAATGTGGCGCTCGCCCGACCACGCCAAGACGCTAGCCTCCATCGCCGAAAGCAACGCAGAGTCGTTTTACCGCGGCGAACTAGCGGAACGCATCGGCCGCTTCTCGCGCGAGCATGGCGGGTACATCCAAGCAGAAGACTTGGCAGCCTTTTACCCGGAATGGGTTACCCCACTTGCGGTTAATTACCGTGGGTTTGACGTGTGGGAACTGCCTCCGAATGGGCAGGGGCTAGTGGCGCTACAGGCGCTTAACATTCTTAAGGGTTTTGAATTCGCGGAGCGAGATAATGTCGAAAGCTACCATCGGCAAATTGAGGCAGTTAAACTGGCCTTTGCCGACGGCTTGGCGCATATTACCGACCCGCGCTGCATGAGGGCACGGGTAGAAGACCTGCTTTGTGCGGAGTACGCCGCCAAACGGCGTAGCGGGATAGGCAACACCGCCCTAGCCCCAAGCGAAGGATTGCAGATGAAGGGCGGCACTGTATACTTGGCCACAGCTGATGGAGAGGGCAATATGGTCTCCTACATTCAGAGCAACTACATGGGCTTTGGGGCGCGCGTAGTTGTCCCGGGCACGGGCATATCGCTACAAAACCGTGGCCACAGCTTCTCGCTTGATCCTAGTCACGCTAACGTGCTGGCGCCGGGGAAGCGCCCTTTCCATACGATAATACCGGGCTTTCTCACCCATAAGGGTGTAGCGGTGGGTCCGTTTGGCATCATGGGTGGACACATGCAGCCGCAAGCGCACGTGCAAGTCTTAATGAACGCGATAGACTTTAACCTTAACCCACAAGCTGCCCTAGATGCGCCACGCTGGCAGTGGGTGAGTGGCAAGACGGTACAGGTTGAACCCGGCTTCCCCCAGCACATTGCGGAGGCCTTAGCTCGCCGCGGACACCACATTCAGCGCTCGGTGGACAGCGGCGGATTTGGGCGAGGGCAAATCATCTGGCGCGACGGGACTACGGGCGTTCTCTGCGGCGGCACGGAGCCACGCACGGACGGACACATCGCTTTGTGGTAACTATCAGCCCCACTCGCTTTGCGAGTGGGGCACATGTTTAGTCGAGGGTTAACCCCAAATATGGGGCACCCGCCGCGGCGGGCGTCAGGCTGCTTTGCGCGGTGGCGGTCAGCGGTTTTATCATGCCAAAGTGGGTGTTGCACTGCGGGGCATCAGGCAAAGGGCGGTCCGCAGGCAAGCGGAAGCGGTATGATTCGGCCCGCACTGCGCTGAGCATAGCTGCCAAGAGATAGCGTTCCGTGCTGTCATCCGTTACAAACTCCAGCACTTCACACTGCGCTTCGTACACCCCAGAGCACAGCGCATAGGCAAGGCTCCCGTCTATCTCCACAACAATCAATTGTCCACCGTAGAGCTTCGCGTACCTCACTGCGTAATCGAGGGCTTCCTCTCCCCAGACGGCGCTGCCGACCCTCCCCTCTAGCCATGCATTGCGCGCGGCTGTCAGATTGCGCGGGGACGGTTGCCGGGAGCTAACCTTAGCGCCTATGCTGCCCACTTTCGCCGCGAGCTCGTCGCGAGAGGCAGCCCTGAAGTTAGTCTGAAAGAAGGGTAGGTAACCGTGTTTGCCGTAGTACTTGTATAGTGCGGGGTTTGCCGGCAGGAGAAAAGAGTAGTGGTCGCCTCGCGCCACGCCTACTTGTGCCGCCCGCTCCATTAGTTCCCCCATCAAACCCTGCGCACGCAAGGCCGGGTCGGTAGCCGCAGCATAAATGTAATGAGCCGGCACAGGGCCGTACCGCGTGCTAATCGCCCCGGGTAGCATGTGGAGCATCGCCGCCACTCGCCCGTTTACGCTAGAGACCAAAGTATGCTCGGGACGAAAACGATGCGCGAAAAAGAGATCGATGGCTTCTCTTTTCTCCTCGAAACAGATTTGCCACAGGGCCACAATTTCGCTCTGCATGGACCATTCGGCATGCCCTGTGTCCTTAATCACCGGGCACTGCCCCCTTTAGCGTGACAACGCACTTTTCAAGCAGCAACGATGGATAGTACGAGAGTTTGGCTTTGCGCAGCCCCTCTATCCCCATATCTTCTTCACGGTTAACATATTCGAACCCTTGGAGATGCCGCTCAGCAAACGTCTGGTTTATAGCCGCGTAAAGACCGTCGTAACCGTCAAGCGCCTTCTCAAAGTGCACTACGAAGGCGCGCGGATTAATCACCTCGCCCATGGTGAAGGCGACGGGTTTGCCGTCTATTCTGATCAGACCACCCTCAAAGCCTAGCGCCGAGAAACTCGCAATGGACCTCTGCAGGGCAAAGTTCTCGCGTTCTAAGCCTCCTAATGCCGTAGTAGCCGCATTCGGCATCCACTCCCGCTCAATGTTCTCGCAGTCCGCGATATTGGCGGGAGTGATGTCCTCGTAGGTAAACGCGTACGCGCGCTTAAACCGCGTAAGGTGGTTACGTTTGCGATGATAACGCCTGCCGGCAAGGTTAATCAGGTCCGCGGTGCTATAGATATAGTCTGCATTGGCGCGCAAAAAGCGAAAATGGAAGGTATCGGGCCACGCCTCCTCCATAAGTTGCGCTTGCTCTGCCGTTACGCCCCACATGCGAAAGCGCTTGCCTGTGGTCTGACACTCCTCGAGCAGCACCGCAAGTGCCTTTTTTAAATTGCGTGCGTAGGGGAAAAAATACGTACAGGCATTTTTGCCAAAACACCCAAACAGCATTTCGTCGTACCAGGCGATTTTTTTCTCGTAGGGTTCCTGCCAAATGTATAGTGTGCCAAAAGCCGCTTCGCTCCCCAAAAACCCACTCTGCGACAGAATGGGTGACACCCAACTCCTGTCAGCGAGTGTCAGGGGCCTAAATTCTAACATCAACTATGTCCTCTCTCTACCGCTTCTGCGCCGCGCAAAAAATACTTCTGTTCACTAGACAGTTTACCACCTTTTTTCGCCATGCGCTATCTGCGTAGGCATCTTATTGAAAAGACCCCGGCAGGATTCTCTGGGTGTAAGCGCGAAAAACCCAAGGGGCTCCCTGTTAGAGCCCCCCAGAAAGGTGGTGTAGAGCATTGATATCCCTCTCGCGACGTGATGCTGCCGAGATTGCCGACGTTTTGTCGGACGCATTTGCAGAGGACCCCGCCTTTGTGGCTTTGTTTAGAGGGTTAGACAAATGCGGCGCCCGCTCCTATCGCACCTTTATGCAGCTGTGGACTCGAAGCGCATTCCACCTCGGGCACAGCCTGTACGGCGTGCGGACGGAAGGCACCCTCGCGGGAGTGGTGGGAGTGTCGCACGGGACTCCAAAGGCCATTGTGGGGCCAATTGCGGAGTTAGTTCACGTGCCCGCTCTGCTTTGGGGCATGCGTTTATCGGTTGGCCTGTCGCTAGCCCGTGCGGTGCGCCGACCCGCAGTTGTCGCTAAGAGCGCAGCGGAGATATCCATGCTGGCGGTCAGGCCGTCAATGCAAGGCCGCGGGATAGCTGCCGCGCTGCTTAGTACCGCGCACGGCGCACTACGTGTTAATGAGTACAACGGTCCGGTGTATCTGTACACCACAGCGCAAGGCAGCAAGACTTTTTACGAAAAACAAGGCTATAAGCTCGTCCTTGCCACAAGTGCGGCTTCTGTGGACGTGTTTCACATGCTATTCGCCCCTGATTCGGGACCAAATGTCCACTATGGTCAAGAGGGGCAAAATGCCCCCCACTAAGCGCAAATTTTCTGATAGTATTGTGCTGCGAACCACGCGGTGACGCACCAAATATTATAGGAGGGTGCACTTGTGAAGCACGATTTTACTGAGCTTGTCTTCATCCTCGACAAGAGCGGCTCGATGGCCGGGCTCGAAAAAGAAACCATTGCCGGGTTCAACGACATGCTTGCCAAGCAACGGGGAGTTGCGGGGGACTGTAACTTGACGACGGTCTTGTTTGACCACACATACCGACTGCTGCATGAACGCAGAGACACCAGTTCCGTCAAACCTATCAGCGAGGAAGAGTATGCTGTCGGGGGCAACACCGCACTGCACGACGCGATTGGCAGGACAATCCACAAATTTGACGATGTCATGCGGATCGCCTGCGCTGAGCGCCGCGAGGGGAAGGTGCTGTTTGTCATCATCACTGATGGCCTGGAGAATTCTAGTCGAGACTTCTCGGCAGTAGACATCCGGCAAGCGATAGAGCACCGTACCTCGCAGCATGGATGGGAGTTTATCTTCCTCGGCGCGAACATGGACGCGGTTACAACCGCGGTTGACCTCGGCATTGCGAGGAACCGCGCGCAGAGTTTCCATGCGGACAAAGCCGGCGTGTCTATGAACTTCCGCGCTCTAGGTGAGACCACTGTCGACTTCCGCCACAAGGCCAGCGTCAAAGAAGACTGGAACTCGACCATTGACGAGGACTACAAAGAGAGGGGCAAGAAACAGTA
>CAYGHR010000026.1:11917-18318 GCA_964349715.1 uncultured Peptococcaceae bacterium
CTGCTCCCCCGAGAGCCCCGCGGGGCGAAGAAGCGTGTGCTATGACCATGCCGGGCTTGAGTCGCGCAAGGAGCACAGGCCGGACGAGAGCGCCGTCGACATGCCCGCAGCTATCGGTGTCGAGCTGTTAACCGAAGCACAGTACCGCGCACTGCAGGAACTAGGCGATTTCGACCAAAAGTCCTCCAGCTGGCTCGCTACCCCACCCGACATAAGGCAACGCGGCGGTGCGCTCTTTGGCGACCGCCGCTACGGGCATGTGTTTGTTTATCACAATGGCGCGCAGTCATACTTTAGCTCAAGAGGCTTTCGCGCGTCGCTGTGGGTCTGAGGAAATCCGTTAGCTTAGAGCATCAACATCTTACTGATTGCCGAGCTTGACGAAGTCTTGCAGTGACCTGAACTCGTATCCTAAAGCCCGGAGCTCCTCAATGATTGCGGGAAGGGCTTCCGTATTGCTCTGGGAAACGGCGTGCAGAAGGATAACGGCACCGGGATGGACATTTGCTGTTACATGTTCTAGAGCGTATTTCGCCCCGGGCTGTTCGTCGACCACCCAATCCTTGTAGGCCATGCTCCAAAACACCGTCTGATAGCCTAGTGCCTGTGTCACCGCCAAAGTGTACTCGGAGTAGTGTCCCATCGGGGGGCGAAAGAAGTGCGTGCGCTGGCATGTCAAGTCCGCAAGCATATTGTCAAGCTCAATGATCTCCGTCTTTATTTCCTCAAGGGTTAAGGAGGGCAGCGATGGGTGATTGACGGTGTGGTTGGCCACCACATGTCCGTCCTTGACAATGCGTTTGATCAAGTCAGGGCGCGTGCGTATCGTCAGGCCTGTTACGAAGAATGCGGCGGGCACGTTGTTCTCGTGCAGAACGTCGAGAATCCTCGCCGTAAATCCCTGTTCATACCCGAGGTCGAAAGTCAGATAGACATATTTTTGCTCTGGGGGGCCAAGGACAATGACCCCATACTTCTCAATTAAGCTCTTGCTCAAGCCGGGTGTAGGCTGAGCATGGGTGCTGTTGCGCCTAAACCAATAGCTGCGCAGAACGGTGTCAAGACCGGCGGGCAGTTCGGCTAGGCGTTCCTCCGCCGTCTTTGCGGGGACGTTCGGCTTATCTTGTGGGGGCTCCACAGGCTCAGGTTGGGGAGTCTGCGGCAGGGGGTTCTGTGCCGCAGGAGGCTCAGGCTGCGGATTAAGTGCTTGCTCGCGTGGGCTACAGCCTATTAGGAGGAGAAAAACAAGCATAACGGCGACGACGCGCATAACAATGCCCCCTTCTACCCTAATTATAGCAGGTTGCTTCGCGACAGGTTACATAACATCGCCCGGTATTTTACACCAATGACCAGCCCCGCAGCCAAACGCAAGAGGCTCTTGAGGTACTTCCTCAAGAGCCTTGCCTGTGCGATTTAAGTGGAACTGTGCGCCGATAATCTCTATGCTTTCCACTGACCAGCAGCATCTTTTGGGTCCACTCTTTTGTCCAAAAAGAAATAGGCCTCGGCGGCTTTGCCTATTCCGTAAGTCGAGGCGCCAGCAATGCCTGCCGATATGACAGCACCCTTGATAGGGATGAGTTTAACTAATTGGCGAGCACCTTCCCTCAGTGCAAATGCGGCGCCTACATTGACACCGGCCGCAGCCAGGTACTCTTTAGCGGTATCAGACGACAATGGCCTACAAGAAAGCCCGGCGATAATGGACACCATCAAGAGTTGCAGAGGGGTTAGGATGACAATGTCTGGGACCGGCACAGGCACACCCCCAATCCCAGTAGCTATGGACGCAAATCTCTTGATAACAGAGGCGGACATCTTCATCAAGAGCTCTTTCCGCTTTTGAGCTTGGGCAAAATCCAGCTTGGCGGCCTCCGGCAACTCCTCGCCTATGAAATCGCTGAGCGTGTCCACGTTCCACCTATCATCGCGGTTCTTTGCAAGGTCCATAAAAAGACATGCCGGTATGATACCCGCATATGCTTCGTCATTGACTCGGTAACCATCCAATCTTGAGTTAAGGTTCAATGGTGCTACTGATTTAACCTTGAGAACCGCGCACAAGTAGTCCATAGCTTCCAAAATTAATCCTGCTTTCGTTACGCAGGCATCCGGCGGCCATACCGCCCTATCTCCGAGCAGGTCAGGCTGAGAGATTACGACAAGAGTCTTCGGCATCACCTGCCCGTGTGACATTAAATGGCTACTAACTTCCTTAAGAGCTTTGATATCGCAGGATAAATTCCTAATAGACCGTGCCGCGATGACATGTAGTATTATATCTGGTTTCTTCTCAATGAGATCCCGTTTTAAGAACTCTAGGGACTCCTCTTCGGCCTGACCAACAATTACATCCGGGTCGAATATGCCCCTGCTGTCATAGATGTCCCAACTTGAATACGATTTGGGGAAACTTACGTAGTATCGTTCTGAGGTTGTTTGCCCTCTCTTTACATCAGATACCATTGCTTCATGTCGTCCCACTAACGCATTGATGAGCGAAGACTTGCCTTCGCCACTTCTACCAATGAGGTATATTCGCGGAGGCCGGCTATCTGTTATCATGTGGCGCACTTCTTCTAATGCCGGACCAAGAACAGCCCTCTTAAACATCTCTCGTTGGTCTTTGCTGAGCCATTTGCCGGCGATCTCCTCATAAAGGGTGTCTATGTCTTGCACGAGATTAATTGTCGCGTTCTTGTCTATGGCCACTGTTTTCGCTCCACCTTTGATTTGCGTCGATTTCTTTCTTTGGCTGCGCCTTCGTTATTTTTGAGAATACTTCTTCCATATCATGCTGTCGAGCTGGCGCACAGTCAAGCCTTGCCACTTGTCTCTGAGCAGCTCAACTGCCTCAGCGAACAACTCCTGACACTCTTCGTTTGTGACAGAGCGCCCGCAGGCGACTCTTACAAAACGATGTATATGTACATCTGATTTGCAGCGGTCGGGATCGCCAGCAAACATAAATAGGTAATTTGTCCCAGCATCACCAATGCCCTTTACTGACCGAATTGCAATTTCAAGACTTTCTTGGCACCCAAAATCTCGGAAGTCTTCTATTGTTTCTATTTGCAGGTATTTCAGATGTTTAGCGAGTTGGTAGCACACTTCGCTTTTCGGGATGGCATTCTTACCGCCAATCTTTTGCTGATTTTTTAGAATCTTATACGCAAAAGCAATGGGACCACCCACATTCTCTATGTTGTTCGTCAACATTGAAACAGTATCTCCGGCGGCATATCTGTTGCCGTTCATAAATGCCGTTGCATATCTCTCTACAACAGGAATTGTTGTGGTGATATATCTCGCTCTTAGCGAATAAACGCAGTCAAGAAGACAGACACTTAAAGATTTGTACTTGTAACTGTCCGCGAACTCCATATCAAGGTTTTCTTCGCAATAATTAGCAAAACGCTCCGCTAAGGCGCGCATGGGACACCTCACTTCCTTGCAATAATAACTGCGTACCCAGAAAGCTGGCTTAGAATACCTGCATTCCCGCCAACTCATAACGAGGTGGCGGCTCGGCAACGAGGGCAACCTAGAGGGCCTTCTGCTTCGCAAGCAGCTCTACGACTCGTGATGCTTGGCCTGGCGCGACGGTGCAGCATCACCACTGTTCAAACCTAACAAAAGCCTAGCAAAAGGGACGGTTCCTTGTGGAAACAGACCCTTCTGTCCGCTCGCAGGGTAGTCGGCTTGCGGCGTCTGATACACCTTGCTATGCGAGCCCCAAGAGCTGGGGTAGCCTTGCGAAGCGTGAGGCCATCTTCCTTCTTCAAATGCCAACAGATAGACGCGAAGATTTCTGGGATGCGCATTAACCGCGCTGCGGTAACGATCGGCAGAAACCGGGCACATCGGTCGATGCATTCGTGCGTAGATAGTTGCTCATACTGCGCCACTCCCGCAAGCTCACTCTGAAAGACAGGCTCCTTGTTGATCCCGCGGATCATAGAGTGATAATAATCGGTGCTGCCCGCCAGGCGTCCTGCTCTGGGCATATCCTCACCTCACGCCAATGCGACCTCAAGCGCAAAGAACAACAGGAAGAACCGTCCCTTTTGGCTCGTAGCGTATCCATGGGCGCTATCTGTCTAATTGTAGCTTCACGCAAAATGTTCTACAAGGAGCTTCCTAGTACCTGCTTTAGGCTAATTGAACTTGTCTATTTGTGTCAAGAGCGACGGTACATAGAAGGAGACATATAGAAATCATGCGGTGCCTTTCCAGCTAGCTGTTGTTGTGCTCGCTCCACTCATTCTGGCCTACAGGAATCCTCGCATTCTCGCGTACTGCCTTCTTAGACAGCTCGGTGAGCACCTCAATTTCTTGACGAAGTCCGGCAAGTTCCGCGTCAATTTCGGAGCAGTCGCCAAGGCGGCTTTGGGCAAGTCGGCAGTTAGCGAGTAGTTCCTCGCGCTCTGCCATCAGTGCCCTGACGGTATTAAGGAAGCATGGAAGATTCACCTTCCCGTCCGCCATGCGCTTACGGCACCCCCAAGTGACGCTCTAGGAGATGGAGCGGCTCTCCTCCCGCGCGAGGCTGGACATGATCGTAATCAGCAGCTCCCCTTTGCCGTCAAAGGTGTAGATATTCTCTTTCTCAAAGTAGACTTCCACGCCTTTATCCTTTTGGTTCAGATTGACATACAAAAAGCCCTCGAGGATAATCCTCAAGGGCTTTATCATTGAGATATAAGTGGCGGAGAGAGAGGGATTCGAACCCTCGTCGGGGTATAAGCCCGAACACGATTTCCAGTCGTGCGCCTTAGACCAGCTCAGCCATCTCTCCGTGTGGTAGGTGTGCGTCGATTGTATCTTGGGGAAACATGACTCGTGAATCATGAATCGTGAATCATGAACTGTGAACTGTGAACTGCGAACCGTTATTCGTGACTCATGTAGGCGTTAGACGCTTTGGGTCCTGATTCCTGAGTCATGATTCCTGAGTCCTGTTCACAAAAATGGCGGAGAGAGTGAGATTTGAACTCACGGAACGGGTAACCGTTCTTCCGCTTTCGAGGCGGATGCCTTAAACCACTCAGCCATCTCTCCGTGTGGTTACTTATGTCGCTTGTCTCACGTCGCTTGTCGCTTGGGGAGAGGGCTCTCACCACGACAACCCTATTCTGCTGGGCACTCCATCTACTAGGAGCCAAGAGCTAGGAGCTAAGAGCTAGCAACCCCACGTCCACTGAGGCAGCTACGCGCTAACGGCGCTCCGAGCGTAACCGCAACTCCTGAAAGAAACCCGTAAGCAGCGCACCACTTTCGGCGGCGAGTACGCCGCTGCTGACGGCTACTTGGTGGTTAAACTTGACCGCTGTAAGAATGTTTACCACTGAACCGACTGCTCCGGCTTTAGGATCGAACGCTCCAAACACCAGTTCAGGCAGTCGAGCCAGAATCATCGCCCCCGCACACATGATGCAGGGCTCAAGTGTAACGTACAAAGTACAACGCGTGAGCCGCCATCCACCTAGCGCTTGGCAAGCTTCGCGCATGGCCACAATCTCGGCGTGAGCGGTAGGATCGCCGTCGGCTTCGCGGCGGTTATGGCCGCGACCGACAATGACTCCGTCGCGCACAACGATGGCCCCCACGGGAGTTTCGCCTATGGTAGCCGCTTTTTTGGCCTCGCAAAGAGCTTCACGCATAAAAAACTCATGATCCATCCGTACGTCCCCACCATCGTTCTCGGTTCACAGTTCACATTCACAGTTAAACAGAGCACAGCGAACGCAGCGCGGAGAACGCTATTACCTTATGGCGCACCCGGAGGGACTCGAACCCCCGACACGCGGTTTAGGAAACCGCTGCTCTATCCCCTGAGCTACGGATGCATGGAAATGGCGCGCCCGGCAAGATTCGAACTTGCGACCACCGGATTCGTAGTCCGTTACTCTATCCAGCTGAGCTACGGGCGCGTTATGGCGGAGAGGGCGGGATTCGAACCCGCGATACGAGTTTAAAGCTCGTATAATCGCTTAGCAGGCGACCGCCTTCGACCTACTCGGCCACCTCTCCGCGCCAATCTAATATAGCATAGTCCTTACCCTCGCGGCAAGAAACTCACGCAGGACGACTCGCTTAATCACAAAACACAAAACACGAAGCACGAAGCACGAAACATAGGCGGTGGAAGCGTTGAGCTTTGCTTATGGCAAAGTAACAATGAATTGATAAAATGCACCGCTCCAAAACAAATCGTTAAAACTTGCACCGCTTTTGCACACCCCTATATGCGGCACTGCCATAGGGGGTGTGCATCTATTTTTAAGGGGGTGCAGATTAAGGATTTTCTCAGTTTTTCCAAATAATTAAACAATTTTTCCGTCTCGAATCTCAATTATTCGGTGACAGGAAGATGCTACATCAGAATTATGGGTTAC
>CAYGHR010000027.1:0-6595 GCA_964349715.1 uncultured Peptococcaceae bacterium
CGGCAGGCCGTTGCTGCGGTAGCGGCGGACTTAGCTGGCTACCTGGGTTGTCGCGTTATCTCCACGACCTCATCCCCTACGCGGCCGTAAGTGTACAACCAACCCGGATAAGTGCGGTCAATCCGAACGGGGTGAATAGTACAAGAGACCTACTATCCATGTGGGGCAGCGGCCCTTACCTCGCGTACAGTGCTATACAGAGTCGCTGCCGCGATGACAGCCATGACCGCGCCAAAAACAAAAGGCGCGGCAGGATTGATGAACTCCCAAAGTAGACCGGCGACGAGGCTTGCGGGAAGCAGCGTCAAGCTGACGACCGTCCCGTGCCATCCAATGGTGGTGGCCTTGCCTAGACCCGCGCTTAAGTCCATTAACAGCGCTTTCTCTACACCCTCGGATATACCGGCGTATAGGCCATAGGCAGCAAACAGCGTCCACATCGCCCCCGGACGAGTGACAAGAGCGAAGCCCGCATAGACTAAAGCATACAAAAGGTAGGCGCACAGCAACAAGGGTTTGCGGCCTATGCGGTCGGAGAGGCGGCCGGCGCTGTACGAGATGGCTGCGTAACTGAGGTTGTACACAAGATAGAGCAGGATGACGTTAGCAGGCAGATAGCCGATAGTGAAAGCTCGCAGCAGCAGAAAGTGGTTTGACGAGTTGCCTAAAGAAAAAAGGAGCGCCACCACAAGAAACCGCTTGACGTCTGTAGGTAGCTGAGTCAGCGGTGCCAGAGATGTGCGCGCGGCAGCTACGCGGGACTGGGCTATATCCCTTACGGGCACGAAGCAGAGCACGGCAAACGCCGCCGGAACTAGCGACCACAGAAACACGCGGGCATATTCCTTTGGCGCGGCTTGCAGGAGGAAGTAGGCTAGCATTACGCCCACTACGGCTCCCAGCGTATCCATCAGTCGGTGCAGACCAAAGGCGGCCCCGAGTTTGCCGGGCGCAGCGGATTCGGCGATAAGGGCGTCCCTGGGGGCGCCGCGCACACCTTTGCCGGTCCTGTCCAGACTACGCGCCAAAAACACGCCCTGCCAGCTTCCGGCTAGGTAGAGCAAAGCTTTGCCCATAAAGGAGAGCGAATAGCCAACGACGGCTAGGGGTTTTCGCCTCCCCCACCGGTCGGAGTATCTGCCGGAAGTCACTTTCAGCAGTGCCGCTAAGCTCTCTACCGTGCCCTCAATCAGTCCCAAAATGGCGGGACTTGCCCCCAACCTTGCGGTGAGGAAGAGGGGTATTAGCGGGTAGACCATCTCTGAGGAGACATCTGTAAAGAAGCTAATCAACCCGAGCAGCCAGATGTTCATGTAGCGCTGACCTCCTGTTTACAAGTAATGAGAGTGCTGTCTGTGAAGCAAAAGTATCCGTCCCTTCTGCTTCGCGCTTATCGCTTATGTTGGACTTAGAACGGAGGGAAAGTAGGCAGTGGATAGGTATGATTTGATCGCGACGGCTACTTTTGGCTTGGAAAGCGTGGTGGCCGATGAGGTCAGGAAACTCGGCTTCGAGGATGCTAGGATTGACAACGGCAAGGTGGCCTATCAGGCAGATTTGTTAGGGATTTGCCGTTCGAACTTGTGGCTTAGGACTGCTGACCGGGTGCGCCTGAAAGTAGGAGAGTTCCCTGTGGAGACCTTTGACAGCCTTTTCGAGCAGACCAAGGCCTTGCCGTGGGAGCGATATCTCCCCGAAGACGCTAATTTCCCGGTGGAAGGGAAATCCATAAAGTCGACCTTGTTCAGTGTTTCTGACTGTCAAGCCATAGTGAAGAAAGCTGTTGTGGAAAGGCTCAAGCAAAAGTATCAGGTTACCTGGTTTGAAGAGACAGGGCCCCGCTACACGCTAGAGGTAGCCTTGCTCAACAATATTGCCACCCTGACCATAGATACATCCGGCCCCGGCCTGCACAAGCGAGGTTATCGAGCGCATACCGTGGGCGCGCCTATCAAGGAGACATTGGCAGCGGCTTTAATTGAGCTGTCGAAGTGGTATCCGGACACCCCGCTCCTGGATCCCTTTTGTGGTTCGGGGACCATCCCCATCGAAGCGGCCCTGATAGGGCTAAATATTGCCCCAGGCTTACGGCGTCGGTTTGTCTCAGAGCAATGGCCCCTCATACCGGAAGAACTGTGGCGGCAAGCGCGCCGGGAAACACAGGATTTAATCAGGGTCGACCGGCAACTGGAAATAGTGGGCGCGGACTTTAACCCCGAGGCCGTGCGTGCGGCTACGCATAATGCCCAAGCGGCAGGAGTGGGAGAGCACACTCGTTTTAAGGTTCAGCCACTGTCCGCGTGCCACCCCACAGCAGAGTATGGCAAGATTATCTGCAACCCTCCTTATGGGGAGCGACTGGGGGAGAGGGCGCAAGTGGAGAAATTGTATCAAGAGATGGGCTTAGTTTTCTCTAGGTTCACATCGTGGTCGTATTACATAATCACTGCGCACCCAGAATTCGAGAAGTTCTTTGGCCGCAGAGCCAGTAAAAAGCGCAAGCTCTATAACGGGGATATCAAGGTGGATTACTTCCAGTACTACGGGCCGCGGCCGCCGAGGACATTTTTCTTAAGCACTAAGTAATCCCGGCCTAGCCATAAGGAAAGCAGTCGAGGGAAGCAGGTACTACTGCGCTTGGGTAAAGTAGACCAGCCCGCCGGGTAAACGGGTGGAGAGATACCACAGACCGAGGTCGAAGCGCCTGTGTAGGCCCTCGTCAGACGCGTCTGCCATGAGAATGTTGCCCTGCATTTGTGCCGCGGTAATGGTGATCCAGTGCCAGCTCTGCAGGTTCTTCACCCTGCCCTTGGTAAGGTTTAGGAAGCCCAAGGGGCAGTCGGCATCTAACCCCGCCTTAACAAACTCCGCCAGCCCCGCGACAGGCACGCGGCCGCGCACCATATTGCTGGTGACGCCGAAGACATGTGGAGTGAGCGCAATCCCGCGGCTGTGGGCGAAGCCGAGGACGCCGTCGGTAAACATCTCTGTGCGGTTAAGCCCCATGCTGCCTGGGGTGACAAACCGATAGACATCCTCCATGTGCTGCGCAAAGGAGCTGCGGCTCAAATCTGTGAAACCGTACAGGGAACGTAGCGCAGGGCGGGTGCAGGCCAGATAAGCGAGGATGTTGGCCGCGCAGGTCGGCCCGCAACCGGCCCTGCGACTCCACTCTGTTGCGTACCAGTTCTGGTCGCCACCAAAAGATCGGTCCGATAACTTCTCATCGGGGATGTCAAACAGCTCAGGGCGAGCAATCGAGATGTCCATGCCACTTTCTCCTCTTCCGGTGAATATCAAGAGTATAACTTATTGCCGCAGAGGGGTACATGGGAAGCGGTGGGGACATACCGCTACGAAAGCTGCAAGTGGTAGCGGTAATGCGACTCACGCGCTTTGGCACATGTATTTTTTGCAAGTTTCGCCGCAGCACCCATTGACCGTATGGTCAATGGGTGCTATTATTGACTAGGTGGTCAATAGAAGGGGGATTAGTGGGATGAAGGTAGAGACGAGCGCTGTTTCAGTGCGAGGTGTAGCTGTCAAGTACGACAGGGTACAGGCTCTCAGGGGCATCAGTGTCGACTTCGAGTGGTCGCAGCCCATCGCCATACTCGGTCCGAACGGTGCAGGTAAGACGACGCTGATCAATGTCTTGACGACTATGCTGGCCAATTTTTCGGGAGAGGCCTATGTAGCCGGACTTAATGTCAGATCTCACGCGAAAGCAGTGCGAGCTAACATTGGTCTCATGCCTCAAGACAATAATCTCTATGAGCCAATCTCTGGATACGACAATCTGTTGTTGCAGGGAGCCTTACATGGCATGAGCTCCAAGGATGCCAAAGAGGCAGTTGCCGATGTCCTAGGCCGCACCGATCTGCATGCAGTTGCCCGTCGACCTGTGGCGACTTACTCGGGGGGCATGAAACGAAGACTCGTTTACGCCCGCACCATCTTGCACAGACCAAGGCTCGTGTTTCTCGATGAACCAACGACCGGGCTTGATGTGCGCTCGCGCTATGCCCTCTGGGAAGACATCGAACGTTTCGCTGCTGAAAAACGCACCGTAATCCTAACCACACACTATATTGAGGAGGCCGAGCGCTTCTGCAAGCGCATTGTCGTCGTCGACAAAGGGAGCGTAATCGCCGATGGATCTCCGGCCGAACTTAAGGCAACGGGGGCCGAGACTCTCGAAGAAGCTATTCTCGCATTAACCGCAAGGAGGATAGAGTAACATGAAGGTGCTGCGCGCCCTAAGGGGCATAATTCGCCATGAGATTCTCTTGCAGTTAAAGACCAAGCTGTTCGCCATGTCACTAATCAATTCCGTCGTGGTGGTGCTGTTATGGGGATACCTTGCTGGGCTTCAGGCTCAGCCCATGCATCACTTGCGGGTTGCAGTAGTAGAAGGCGCCTTAGAGGCCGAAATCCTTTTAGCCTCCGAACATCTCGTCGCAGTCCCTTTTGCCAGCGTTCAGCTGGCCGTGGCCGCAGTGCGCGCGGGCGAAGTGATGGCCGCAGTCTATAGGCCGATGCAAGCGACTTCGTTGCGTGTAACGGTCGATGACACTCAGGGAGCCGCAGCCCGCGCGGTACTGGCAAGCATCAGTTCGGCACTGGTCAGGGGGATGCGCAGCGACGGCCAGCCAGACGTGCAAGCTCCGCTGATTCCCCTGCTTGATGTTGAAGAGGCTTGGGGGCTAGGCATGGACGACCCTGGCTATCTGCTCCGACTCCTTGGGGCTGCGATTGTGGCCATGGTGGTGCTGTCAAACGCCTTTGTGTTCAGTGGGTTCACTCTAATAGCTGAGAAAACTTCGGGTACCATCCATTTCCTCGCCCTTGCACCGATCAGCCGTATCTGGATGATTGTGGGCAAATTGATCGCCAACACTGCGCTCATCGCCACCTCTGCAGTTATTGCGGTAACCATGGCTATTCTTCTCTTTGGTGTTAGCCCTAACGGTTCGTTGACAGTGTTGTTCCTGGCCACATTGTTGACGGGGCTCGGCCTTATGGGCCTGTGCTATGCTATCAGTGCTTATGTGCGCGATGAGCGGACTTTCCGTATAGTGGCCGGTCTGCCGCTCATGATGCCCATGATGTTTCTTTCCGGTATCATGTACCCGGTGGCGGTGTTCCCAGATTGGCTACAGGTCGTTAGTAGAGCCATGCCGCTCAACTGGCTCATGCGCATTGCCCACGAGGTGTTCTTCAAAGGTGGCGGTCTCACAGATGTGTGGCCCTTGATATTGCTCCTAGCAGCATTTGCTGCTACGATGGTCGCATGGGGGACAGTGGCGGTATCACGCCTGATGCGTGTTGGCTAGCATAAAAAGTGCGGCTTGTCCTGTCAGCGCAAAAGATGCAGTGGGAAGGGATCTGAACGTGGAACATAGCGAATCATTCTCGAGCCTAAATCCTGAAAAACAGAACTCGATACGCCAAGCCTGCATTAAAGAGTTTGCGCGCGCAGGTTACAGCAGCGCCTCCACAAACACCATGTGTAAAGAGGCAGGTATCTCAAAGGGGCTGCTCTTCTACTATTTCGGGAGCAAGCAACGGTTGTACCTGTATCTTACCGACTATTGCACGAAGCTGCTACACGATGCCTTCTATACAGGATTGGAGTATCCTGCTGAAGACATTGTCACGCGTCTGCTCAACTGGACACTGCGCAAGTGGTCCCTAGCGGAACAAAATCCGTTGCATTACGCCTTCTTAGTGCAGCAACAGCTCGATTGCCCAAAAGACGTGCAACAGACAGTAGACATGATAAGAGGCATTGCCAAGGAGAAGGCTTACCAAGCCTTCTCGCGCAATCTAGATCTATCGAGCTTGCGACCTGGGGTCAGCAAAGAAGCGGCAATGGATTTTGTCTTGGTGGCTGTTGAAGGGCTGAGGGCCCGTAACATCGAGAAGTACAGACAAAATCCCCAGCCGCTACTTGAGTTGCATGCTGAGATTATGCGCGAACTCAAGGATTTCTGCGAACTCTGCCGCTTTGGAATTATTCGGTATCATTAGTAGCTTTCCCCAGTGATGCCCCACAAGTTATCTGAGCATCATTATCCCGAGTGTAAGGGCAAGAAACAGCCCAAATGACCCCAGCACGACGAGTAGAATGATTTTCGCATCGGATATCCCGAATTTTGTGCGGTATGGATCTATCACTGCCTGACTGTCGTAGGCCCTGCGTGCCACTGGGCGCTTGAACCTTACCCTGTAGTCATCGAATTTCTCTACAAGTTCCCACCCGTTCTGGGCTTCCTCTTCGCACAACCGCAGGAATTTATCTCCGCTGATGCTAGTGGAAGAACGAACTATCTTGAATTCCCATCCATTGAGATCATCCGGGTTATATGTGGTCAATTTCTCTTCCTCCTCTTGCATTCTGGCATCTTGTGCGGCGGCGGCCGCTGCGGCCGCTGCTGTTGCCCCTGCACCTGCACTCATAGTCACTGTCCCTTTCTTTGACGCTTCATACCCAGTAGTACGAGAGGGTTGTTCCGAAGTTTCGCAGAAACGTCACCTGCACTTCGGAACTGCTTTCTTTCGTGCACGTCTAAAGAGGTAGGTAGAAGTGGAG
>CAYGHR010000027.1:6695-17515 GCA_964349715.1 uncultured Peptococcaceae bacterium
GCACTTCGGAACTGCTTTCTTTCGTGCACGTCTAAAGAGGTAGGTAGAAGTGGAGGGATGTCCTCGTGTTGCAGAGAGTGGCCGTAGTTGCATTAGTGCTGCTTATGGTCGTCAGTCTGAGTCAAGGTGCTTGGCGACGCGCTGACGCTTTTGGTGCGCGCCCTGTAAACGTGTCACTGTTTGGGGTGCGAGTCGCGGGAGCGGTTCTCTTTGAGGGGCGAGCCTATGTGCCAGCCAAAGCACTCCAAGGACTTCTCGGTCTCACTGTGGAGTTTGACGTGTCCACACAGACCTTGCTGTTTAGTTCCAATCTGGACACGCACACAGTCACGGCGCCCCTTGCCCCATACAAGGGGCATGCGGTGGTGCGGGTGATCGCTAGGCAAGAGGAGCACGTGTTTAACCCGCCTGCCATCTATCACGGGGGCGCAGTTTTCGTGCCCCTGCGTCTTTTGGAGCGCTTGGGCGTGGAGGTTGGATGGGACTTCTGGAGCAATACGGCTTACGCCGGTACTCTGGACGCGAGCGCACTACCGCGTGTTGGCACAACGCAGCAACTGGAACGGCTACTTTCCGGCCAAATCGGCGGGCTAGGCAAGAATGCCCTAAGAAGCCCTTCTGACTTCACCACGGAAAGCGCAAGCAACGCCGACCACTCGCAGACGAACATCCAAGTGGCAGGCGTTGATGAAGCGGACATAGCCAAAACGGACGGCGAGTACATCTACCAAGTGAGAGGGCGAGAGGTCACTGTCACCCGCGTTCATCCCCTGTCGGCCATGCAAGTCATGTCCACCCTAACCTTCGAGGATGAGACGTTTATGCCGCAAGAGATTTTTATCGACGACAAGTATCTCGTAGTGATAGGACAAGCCGACAATCGCGAATTCCACACCACGAGCGCCCCTAGGGCCAGCATGATCATGCCGCGCTGGTGGGGCAACCCTACTGTCAGGGCACTTGTCTACGACCTCACGGACCGCGCTAATCTGCGGCTTCTGCGGGAAGTAGAAATCGAGGGACACCGGCTTGCGGCACGCAAGATAGGCTCTGTAGTGTATTTGCTGTCAAATCGATGGGCAGATGGAGCCATTACGCCACATTTTCGCGACAGCACGCAGGGCAAAGACTTTACCCCCATAAATCCCTCGGACATTAAATATTTCCCCGACCGCATCGTGCCGAACTACCTTGTTGTGGCAGCGTTTGATCTAAGCCGTCCAAGCGAAGTCGCGGCTGTCTCCGCCTTTCTCGGCGCGGGCAACGAAGTCTACATGTCGCATAAAAACATCTATGTGGCCGTAGGCGACTGGCAGGGCGATACCGTGTTTCACAGGCTTGCGGTTAAAGGCGTCGACGTAGTGCACGCGGCACGCGGCTCGGTTAAGGGGACTATCCTCAATCAGTTCTCTATGGACGAACACAACGGGTACTTTCGCACCGCGACGACCATTTGGAGCGGTGATAAGCTAAGCAATGCCGTCTTTGTGCTTGACGCCAAGATGCAGACCGTGGGCAGTATCCTAAACATTGCTCCCACCGAGCGTATTTACTCCGCGCGCTTTATGGGAGACAGAGGCTATATGGTGACGTTCGTGCTTGTGGACCCGCTGTTTGTGATCGACCTAGCCAATCCCAGGAGCCCCAAAATTCTGGGCGAGCTCAAGATCCCCGGCTTTAGCAGCTATTTGCACCCGCTCGATGAAAACCACCTGCTCGGCATTGGTCGGGACACTACAGTGGCCACGACGCGGGATGCCAGCGGGCGCGTAATCAGCGAGGTGGCCATTGAGCTAGGCATTAAACTGGCTATCTTCGACGTAACAGATGTCGCGACCCCTGTCGAGGAGCATGTGGAGATAATCGGCGGGCGCGGCACGTATTCCGAGGTGCTACACAACCATAAGGCGCTTCTCTTTGACAGACGCAACAATCTTATGGCTTTCCCGGTCACTATCCATTCGCCGGTGCCAAAGCCCGAGTTTAACCACGGACCCTTTGAGTTCCAAGGCGCAATTGTCTACGACGTGAGTCTTGTGCGGGGTTTTTCGGAGCAGGCGAGGATTTCACACCTGGCGGTGAAGCGCGTTCTCTATGTGGGCGAAATCTTCTATGTGCTTTCGGATGAATTCGTAACCGCCCATCAGGGACAAGACTTCCGCGAAGTGGGCAGGATTCAATTTAACAAGAACGAGGCGCCTTAGCCATGAGCTAGGCGCCCCTTCTTTCTCCTGCTGTGTCGGGACCTACACTCGGAGGCGGGTTAGGCGGCTTCTGCCTTAGGGATGCCTAGTTTGACGGCAAGTTTCTTAAGGTGAGCTGGTTTGACAAGAAACTCAGTGAAGATTATCGCCGGGATACACGCGGCGACCCAGATGAAGTATGCGGGGTTGTAGCTGCCAACGCTATCGCGAATCAGCCCGGTAAAGTACGGTCCGATAAACGAAGCTATACCCCATGCGCTTAGCATGGCGCCGTAGTTAACGCCGACGTTTTTCATGCCCCAAGAGTCCGCTGTGAAGGCAGGAGAGAGGCCGAGGTATCCGCCAAAGGCCACGCCGCCTACAATCGCCGAAAAATACAGCAGGCCGGGGATGTTGAGAATCGCGGCGAGTGGGGCCGCGGCGGTGGCACTGGCCATCAGTACTCCGACTAAGGTAAACGATTTTAGCCGACCAATAGCGTCAGACAGCGGGCTCAAAAAGAAGCGCCCGGACAAGTTGCTGAGCGAAATGATGGCAACTAGGCTTGTAGCTGCGGCCGGCGAGAGCCCAAGCTCTAGCGCGAGAGGCCGCAAATGAACAATAATGCTAAAGCCGCCGCAGAGGATGAGAATGAACTGCGTCCACATCATCCAGAACTGAGGCGTTTGTAACATCGCCTTGAAGGGGAACTCGTAGCCTGTGTATTCAGGGGAATGTTTGCGGAGGCCTTTTGCTGTAGAGGGATCCCAACCGGCAGGGCGCCAGCCCTTAGGCGGGTTAACAAGTGCAAAGGAGCACAGAGCAATAATGGCCGCAAAAGCGATCCCCAGCCACCGGAATGCGGTACGCCAGCCCAGTTCCCGTACCACGTAGTGCGCTATGGGACCAAAAACGGCCGCTGAGGCGCCAAAGCCGCCGACGAGAATGCCGGTGGCTGTGCCCTTCATATCGGGGAACCACTTGAGGCCACCGGCTACGACGGCGGAGTAGCCTGCGGCCATGGCGGCACCCATGATGATGCCGTAGGAGACAATAAGCCACGGCAGGTTCTGCGCCATAGCGCTCAAGCCGTAGCCAACAACGGAAGTGATGGCGCTAAAGATTATCAGCGGGCGGGGGCCTTTAATGTCTTGGATTCGTCCTGCCGGGACCATGCCGAAAGCAAACACCAGGCCGGCTACCGTAAAGGGGATGGTCACTGTCGCGCGGCTCCAGCCGAATTCCGCCTGTAGCGCAGGCATAAAAATCGACCATGCATAGAGAGTCCCCAAGCAAAGCGTTGTCAAGAAACCGGCAGCCGCGACCAGATAGCGGAACTTGTCACTTTTCATTTCCATGCTCCCTTACGGTTATTGCAGTCCGAATTTGGCGTGAGTGCGCAAAGATTGTAGCATAGTTTCACAATCTCGGCAATCAACGCTCTCAGACCACATCATTCAGCTTCCCGCACGAGGGTTTTGTCGTACCAGGAGCGGGCAATGTAGACGAAGGGGGTGTCCAACAAGGCGATGACGGCCTTAAGCAAGTATGTTGAGGCCGTGATCTGCAGTAAAATCCCCGGTGGGAAAACACCGGTGAAGGCCAGCAAGGAGAAGACGACGGAGTCCACTAGCTGACTAAGTAGCGTGCTGCCGTTGTTGCGCAGCCAAATGTACTTGTTTGAGCTAAACTTTGTCCGTAGTCGCACGAAAATGTGTATATCCATAAACTGACTCATCAAGTACGCAGTCAGGCTGGCAAAGGCAATGCGGGGCAAAAACGAAAAGAGGGCGTTAAGGTGAGGATGCGCCCAGTCGCTTGCGTGCGGCACAAAGGCGAGTGTCAACTGCAGCATTAGGGTGGTAGAGATCATCGCCAAGAAGCCAAGCCAAACACCCGTGCGCGCGCTCTTGGGCCCGTAAATTTCATTAATGATATCGGTCGCCAGAAACGTTGCGCCGTACAACACATTGCCCGTTGTAGCTACAAGGCCGCCGATGGCCACAGTCTTTAGTACCTCGATGTTGCAGACAATGATGGACATAACTATCCAGCAGTACATGCCCACTTTGCCAAAAAACCGGAATGTGCCCAAAATGAGCGAGAAGCCGATTAGCGTGGTAATCAAGAAAAGAACCTCGTTTGACATAGCAACCTCCTAGGTGTAAGTATCAGTTTAGACCTTGGAGCGAGCGGAATTCCTCACATCGCTCCAGAAGCTGGCCGTAGGTGCCTTGGTCCAGAACGCGCCCTTCTTTGAGGACGATTATCTTGTCGGCACGAGACAGCACTTGCGGCCGATGGGAGACTACAAGGTAGGTCCCCTTGCGTTCGGCGCAGAATAGGTTCTGCCACAGCTCCTCCTCGGTCTTTACGTCAAGGGCTGACGACAAGTCGTCAAACACAAGTAACTCGGGCTGGTGGACAATCGCGCGTGCGGCGGCGACGCGCTGCACTTGCCCGCCGCTGAGCTTCACCCCGCGTACGCCTACAACCGTGTCGAGTCCCTGCGGCAAAGAAACAAGGTCCAGATCAAAGACGGAGGTGCTTAGTGCGCTGCGAGCTTGCGCGTCCGAGAAAGTGCCGCCTAAGCTTAGGTTCTCTCTCAGTGTTCCGCTGAAAAGGAGTGGCGACTGCCGTACATAGGCCGTATTAGGCGGAGCGAGGACATCGTGGCGCTCGCCTATAGATGTGCCGTTCCAGAGCACCTCACCTTCGGAGCGTGGCAATTGCCCCAGCACAACTCGCAGCAGAGTGGTCTTGCCGCTGCCCATCCGTCCCGTGATTGCTACTAGCTCGCCGCGCTTTACCTCAAAACTAATCTGAGAGATGCCTGCTCCGCTCTGCGGGTGCAAGTAAGAGATTCCTCCCACCGTCAGGAGGGAAAGCGGCTCGCGTGCCTTAGCCGGGGTGGGTGCAGGCCGTAGCCAGTGCTCGGGCCGCGTCAGCTCCGACACCTGTCCGCCACATAGTGCGACCAGGCGCTTTACGGCGACATTGCCCTGCTGAACGTAGGCGACAAAATAGCCGTAGAACTCAGCAACACCGGTAACATGGTCTAGGTAGGCAACAAATAAGGCAAAGTCACCCACGGTAAAGTTACCTCCGCCCAGCTCTCGCCCAGCCACCCATAAAATAGCTGCACTGCCAACGCCGACGGTGCTGTTAGACAAAAACTCGAGCGCGTAGTTGAACTTACGCTCACGCAGCGCCAGCGTAGCCCGCTTGGCGTTTAAGCTTTGCAGTCGGACTGCAACTCGCTTTTCGGTCTGCGCCATCTGTACGGATTGTATCGCAGAAAACACTTCCCCCATAACTTCAGTGACTTGCGAGGCTGCTTGCCTAGTGGCCGCGCGATAGTTCTCGAGCCCTTGGGAAGCAATGTTAAAGAGTACGGCTACAGCGATAAGCGGCAGAAACACTACATATGTGACGCGCGCGTTGATGCTAAGCATAATGCCGATTGCCCCAAGCCCAAACAGCAACTCACCGAGGAAGTCGGCAATCCAACTAACGGTCTCCTCAAGGTGCTCGGCGTCATCGCGTATCGAGTCAAGAGCTTCACCGGGCGAGGTAGCAAGAGCTGCGGCTCCGGGGCGAGAGAAGACTTTGCGCATTACGTTGTAGCGCAGCAGAGAGCTCATATGAAAGCGGTGCACGGCGTCGGTTATCGCCCCGGACGTGATCACTAGGACGCGTACTAAAGTATAGGCAATGATAGCTACGGCAAAATCCTGTACGGGAGAAACTTCACCGGCAAAAACACGGTCAAGCGTTTGGCGCAACAGCAGAGCAGGGATTAAAGGCAGGATGTGGACAGCTATCCACAGGAGGGCATCCAAGAGGTAGAGCCACGGGCGCGCCAGCAAGAGCCGCCAAATGACGCGCAGGGCGGTCATGTCAACACCTCCTCGAGGCCAAACTGGCGCAGGTGCGAGTAATGAGACTCCGGGTTTTGCGCGAGCACCTGTCGCAAACCAAATTCAACCATACGGCCACCGTCTAACAGCAGTAGGTAATCGACTTCCTCTAAGGTGGCTAGGCGGTGAGCGACAACTAGGCCTGTGCGTCCGGCCAGCAGGCGTAGAAGTGCGCGCGCTATCATGCTTTCGGTAATAGGGTCAAGCTTGGCCGAGGCCTCGTCCAGTACGACAATGGACGGGTTGCGCAGGAAGGCGCGCGCTAGTGCTAAGAGCTGACCTTCCCCGGCGGACAGCCCGCCACTACCTGACTCCAGCATGGTGTCTAGACCCGCGGGTAGCGAGGAGTACCAGTCCAGGAGCCCTAACTCAGAGAGAACACCCAAGAGCTCCGTGTCCGAAAAGGAGTCGTCAAAGAAAGTTAGGTTGTCGCGTACCGAAGCTTTGAAGACTTGCACCTCTTGCGTGACAAAACTGATGCGCTCCCGAATAGTCTTAACGGCGGTGGCTGTTGTTGCTATACCACCGAGACAGAGCGAACCCCCCGTAGGGTCGTATTGCCGTGCCATCAGGCGCGCCAGCGTCGTCTTGCCGCTGCCGGTGCGGCCTATGACACCTAGTACCTTCCCAGCCGGCAAGCAAAAGGAAACACGGTCAAGCACAAGGGTATGGTCGTCGTGGTAGTTAAAGCTTAGGTCGTGGGCGTCGATCTGCAGTGCCCCGGTCGGGAGGGGGGAGAGCGCATCGCCCTCCTCTGCCAACGAGGACAACGCCAAGAGCTCGTTGATGCGAGTCAGCGACGAAGCGGCCCGCTGCAGTTCCTGCAGTTGCATGCGGATTTGCTGCACCGGTTGTTGCAGCAGCTCGGCGTAGTGAATAATCAGGTAAGCTGTACCAATGCTTGCCCCGAGATTGCGCCAGAGGAAAATCGCTAAAGCCACGGCAATCAGCAAATTGATGGCTTGCAGGAGCATGGCCGCCGACCAGATGGACGTGTAGGACAAATACGCCTTGATGCGGTGGGGCAGCCATTTGTACAGCTCGAGGCGAAGTCTGTCCTGCATCACCCGCCCGCCACCGACCCCCTGGGTGTCTTCGGTCGTGGATAGCTGTTCGCCCACTAAGCCGTAGACATGGGCAGTAGCCTTGCGATCTGCAACCACATAGGGGGTAGTAATCGTTCTAACGCGGCTGAGCACTGTTAGGCTCACCGCCGTGTACAGGGCAAAGACTAGGCCGACTAAATAGTGTTCGCGCCATAGCAGGAGGACAGAGCCAACGATAAACAGCACATTGATCACAATGTGGCGGACGAAATTCGCCATGAGGCCCGCTAGGCGAGTGACATCGACATCGACTCTCTCTATTAGTTCGCCCGGGCTTGTCCCTTTGTGAAAAGCCATGGGGAGCCCGAGCACATGGAGTGTGAGATTGTGGCGCAGCTCGTTCGTCGTCTCCCACCCCAGTCGGTCGCTGCCATAGCGAACGAGCGCGTCAAAGAAGTGCCCCGCCACTGCCACGGCCCCTAGCACTACCACTCCCCACAGCACTTGTGTGAGCGCGTTGCCGGCTAACGACAGGTCAAGCACTGAGCGCAGTATCTGTGGGCGCGCCAGTTGCGCAGCTAGCGAAAAAACCATCAGCCCCGCGAGAGAGGCAAGGCGATACCGACGCGGCCAGAGATAGGTTTTTAAGAGATTAGACGGGGTGTAAATCTTTGGGATGTCGTTCGGGGACGGAGGAGTGCGACATGCACTTATCGGCATCGAGTTCGCCTTGTCCGCGGCGGGACCCAGCCATCGAAAGAGAGCGATCCCTGTGTAGTTCCGGTGCGCACACAGAGGTCGTCTAGTGATGACGCGGCATGGAACTGCGAAGCCCGCAGCACAATTTCGGCTGCGGCTGCCGCGTCGTCCTCGGCGTCATGGTGTTTGAGGTGAATACTGAGGTGGTTGGCTAAGATATTCAGTCTATAGCTAGTCAGCCCGACCCAGGTACGCTTAGCCAAGATAACGGAGCAGTGGTAGTGAAGATGGGGGTGGGGGAGGCTGTATGTGGTCAAGACGCTGCGTAGAACACTCATGTCAAAACTGGCGTTATGAGCGATCACGCAATTATCCTTAAAGTAATTACTTATGGTTGGCCAGAGCTCGTTAAACTGCGGCTTATCCTTGACGGCCTCCGGAGTGATGCCGTGGATGGACACATTTATGCGATCAAAGCGCATATCGCGCGGCCGCACAAGCCACGAGCGCCGCTCGGCAATCTTTCCGTCGGTGACCATGGCGATACCGACCGCGCAGACGCTGCTGCGGTGGGCATTAGCAGTTTCAAAGTCAAGAGCGACGAACTTCAAGTTATCCATTCCTACAGCCTTACTCCAAATATGGCCATCAATCTGACGTACAGCCAGTAAGACCCAATCATCACCGCAGACGCCAAAGCCAAGGCAGGGTAGAACTCCTGCTGTCTACGCAAAAAAAAGGTCATCGCGAGAAAAAAGATCGATGACGGGAGTATGATCCAAAAAATCGACTGTGACAGATTTATCACGAGGTCGACATCCTTAGTGTCTTCGTAGAGCCAGACCATAGCTAGGATAGAGTTAATAGGCAGAGAGACAATGATTGCGCCAAGCAAAGGCATGCGCCTGCTTAGTAAGGATACCACGGCAATCATTGCTCCGGAGATGGCTGCGCGTATCAAGAGCTGCATATGTTCCCCCCACAAGCCATAGGCTTAGTGTTCTGTGCGCAAACATCATAACCCGTCGCCCCCCTGCGACGCAATGACTTAAGTGTGGCGCGACCGCGGCCACCGCTGCTATCCGCTTATACGAGAGAATGGGGATCTTGCGAGGTTAGTTTTGACTGAAAAGTTGTCGCGTGTCCCCTGACAGTGTTAAAATGCATTAGAGGAAGATTTTGCATTAGTAGCGCGATTTGCAGTTTAACAGGAGGGACGAGATGAAGACCAAAATAGAACTAACAGATTACTACTCGTTGCTGACTCCGAGCCAGCAGGAGGTGTCGCCCTGCGGACATTACCTCGCTTACGTGCTGCAGGGGTTTCGCAAAGCAGAAAACGATCGCTACCAAAACCTTTGGTTAGTAGCGACCGATGGACAGAGCTCGCCGCACCGCCTCACACGTGGTATGACCAAGGACAGCTCACCAGTTTGGTCGCCGTGCGGCAGGTACTTGGCCTTTCTCTCCACCCGCGCGCACGAGTTAGAGGTGGCTAAGGCCTTATCCGAACCGGAGGGGAAAGAGGACGACAAAAAGAGCGGCGATGATAAGCCTCGCCCGCAAGTGTGGATGCTGGATATGAAGTTAGGCGGGGAGCCGCGTCAGCTGACATGGCGCGAAGAAGGCGTGCTTCAGTTTGACTGGGCGCCTGACAGCAAGCAGATTGTCTTCGCCGCACGCGACCCCGAAGAAAAGCAGCAAGTCTATCTAAAGAGCATTCGCGGCAAGGAAAAAGAAGGCGAAAAAGGACCGCTGGTGATAGACCGCGTACTGCACAAGCACGATGAATTAGGGTACCTCGACGACGTTAAGACGCATCTGTTCGTCTTAGAGCTAGAGTCAAGGCAGGTAAGGCGCCTAACTCATGGCTGCGCTAGCGAGGAGGAACCGCGCTTCTCGCCTGACGGCCGGTGGATTGTCTTTGTATCGAACCGCACGGGTGATGCTGACAACAACCGTCGCCATGACCTGTGGCTAATTAGTCCAAGCGGCGACAACGCGCGCCGTCTAACAAGTGGGGACGTTAACGCCAGCTCACCGCGTTGGTCGCATGATAGTAGCCGTGTGGCCTTTGTCACCTCGCTGACACCTGAAAACGCCTATGTCTTGCGCCACCTAGTCGCAATAGACGTGGACACGGCCGAGCCGATTCATGATTTGGCCGGGTATGTAGGTCAGGGGTGGAGCACTATCGGCGGCGTGGTGCCCGACCACCCCCAAGGGGATGCGGCGCTACACGCGCGCGTCTATCCGGTACCAATCAAGAGTACCCCACTCCAAGTGTTGACACAGGGGCTAGACCGCACGGTAGTCGGTGCGCCTGTCTGGGTAAACGACCGCGAATTGCTGGTAGCCGTAGGGGACAGAGGGCAGACCCGCCTAGCTAAAGCTGCTATCGATGGCGTTACGCAGATAGTCTTCCCTGCGGTCGACCGCCTGTGTACGCTAGCCGGGCATATCAGTGTGGCAGGGCAATGTCTAGCTTTTGTCAAGAGCAGCCCCTCTAGCGCCTGGGAGCTTTACTGCACATCGACCAACGCTCTCTTAGGAGGCTTGCCAAGAGAGCAGGCTACAGCGCTGACACGTCATAACAGGTGGCTTGACGAGCGCGACACGGCGCGATACGAGCGCATAACCTATGCCAGCAGCGGCGGTAGCCAGATCGAGGCACTTGTCGCGTTACCGGCGCAGTTTGACCCCAAGCAGGCTCCTGCGCCGCTTATGGCCAAGATTCACGGCGGGCCCATGGCCTACGACAGCCCAGACTTTCGCTTCGACACGCAGTATTTTGCCGCGCAGGGGTTTGTCGTGCTCTTAGTCAACTACCGCGGGTCAACGTCCTATGGCCAAGATTTTTGCGAAGTCATCCGCGGTGACTGGGGGCCGCGCGAGCACGATGACCTAATGCACGGCGTGCAGGCCTTAATTGACCTAGGCTATGTCGACGAAGCCAAGCTCTACTGCACCGG
>CAYGHR010000028.1:0-16776 GCA_964349715.1 uncultured Peptococcaceae bacterium
ACCAGGCGCGTCACCGCCTGTAGCGTGTGTGACGCATCTACGGGGCGGTTAACGGCCCGCAGACTGCTTTGGGACGCAGACTGCAAGCCGACTTCGAACTGAAAGCGTTTGGCGCGGGGGTCGGCGAGAAGCTTGAAATCATCAGCTGTTAGGAGGTGCGCACAAATCTCAAAATGCAGCCTGGTGTCTCCGCCGCTGTAAAGCAAAAACTCCCATAGCTCCCGCGCCCGTTTGGGGTCGGCATTGAATGTGCGGTCAACGAACTTAATTAGCGGCACCTTCCCCATCATGTCCGAGATGCGAGCCTTAGCGACATCCAGTGACATGTACCTCACACCGCTGTCCTGCGAAGACAGGCAGTAAGCGCAGTTGTACGGGCAACCGCGGCTTGTCTCAAAGTAGTAAATCTTGCTCTGCAGCCATACTTCGTTGCCGTATGGGAAAGGGAGCTTGTCGAGATCGTGTACTCTCTCGACTACGGGTGGGGGACCGCCCCGCCACGTTACCCCTATTCCCTCCGGCTTATCGCCTTGTTCGAGCGCGCGAATCAGACGCGAGATAGACTCCTCGCCTTCACCGCAGGCCACAAAGTCGACGTCATCCCTAAGGATAATCTCCTCCCATCCCCCACTCGCCTCAGGGCCGCCCCAGACAATAGTTATGCTAGGGTCAATCAGGCGTATCCGCGTACAGATATCTTCCATGAGGCGCCTATTCCAAATGTAGACGGAGCACAAAAGGAGCTCCGGACGTAGTCCAAGAGCTCTGGTGGCAAGAAAATCTGCTCCTTCGTTGATGTTTGACTCGATGATTGCGAGCTCGATGCCAGCCCTGCCGCACACGGCCTCTAAGTACCGCGCACTGAGGCTGGTGTGCACGAAGCTCGCGTTGAGTGCCAACAATACTACCCGCATGCCACTAATTATACTCCGCTAGGGCTTTGGCTAAACGTCGGAAGCCGAGACGAATGTTATCCTCAGTGGCGTTGCTGAAATTAAGTCTTAGCGTGTTCTTCCCGCCGCCTTCGACAAAAAAGCTTTCCCCGGGTATAAACGCCACTTTCTCCCGCACCGCGATCTCCAGTAACTTAACTGCGTCGATATGCGGCGGCAGCTCGCCCCAGATGAAGAGGCCGCCTTCCGGCTCGGTCCATTTGATCCCCTCCGGCAGAAGCGCAAGACACTCCTGCATGACCCGAAGCTTCCTGTGATAGTCGCGAGCCACATCGGCGATATGGGGTCCGAGCAGCCCTCGCCGACAATACTCATAAACCATAACCTGCGACAGGTTACAGGTATGCACGTCTGTGCCCTGCTTGCCGATGACGAGCTTGCGCAGCAAGGGGGCGGGCGCAATCGCAAATCCAACGCGCAGGCCCGGTGAGATTATTTTGGAGAAACTACCGAAGTAGGCGACTTGATTGCTGGCGTCGAAGGACTTAATCGCGGGCAGCACCCCTCCGGTAAAGTTCAGGCGCCCGTAAGGGTCGTCCTCGATGAGGATTACCTCTCGCCGACTGAGCATTTCGCCTATCTCCCGACGCCGCGCAGGACTTAAGGTAATGCCGGTGGGGTTCTGGAAGGTAGGCACGAGATAGACAAGTTTAGGCCTCTCCTTAGCGATGACAGCCTCTAGTTCGTCTGCTAGGACACCGTCACGGTCGTTGTGGACCACGGCGAAGCCGGCCTCATACGTGCGCAGAATTTGTATAGCCGCCAAGTATGTAGGGCTTTCCACTACGACTTTATCCCCCGGGTCAAGCATGGCCTTAGCGATTAGGTCGATTCCCTGTTGCGAGCCCGAAGTAATGATGACGTCCTCTGCTTTGGCCGTTATACCAACATCTTTAACCCAGTCCGCCACAAACTCTCTCAGGGGACCATACCCCTCGGTCGTGCCGTACTGCAGTATCGACCTGTCGTTTAGCAGTACCTGACGCGCAATCTCTGCCAATTCTTCCGCCGGGAACGAGTCTGGGGCTGGCAATCCCCCCGCGAAGGAAATGATATCCGGTTGCTGGGTTAATTTGAGTATTTCGCGGATGACATTCCCCTGCATTTTCTGTAGTCTTCTCGCGAATTTTTGCTCGTTCATTTACTTCCTCCTCGCGCTCTGTCTTCTTTACTGTGGTTTCGCTATCGACGCAGTCTTCTCCTACTCCACAGAGAAGTCTTTTAATTCGCGCAGGCATGTGCACGCGAATCTGACATATGTATCTTCCCGAGAGGAGAGATGCATATGCGCCAACACACCATGGTCAGTGGGACTGCGGTTTTAGCCTTCGCCGCTATCATTAACCGCATAGTAGGGCTCGCTTTTCGCGCCTACCTCGTGCGAGCTTTCGGCCAAGAAGCCATAGGCCTCTACCAGATGGCTTTCCCTCTCTATGTGAGCGTAATGACCGTAGCCACCGCCGGGATATCCATTGGCGTGGCTAGGTTAGTCGCCAGCCACCGCCAGCGCGGGGACGCAGTGGGCGTCAACTCCGCCTTCAAGGCAGGCTGGCGTCTGGCGGCGATTGCGGGAAGCGCCGGCATGATACTGCTGGCCGCAGGCAGTCGCACTCTGGCGGTTGAAATCGTGGGGGAAGAGCGACTTTGGGTGTCGCTCTTGGCCATGGCACCCGCTCTCCTCATTGTTTCATTGGGAGGAGCCGTGCGGGGATACTATCAGGGTATGCGCTATATGTCGCTCATCGCTACAGGCCTAATTGCCGAACAAGCCGCGCATGTGGTCGCTTCGCTCTATCTCGCTCTTAGCCTAAGACCATTGGGAGCGGGCGGAATATCGCTCGGTCTGGCCATGGGCTACACCCTTGGCGAGCTGTGTGGGCTCATAACCCTACTGGCTTTGCTCGCGCTGTCGCGCCGAGTAGCGGATAAGGCCAAGCCACGGTTCGCCCCTCTGCTCTCCATTGTCATCCCCGTGGCAGCCGGCCGCTTAATTCTCTCGCTTACATCAGCCCTGCAGGCAGTCCTGATACCGCGCAGCCTACGTTACATGGGATACTCGGCCAGTGCAGCGGCCATAGCTTACGGGCAATTGACAGGGATGGCCGTAACCGTGCTCTTCATCCCCTCCGTGCTGACATTCCCCCTGGCCAGTAACCTCTTGCCGGCTATGGCCGAGAGCGGTGATCAGCTTGGCGCACGCCACGGACAACGCAGTTTCTTGCGTGGCTTGACGCTAGCCCTACTTCTTGGTTGGCCAAGTAGCGTGGTGTTTATCGCGGCCGGAGTGGAAATATGCACGTTGCTCTTTGGCGTAGCCGAGGCCGGGGAGCTTTTGTCGACCATGGGTTGGGTGGCATGGATGATTTACCTGCAACACATCACCACAGCTACTTTGCAGGGACTCGGCAAACCTGCCGTGCCAACGAGGAATGCGGCCATATGCACGATGCTTAGCTCCTTGGCTATTGTCGCGGGCACCTACGCGCGGCCCGAACTTGGCATATACATCGCGGTACTGGCGGTGGTCGTAGGTATTGGCAGTGGCGCAGTGCTGGGGCTCTTTGCCGTCGTCAAGACGCTGGGGGGACTGCGAGCGGTAGTAAGCCTCCTGCTGCGGGGCGGCATGGCCGGCGCGCTCGCCCTATTTGCCGCTGAGACAGCTCTGGTGTACTACGCCGGGGCTCCGCTCCTAAGACTCATGCTTGCCTCTGTCGCTACAGCTTTCGTCTTCTTCCCTCTGGCATGGCTCCTCGGGCTAACGAAGTCTCTCCAGAGATAAAAAGGATTATGCCTGCATACAGCGAAAGGAAAGGACAACCGTCGTGTAGGAGGTGTGGCATGGACCTAAAAGACCTCTTGTCTCAGAATTACTGCGTTTCTGTGGCCTCGCTTGAGCTTATGTCTACAGGGAGGGTAAATCGCAACTATAAACTTTCTGCGAATGACGGGCAAGCGTACTGCCTTAAGGTCTACAGCGATGCCGTAACCGACAAGCGGCTTTACGACGGCCTGGAAGTTACGGCGTACCTTTCGCCGCTGGCCTTCCCTGTCCCGCAAGTTGTACCTACTGCGTCAGGCGACTTGGTACTACATGCGGACCGGCTCCGTTTGCTGCTGCTTCGCTTTATCCCCGGACGCAACCTAGCCTTAGACGAAGTGGGCAGCGCCGAGGGTCTCGGCATGGGCGCGATGCTCGGGAAACTTCACCACAGCCTGCGCTTTTTCCCGCAGGCGGACAAGCTCCACAACAGTCTATGGCGTGGGAGCCAAGAGTCTTTGCCCCGCATGTTTGATTTGCTGGCAGTCGTCCAGTCCAAGGAGGCTCAGGACGACTTCGACCGTTTTGTCATCTCCTCGCTTACACACCGTATCCAAGTAATGCAGGGGGTGGATGTCGGTCCCCGGCAATTCTTCCACCTGCGGCAGCAGGCTATTCACGGAGACTACCAGCTCGGCAACGTATTGTTTGACGACCACGGCACCGTCGCCGGCGTGCTCGATTTTGACCAAACCTGTTATAGCTTTCCGGCGTGGGAATTGATGCGTGCCGTCGGCTTCACGTGCCTTAAAGACGGGCACTTCAACTACCCTCTTGCCACCGCGATGCTCAAGGGCTATCGTGAAGGCGGAGGAACCTTAGCGCCCTCCGAGTACCTAGAAATGCCGCGCCTGTGGTACTACCAACTGGTGCGCGGCCTGTTTGGCTTTAGTGATCACTACGCCGGGAATCCCGACCCCCGCCAAGACGAAGCCGCTTACGGACGCCATCACGCCATGGTCTGGCTTGGCCAAAACATGACGGAATTGCGGGCCTTCATCTGGGACACGATCCGGCAGTAAATCTAAGCAAAGAGCTGTCCCGCAGTCGGGGACAGCTCTTTTTGCCTGCTACAGCGTCTCTTGGAACCACTCCAAAAGGTGCTTGAGCCTCGCCAGTCGAAGTTTGGGCTTGCCGCTACGGGACAGCTCGTGGTTAGCCCCGGGGAACCTGACCATGCGGGTCTTTACGCCCAGTTTCTTTAGATAAACGTAGAACTGCTCCCCCTGCTCTATGGGGCAGCGCATGTCTTGCTCGGCGTGCAGGATGAGTATTGGCGTGGCAATATTCTTGACGTAAGTGATGGGAGAGTGTTTCAGCAGAAGTTCTGTGTTGTCCCATGGATTGCCAAGAATCTCGTACTCCGTAAAGGTGTAGCCGATGTCGCTGACGCCATAGAAACTAAGCCAATTAGAAATGCTCCGCAAAGTAATCGCGCTCTTGAAACGCCGGGTATGCCCAACAATCCAATTGGTCATAAATCCACCGTAGCTTCCGCCCGTCACCCCTAGGCGCTCGCTGTCTACCCAAGGCATTGTCACCGCCCAGTCTACAGCCCGCATCAAGTCGCGGTAGTCGCCGCCCCCATAGTCGCCGCGTACAGCGTTGACAAAGGTCTGCCCATACCCGTGACTGCCGCGCGGATTTGTAAAGAGAACGCCGTATCCGCTGTTAGCCCACAGCTGAAATTGCATAAAGAAGGTACACCCGTATTGTGTATGCGGCCCGCCGTGAATCTCGAGCACGAGCGGATATTTGTTCTCGGGGGAGAAATCCGTCGGCTTCATTAGCCACCCCTGTACATCCCAACCGTCTGCGCCTTGGAGCCAGAACTCTTCCGGCTCACTAAGGAGAACATCTTGGAGCAGCTCTTGATTGACTGCGGTTAGGCGCTCTGGAGCCCCGCCGTCGACCCAGAGGAACAAATCGGCGGGATACATGTGGGTAGAGGCACAGTACACTAGCTTGCCCGACTCGGCACTAAAGCTCATGCCCTGCACGTGGTGATGACCCTTAGTCACCTGTTCTACTGCGCGCGCCGCGAGCGAGACCTGGTAGACGTGCGTGTCGCCCCTATCGCTCGCCACAAAAATTACCGCTTCGCCGCAGCTGCTAAAGAACAGCCCTTCTCCACTCGCCCCATAGCGGCAGTCAGAGCCCGTCTGGTCGCCGACCGAACGGTCAAAGTCCGCGGTTAGGTTAACCGGTTGGCCGCCGTCAGCGCTGACTAACCACACGCGCATCAGTGTCGCCGAGTAGAACTCCCCGGTGTGGCCCATGTAGGCTAGGCTCTTGCCGTCCGGAGACCAAACTGGACTGCCGGCCGGGCCTTCGGTAGCTGTAACCCGCTTAATCTCGCCGGTGGCCACGCAAACCGTGTATATGTCCGCGTAGTAAGGCTTAAACTCCGGGTCGCCGTCGCGATTGCTAGCGAACGCCAGACGATGGCCACAAGGCGACCAGCAGGGGTCAACATGCTCAAAGTCGCCGTAGGTTAGGCAGCGCGCTTTGCCGCCCTCTGCGGAGATGACCCAGATGTGGCTATGTCTCCCGTCCAAAAGCCCCATCGCCTCGTCGGCCTTATGTTTGATAAGGTTTAGGACCTTAGGCTCCTCGCGGCGTTTCTTGTCGTCCTCGTCACGTTCCTGCTGTGAGCGCGCCTTCTCAAGGTCTAGTGCGCTGTCGGCTTGCGCAAAGCGCGACACGAAAGCGATGTGTTGGCCGTCAGGCGACCATGTAGGCGCCGCGGCACCAAAGCGCATCGTGGTCACCTGCCGCGCTTCTCCGCCTAGCTCAAGGTCAAGAATAAAGACTTGCTTGTCGCCGCTTCTGTCGGACACAAAGGCAAGTCTTTTGCCGTCCGGCGAAAACTTTGGCGCGCTCTCTATTTTGCCGCCACCGGTGAGCTTGTGCAAAACTCCCCCCGGCAGAGGCTGCATGTAGATGTGGGAACGGTACTCCTCAGTCTTTTCGTCGATGTGTGTCAGCACAAAGGCGACTCTTTCGCCGCAGGGGGAGAGCTCGGGCGCCGACACGAATTTTAACTTCAGCAGATCTTCTTTCACTAGGGGACGAGGCAAGAGCAACACTCCTTTCAGGCTTTCACTGCACTATATTCGACAGGGGCCCGCGCAATCCTTCGTGTAACTAATAAACGATGAGCCGCATTACAGCAGGCGGTCAATCCAAGGCGTAACCTGCAATGCGCGCTTTAGTTCCCGGTAAGCGGCAATGGCACTGCCCTCGACTGCCTCTGCCCTCTCGGCCCGCAACATAATGTTCTTGGGGGTGTCCAGCGGAGAAACATACTCGGCAACACTGACTTTATAGCCGTGCGCCTCCAGCGCGGCAGCCCTGAGCCCGTCCGTCAAAAGGTCGGCTAGTTTGCGCTTTAAGACGCTGTGTTTGGCTACGGCAGAGATGGCGCCGTAGTCTAATTCGTCGGTAAGAGCGGCTTGGCAGCAGGGCACAGCGATAATATATCTGCTCTTACTGCGTAGCCCTAGGGCGATGGCTTGGTCGGTAGCCGTATCGCAGGCATGCAAGCTGAGCACCATGTGGACCGGGCCCCTCGACTCAAAGGCACTCACTTCGGCTTCGTGGAACTCCATGTTGCGGTAGTTAAGCTGCTTTTGAATGCGGCGCGAGCTCTCGATTACCGCGGGCGAGCTATCTATACCGATAATGCGGCACTTCTTCCCCAGCACCTCGACCAAGTAATAGTTCAGGGCAAAAGCTAGGTAAGACTTGCCACAGCCACAGTCTAGCACCACCAATTCTTCCGTCCGCGGCCAGCTCTCTAGCATGGAGGCCACGAGTTCGATGAAGCGGTCTATTTGATAGTACTTCCGCCGTTTGTCGCCCTTAATCTCGCCGTCGGCGGCCATAATACCAATGCCCATTAGCAGCTCGCGCGCGGCTTCAGCTTTTATGAAGGTCTGACGGGTGCCGGGGGCAACTGCTTCGCTTTGGGGCTTAGTCGAGAAGGCTAAGTGCTCCTTTGCGGGCGAAGATGAGCGCACGCGCACTTTACCGTCTTTGAGCTCCATAGTGGTTTCTAGGTTGCGCTCCGTGCAAGTGACTATCGCTTGCTTTGCGCCGCTGAGATACTGTGCTAGGGCAGAGTGCACATCCTCTAAACAGAGTTCTTGCCTCTCTCCTCCTGTGAAGTGCGCCACAAACACCCCCGGGGAGGCCCACAGCGGCTCTATTATTAGGTCTTGACCGCGGGCGTGGGCCCGTAGTCTAATAAAGGTGTCTCCGGATACTCTTTGCGCTATGGCACTTTGGATTACTGCGAGGTGTGAGTCCATTTCTATCCTCCGACGCGAAACTTTCGTTGGTCCTATGCGTAATAGACTGATGTAAGAGCTTTACACCCAGAAAGGACGTGTTGAAATGAAACAAAGTGGACGAATTCTTGGTGTGCTGTTAGTGGTGATTGGGTTGCTAGCGGTACTTGGTATCTCCCTCGTTGGTTCCTATAACAGCTTTGTGCGGTTGTCCCAACAGGTTGACAGCCAGTTCGCTAACTTGGAAGCGCGACTGCAGAGGCGCTTTGACCTCATCCCTAACCTCGTGGAAACCGTAAAGGGCCACATGGCGCATGAACAAGAGGTATTCAGCAACATCGCCGACGCTCGCGCAAGAATGGCCGGCGCGCGCACAGTAGACGAACGAGTGGCAGCTACCAACCAGCTGGAAGGAGCGCTAAGCAGACTCCTCGTGGTAATGGAGGCCTACCCAGTGCTGAAAGCACAGGAGTCCGTCAGCCGCCTCATGGACGAACTGGCGGGGACGGAGAACCGCATCGCCGTAGAACGCGATAATTTTAACGCCGTGGTGCAGCAATACAACACGCGCATCAAGTCTTTCCCGGCCGTAATCTTAGCTAACATGTTTGGCTACGAAGCGCGCGCGTACTTCCAAGCCGACCCCGGTGCCCAACAGGCCCCGCGCGTAACCTTCCCTTAGCGAGAGCGGGGAAATGCTCGTGAAAAGGCTCGCTACCGCCTTCCTGCTGCTAGTTCTGCTCGTTGTCCCGGCACTCGCCTACGCTTCCATCCCCGCACGGCCGGCAAGCCTAACCTTTGTTAACGACTTTGCTAATCTGCTGACCCCGAGCGAAGAACAAGACCTGACAGGGGTACTGGTCGGCATCGAGCAAGCCACTACCGCTGAGGTCGTGATAGTCACTGTCCCGACACTTGGAGGAGTGGACGTCTTTGAGTACGCGCAACGGCTGTTTACGGAATGGGGTATCGGCAAACGAGACAAAAACAACGGGTTGCTAATGTTAGTAAGCACAGAAGAACGGGAGTTTCGCTTCCATACCGGATACGGGCTGGAAGGAGCCTTGCCGGATGGTCATCTTGGCTCCCTTTTTAGGGCGAACATTGTGCCAAGCTTTGGCGAGGGCCGTTTTTTTGAGGGCTTGCGCGGCGTGTTATTGGCGAGCGACGGCATTGTAGCGCGACTCGAGCGCGAGTACAACGTCACCATCGAGCGCGGTGCCATAGTTGAGCGCACCACAGCCGGCCCGACTATGTTCCTGGAGGGCGGGCTGAACATCCTCGTTGTGCTCATCCTCATCATCATGCTGTCCACGCGCGGCGGACGCGGCCTATTGTGGTTTTTGCTGGGTCACAGCTTAGGGAACATGAACAGGCGCGGCAGAGGCGGGGGCTTTGGGGGAGGATTTGGCGGCGGATTTGGTGGCGGTCGCTCAGGCGGCGGTGGTGCCGGAGGCCGCTGGTAAGGACTAGCGCAGACCTAAAGCTTGTTGCACGCGTAAGAGAGTGCGTTGCGACACTGCGCGCGCGCGTGCAGCCCCGGCTTGCAAAACTTCATCAATCAAAGAGCCGGCAAGCGCCTCTTCAGCGCGACGCTTAATTGGCCCGAGCACAGACACTGCGGCATCCGCGGTGTCTTTTTTGAGGTCGCCGTAGCCCTTGCCCGCAAACAGGCTCTCAAGTTCGGGGATACTGCGCCCGCTACACAGCGAGTTAATTACCAGCAGATTCGAAACCCCCGGCTTGTTCTCCTCGTCATAGACAATCTCGCGCCCTAAGTCCGTGACGGCGCGCATAATCTTCCTGCGCACGATGTCCTCTTCGTCGAGCAGGCTGATGTAGCTGGCTGGACTCGGGTTTGACTTGCTCATCTTCTTAGTGGGGTCATCTAGCGACATAATGCGCGCCCCTACTTTGGGAATCCTCGCCTCAGGAACTACGAACACATCGCCAAAACGCTGGTTAAACCGCACGGCAATATCGCGGCACAGCTCAATGTGCTGCTTCTGGTCCTCCCCTACCGGTACGATATTCGTGTCATACAGCAATATATCGGCAGCCTGCAGCACTGGGTAGGTAAACAAGCCTACAGCTACTGCCTCGCGGCCTTCGGATTTCTCTTTGAACTGCGTCATGCGCGAGAGCTCGCCGATGTAGCTCATGCACTGCAACAGCCACGCCAGCTCGCTGTGGGCTGAAACCTGAGATTGCACAAACAGCGTAGCTTTCTCGGGCAAAATGCCGGCGGCGAGGTACAACGCAGCTAGGGTTCTAATCTGCTGCTTCAGTTCTGCGGGGTCTTGTGGGGTGGTCAGGGCATGTAAGTCGACAATACAGAAAAACGCCTCGTGCTCGTGTTGGCTGCTGACAAAGTGCTTGAGTGCACCCAGATAATTTCCCAGAGTAAGAATGCCCGAGGGCTGAATGCCGGAAAAGACGCGTGCCATTTGCCATCCCCCTCCACGATTAGATCATCCCTGCGCAAGTTTTGCTGTCAGATACTCAAGCAGCATGGAAATTGCTACTCTCTCTTGCGCCATGCTGTCGCGCTCACGCACGGTAACGGCTAGGTCGTCTACACTCTGGAAATCATAAGTAACGCAGAATGGGGTGCCAATTTCATCCTGGCGGCGATAGCGCTTGCCAATCGAACCCGCTTCGTCGTAGTCGACACTAACGTACCGACGCAAATCCGCATAAACCTGCTCCGCCCCGTCGCTTAGCTTCTTGCTTAGGGGCAAGACTGCGACCTTCACCGGGGCGATACTGGGGTGAAAGCGCAGCACAACTCGCGTATCGTTCTCGCCTACGGTCTCCTCGCAATACGCGTCCGCTAAGAGCGCCAGCAGTAGCCTCTCAACGCCTAGTGAGGGCTCAATAACATAGGGCACAAAACGTTCGCCATTTTCGGGGAGGTAACTTAAGTCGTCACCGGACGACTCCATGTGGGCCTTGAGGTCAAAATCGGTGCGGTCGGCTATGCCCCATAGTTCTCCCCAGCCAAAGGGAAACTTAAACTCTATATCCGTCGTGGCCGCGCTATAGTGACTTAGCTCCTCCTTGCTGTGGTCGCGCAGGCGCACTGAATCAGGCCTAAGCCCAATAGCAAGCAACCAATCGTAGCAGAACTTACGCCAATAGGAGAACCACTCTAAGTCGGTGCCCGGTTCGCAGAAGAACTCGAGCTCCATCTGCTCAAACTCCCGCGTGCGAAAGATAAAATTCCCCGGCGTAATCTCGTTGCGAAATGACTTGCCGATTTGCCCGATGCCAAAGGGAATCTTCTTGCGTGTTGTGCGCTGCACCTGGCGAAAATTCACAAAAATACCTTGCGCCGTTTCCGGGCGCAGGTAAACTTCCGCCTTCGAGTCGTCGGTAACACCCTGGTAAGTCTTAAACATCAAGTTAAACTGGCGAATGTCCGTGAAGTTGTGCACGCCGCACTTAGGACACTGTAACCGATGCGCGGCTATGTAGGCGGCAAGCTCGGCGGTAGTCCAGCCGTCAGTTTTTTGCTGGCCTACCTCTTCTACCAGATGATCGGCGCGAAAGCGAGACTTGCAGCCCTTGCAGTCAAGCAGCGGGTCAGAAAAGCCGCCCACATGCCCACTCGCCACCCAAACCTGTGAGTTCATGAGAATGGCTGAGTCTAGGCCTACGTTTAGCGGCGACTCTTGGATAAAGCTCTGCCACCACAGGCGTTTAATGTTTTGCTTAAGCTCTACTCCGAGCGGGCCGTAGTCCCACGTGTTTGCCAAGCCGCCATAAATCTCCGAGCCCGCAAAAATAAAGCCGCGGTTCTTGCACAGCGCCGTGAGCTTGTCCATTGTTACTGCCATCATGAAGCCCTCCTGTCGCGGAGGGACGGAGGAGCGCGACATAAACGCGAACCGTCCCCAATGTTACACTTATCTCGTGCCCGCGAGAAACTTGAACGAATTATAGCAGAGTTAGGAAGGGATATGCAACAGCGGTGTCGCGAGGGATGTCGCGAAGGGACGGAGGAGTTGCGACATAGGGAACAAATTCGGCAAAGGGGCGTCGGTAGGGTAAAGGCATTTAAGGAGGAAGACGTATGCGCAAGCTTTGGGTGGCGGCTCTAGTAGCGGCCATGGTGCTTTCTCTTGTGGGGGTAGCACATGGTGAAGACTACCGCACAAGAGCATTAGACCATCTTCGGACAAAATACGGCAGTGCGGCCAACAAGATAGAACTCCATGAAGGAGGATTGACTCGTCTTGAGCTCACCGGGGAGAGTTTTTGGATGGCCAAGTATTTTTTGGCGAGCAGTAGCGCGCCTGCAGGCAGTCCTTCTTCCGGAGGCGGAAGCAGCCCTGCGTCACCGTCCGGGAAAGATGTACGGCCCACTCCGCCTGACCAGACGGTGCCAGGCACACAGCCCTCCACAGGGACTATCTCCCCTGTACGTCCTGACACAAACATCGCTCCTGCCCCTGAGTTTTTCGGGCTGATTGCGATTCGCCTCTCCACAGGAGCAATTCTTGATGGGTCCCAAATGGAGGCGTTCTACAAAGCCGAACAAGCGGCATGGGAACAGTTGGCAGAAGAGGCTGGGAAGATTGAGGTTGGCTTGTACCGTAGACTGAAGGATCTCCCTGCGGGGACTAGAGTGTCTGTAGTGATACAACCAAGCATAAAGATTAGTCAGGAAATACGAGCTAAGATGGCTGAGCTGAGGACGAGGCATCCATTAGTGGCCAAGGGGTTAACACTGAGCGATGAGCAGCTGCTCGGAGAAGGCGGAGTTGCCAGCGACATGCCGGTAACTGCCAAGGCGGAGCCGGCCATCACCATAGCTCCATCGCCGTCACCGCCACGAGTGCCGTCAGAACAGGATGCGGCATACCGTCAGCAGGCGGAGGCATTCTTTACTGCCTTAGGGCAACTGAGGCTCGAAGCCGTACGAGAGTCTGTCAAGGCTATCGAAATCGCACTTACTGCCAAGGGCGTCAAGCCCACTACAGAACCGGGCGGTCAGGTAGTGAGGGCCGAGCTTACGGCCAAGGAAATCGAGGCCATAGCCTCACTCGACGCCGTAAACACCATTTTTGAGCATATGACCGCTGAGCCTGCCCCTGGTTTCGGAAGAGAGCCAGCCTCGAGCACGCAGCTTAAGGCGACCGACGCTGTCAAACGTCAAGCCACAGAAGCTAGCGTAGTAAGTAGCTTACCCAGAGGGTCTCAGCTTGCCGGTGGCGCGTTAGCGATCACTTCTCTGTTGATCGGGGTTTTTGCTCTGGTCAAACGTCGTAACAGATCCTAGTTTCGTTGAGACGTCGTTGCGGGACGGGGAAGCGTACAAAACAAAAAGAACCGTCCCTTTTGGAAAGGGACGGTTTTGTGTCAAGTAGATCTGTAAGCCGGGTTCTGTACCGCTTGCGCGGTGGTAGTAATCTATCTAGGACTGCTGTTGCCAGCAGTCTCGTTGGCGCTTACGCGCCGGTTGCGACCAACCCGGGAGAACGAGCGGGCAGCTCTTAACTCTCCCCTATTAGGTCTTGCTCCAAGTGGGGTTTACCTAGCCGTGCCTGTCACCAGGCCGCTGGTGAGCTCTTACCTCACCTTTTCACCCTTACCTGACAATTGACTTAAGTCACGTGTCATCGGCGGTATGTCTCTGTGGCACTTTCCTTCGAGTCGCCCCGACTGGCCATTAACCAGCACTCTGCCCTGCGGAGCCCGGACTTTCCTCGCGGCAAACGCTTGCCGCGTTACTACCCAATCTACTTGACAATATATTTTATTCTATTGGGCTCATGCTGACAAGAGCAGGAGCTTTGTTTACATAATAGCATTTGCCGGGGCTAAATGCAAATCCGAAAAAAGCGAGCTCTTCGGGTCAAAGACATGGACTTCTAACGCCAGCTGTCGAGAATGTGCAAATTTTGTAAGTAGAGCACGCCAATCTTGCAGCAAGTAGGCCTCCGTCGCATAGTGCCCGGCGTCAACTACCGCGATACCAAGCGCTTCGGCTTCTAGTGCTTGGTGATGCCCCACATCACCGGTAACGAGCACTTCTGCCTTAGCCGCATGAGCAAGATGGTGCATCTCTCCGCCCGCCCCGCCGCACACAGCAACCCTGCGCACCGGTGCCTGTATTCGCCCCGCCACCCGCGCAGCCGGGAACAAACTGCGTAACAATGAGCCAAATTCGGGCCAGGACAGGGGCGGTGCAAGTTCCCCCACGCACCCCAAACCGTAGGGTTGACCCACGTCGTGGAGCAGAAGGACGTCGTAGGCCACTTCTTCATAGGGATGCGCCGACTTAAGGCTCTCAAGCACCGCAGGGAGTTTCTCCTCCGGCACAATCATCTCCAGACGCACTTCCTCGACATGCGTTAACTCCTCCACACGCCCGATATAGGGGTTCGCTCCTGCGAGCGGCATGAACGTGCCTGTCCCCTGAGCGTAGAAGGAGCAGTGACTATAGTCGCCGATGTGTCCGGCACCTGCAGCAGACAGCGCCAAAAACAGAGCCTCACGGTGCGACTCAGGCACATAGACCAAGAGCTTATAGCTCTTTAACTTGCCCATGGGCTTCAGTACGCTGATGTTTCGGAGCCCGAGCAGTTCCGCTAGGCGACGGCTTGTTCCGGACTGACACTTGTCCCAGTTCGTATGAGCTGCGTAGACAGATATCCCGGCACGGATGAGTTTTTCTAGGACACGGCCTTGCGGCAAGTCAGTGCGGAGCGCCTTAAGGGGACGGAAAATAACGGGGTGATGCGCAATGATGAGATTGCACCCCCGTGCTACTGCCGCCTCCACGGCTTCTTCGGTAACATCGAGCGCCAGTAGCACGCGGCTCACCTTATTGCTGTAGGACCCAACCAAAAGACCTACGTTATCCCACTCTTCCGCGAGCTGCGGCGGCGCTAGGTCTTCAATTGCGCTAATCAGCTGCTTCACACTAACGGACACTTGCCAATACCTCCCTCAATGCGCGTACCCTCTCCCGCACCCACTGCCCTCGCTCCGCCGCGCCTGCCTGTCTCCCCGCCTGCAGGCTAACCTCTACGCGTTGCCAATGCGCGAAGTCGCGCTGTAACAGGCTAACCGTAAGCTCATCAAGCCTGCGTAGGTTAATGCGCCCGTAGTCTAGTTCCAGAGGCGTATAAGGCACCCCTTCCCTTCCCGGCTCGGCTCGCAGCGCCTGGTAGACTATACCCGCCTCTGCTACCACAGCCTCGTCTTTAATGCAGTAACCGCTGTCACGCAGGTAACTGCGCAGCGCCCCGGCATCGACATTAGGCTGCAGCACTATTTGGCTGACTTGACTGAGCTTGTCGCGGCCACGCTCGAGTATGCCGCGGATAGTCCCTCCACCCATGCCTGCAATGCATAGCGCCTGTACTTCCCCGGGCAAAAGGGGTGCCAGTCCGTCGCCTAGACGCACATCTATCGCTTCACCTAACCCTAGTGTGGCAACCGTCTTTTTGCTTTGCCGCCAAGGCAGTTCGCACAGCTCCACCGCAATGCCCCGCGCAGCTTTGCCCTGCAGGTAGGCAGCGGTAACAAGAAAGGCGTGGTCGCTGCCGATATCCCCTAAACACGCAGTATCCTGCAGCAGTCCCAGCACTGCCTGTAGTCGGAGTGACAGATGTCGCACGCAAATCCCCCCTTCGGCAGCTTAGGAGAATTGTACAGCGTGGGGCCAAACCAGTCAAAGGACGCGGCTAAGAAATTTTGCAAAAACGTGTATTATTAGCGCAAAGTAAGTTATACTAGTTGCAGATGCAGATGCGAATGCGTTGCATTCGCAGGATGCATTGCATTCGCAGTTACATAAGGAGGCTCCCATGAAAAAATTCCTAGTTGTGTCGCTCGTCCTTGTTTTATCGCTTTCCCTATCGGGTTGTGCCGCGTTGCAGGCCCGTTTAGCCGGTACCGGACGACCTACCGTAATTACCACCCTATTCCCGCAGTATGACTTTGTGCGAGCGATTGCCGGGGACAAAGTACAAGTATCCCTGCTCCTGCCCCCCGGTGTCGAACCGCACGCCTTTGAGCCCACCCCTCGCGACATCGCCAACATTCACCGCGCGGATGTGTTCATCTACACCAGTAAGTACATGGAGCCTTGGGCCCCTAGGGTTATCGAGGCCGCACAAGGCCGACAGCTAGTTGTAGTAGACGCCAGCCACGGCATTGAACCCCTAGCGCATGACGACCATGAGGAGCACAAAGACCCCTATGAGTGGGTTGGGGTTTTCGACCTCGTTCCCGGCTACTACCAGCTGGTGTTCAGCAAAGTAGATGGCAAGTACGCCGACCCTACCATGCCTATCGTGTTTATGCAATCCGCCTACACCAAGGAAGACGCACTTGACGAAGCCAAACACGATGCCAAAGAGCTCCTTCTGCAAGCGGCCCCGACCGTCCTTGGGCACGGCGGCGAGATTCGCCCCCATGCCGGCGTCTACACATTGGAGTTTGACCAGACGCGCACAGACACCATTTTCCCCATCCGCATAGACGCTGCCGGGACTTTCGTGTTGGTGACCGGCCACATGCCTTCCGAGTTTGAGGCGGGCCAACACTTTTTCCAAGACGGACAAGGCCGCTCCGTGGCAGCGGTTGTTGAAGACCCGCCCCACAAGGATCACGAACATGCGCACGAACACGGGGCAGACCCCCACATCTGGCTTGACCCTGTCTTTGCCAAGCAAATGATCGACAACATCGTCGCCGG
>CAYGHR010000029.1:0-6307 GCA_964349715.1 uncultured Peptococcaceae bacterium
CTCCCCATCTTGCCTATCTTTCCCGTATTTACCCACTCCGAGATAAATCGTAAAGGAGGTCTCCTGTGAACATTATTTTAGTGCGTGGTGCACTCAGTGCCAACGAGCAATCGCAGATTAGCACAGCCTTCCCGGAGGCTAAGGTAATTGCCGCGGAAGGCGACGAGTTTCTGCGGCACCTTCCCGCGGCCGAAATCGTTTGGGGTGCGCTGCGCCCGTCGCAGATAGCGCTTGGGAAAAACCTAAAGCTCCTGCAAGTGCAGAGTGCCGGTGTCGACCATATGCTCTCGCCTGAGCTCTCCGCCAGCGACGCCGTGCTGTGCACGACCAGCGGCATTCATCAGGAGACCATCGCCGAGCATGTGCTGGGGATGATGTTATCGCTCGTGCGAGGCTACCCGACCCACATCCTAAACCAACAAACGAAGACCTGGCACCCCACTCTGCCCGAGCTTCTTTACGGCCAGACCGTAGGCATCCTAGGGTTTGGTGCCATTGGGCAGGCGATTGGCTCGCGAGCGAAGGCCTTTGGTATGCGGGTTATCGCCGTGCGCAAGCACCCCGCTCCTTCCGCGTGTGCCGACGAGGTGGTAGCGGACGCGGAAATCGACAATATACTGCCGCACGTGAAACACCTAGTGGTGGCGCTACCACTCACACCGGACACGGACAATCTTTTGCATCGCGAGCGCCTAGCACTGCTACCCGCCGGGGCTTATTTCTACAACATTGCACGTGGCAAGGTCGTCGATGAAGTGGCCCTATGCGAGCTGCTACAGAGCGGGCACCTCGCCGGGGCAGGTCTAGATGTCTTTGCCACAGAACCTCACCCTCCCGAGAGCCCCCTCTGGTCGCTGGCAAACGTCCTTATCACGCCGCATTGCGCAGGGGCTCTGCCCAATTATCGTGAGCGTGCACTTGCGATCTTCTTAGAAAACCTGCGCCGCTTGCGACTGGGGAAGCCTCTAGTCAATGTGGTGGATAAGCGGGCGGGCTATTAGATTGATTTGGCAATCGCGCTCACACCCTCACCGGCCCTTCCAGGAGAGCGGTGAGCAACACCCAAGCCAGTACGGCTTCCGCGACAACCGCTACAGCCGGCACCGCGGTCACATCGCTGCGCTCTTTTACGGGTGCGGCAGGACTTAAGGTAGCTAGGTCGACCGTAGCGGCAGGCGCAAGCGTGGGCAGGGGTTTGACGGCACACCGCAGCCGCAGGGGTTGCCCGGTGGCCATTCCCCCGGCTAGACCTGCGTTGGCGTTTCCTTGATAATAGACGCCCCGCGCGGGGTCGTACCGCAAGCTGTCTGCCGGCACGCCCGGCGCGCTTAGCGCCTGGGCAAAGGCGTCTCCTATTTCCACGCCTCTGACGGCGGGGATAGACATAAGCGCACCCGCAATCCGACCGTCTAGACGCCTATCCGCATGCACATAGGAGCCTAGGCCTAGAGGAACGCCGAAGGCGACAACCTCGATCACCCCGCCAATGCTTGTGCCTTGTGCGCGGCAAGTTGCTATAAGTTCTTCCGCCGCACGCGCCTGGCTCTCTACTTCCGAAAAAGGTTGGGCCTGTGCGCTTTGGTATGCCTCTCTGGTTTCCTCCCCCGCCGCAAAGGTAAGCGGACCGAGGGCCACAACGCGGCTGTACACCTGTACGCCCTTAAGCCGGAGCACTTGACGAGCCACGGCCCCCATAGCCGTGCGCAGGGCGGTTTCGCGCGCGCTCGCCCGCTCTAGGACATTGCGGGCATCGTCAAATCCATACTTGACCATGCCCGGGTAGTCCGCGTGACCCGGCCTAGGACACGTCACCTTCGGCCCTGTCGGCACATGGTGGGGGTGCATGGTCTCCTCCCAGTTAGCAAAGTCGCGGTTCGTTATTTGCAGGGTGAGCGGGCTGCCAAGCGTGAGTCCGCCCCGTAGCCCGGAGAGTATGACGGCTGTGTCCTGTTCTATTTTCATGCGTTCGCCCCGTCCGGGTACGCGTTGCCGGCGAGCCAGCTCGGCGTCAATCGCCTGCACGTCGATTTTCACTCCTGCGGGCAGGCCCTCGATGATGCAAGTCAGCGCAGGCCCGTGCGACTCGCCTGCGGTAAGGTACCTAAGCATCCTCTCTCTCCTCCTCTGTGCAGAGACGCTGCAGCGTGGCAAAGAAACCGGGGTAGGAAACGGCAACACACTCGGCCCCCTGCAAATGTGTTTCACCCGCGGCACAGCAGCCGGCGATGGCGAGTGCCATGGCGAGGCGATGGTCGCCATGGGCGTCAACTGCCGCGCCTCTCAGGCTCCCCCCTTCGATGGCCCAGCCGTCGGGGAACTCCTCGCACTTAACCCCCATCCGCCTAAGCTCTGTTAACAGCGCCGTGATGCGGTCACTCTCTTTCACCCTAAGCTCTGACGCGTCGCGCACCTCTGTTTTGCCGGTGGCTAGGGCCGCCGCCACGGCCAGAATGGGCAACTCATCAATCAGGCGCGGAATCTCTGCTCCGCCCACACAAAATCCCTTAAGATAGCCTCCCGCGACGCGAATGTTGCCCACGGGCTCAGGCTCCGTGCGGTGAACCGTGTAGGTGATGCTCGCCCCCATGGCTTGCAACACGTCAAGCACACCTGTCCGCGTGGGGTTTAGCCCTACATTCTCGACAGTCAACAGAGCCCCCGGCGTAACTGCCGCCAAGACTATGAAAAACGCCGCCCCGGAGATGTCCCCCGGCGTCTCTAAGTCATACGGCCTAAGGACTTGTCCCCCGCGCAACTCGACATAGCCTGGGCTAAAGCTAATATCACATCCAAAAGCCCTGAGCATGCGCTCCGTATGATCGCGTGTCGGATGCTTCTCCCATATTCGCGTGACGCCGGAAGCCGTGATACCAGCCAAAAGCAGGGCCGACTTTACTTGGGCACTGGCAATGGGCAAGCGGTGGTCGCACGCCTTAAGCTTCGCTCCGGTCACGAGCAGCGGCGGGCGCCCGCGGGACGCCTCAGCCTCTATCTGCCCGCCCATCAGCGCAAGCGGTTCCACGATTCTCTGCATGGGGCGGCGAGACAGCGAGACATCGCCAATCAGCCTAGCCCGCAGCGAACTCCCCGCCAGAAGCCCGGCTAGGAGTCGCATTGTCGTCCCCGAGTTCTCACAGTTAAGCGCCTCCCTAGGCTCGCGCCAGTGCGGCAGGCTTTGCCCCGTGACAGAGGTGAACCCCGCGGCATCCTCTATCGCGATGCCCATCTGGCGAAGACACTGCCTAGTTGCCGCCACGTCCTCCGCATCCGAGACACCGAACAGGCGCGAACACCCCGGCGTGAGAGCCGCGACTAACAGCGCACGATGGCTGACTGACTTATCTCCCGGAGCCCTTATCTTCCCGCGCAAGGCCTTGACCTTCTCTATCCTTATAGTCATCCCGCTCACCCCTCAGTGTAACAGTGTAGCACATCGCCTGCCGGCCGCGCACTTTACTGCGCTAGTTTGTGGTATACTAAGGATAAGGTTGGAGGTGTAAAGAATGAAGGTAACTCGCGACATGGGCATACAAGACGTTGTGGATAAGTTCCCGCAACTGGTGCCGGTGTTTTTTAAGTTCGGCCTCGGTTGTCTAGGCTGCGCCGCTGCTCGCTTTGAATCTATCGAGCAGGGAGCTATGGCTCACGGCATTGATGTAGACGCCCTGATTAAGGATCTGAATCTCGCGCTCGAGCAGAAATAGCGAGCGGCTATTCGCCACTCCTAAGGCAAAGGGGCTGTCTCCATCTGGCGATGGGACAGCCCCTAATCTTTCTACCTAGCCAGCACGTAGACCCGCATGCGTCGACGCCCGAATCGCAGGGCATCTTCTACGCGTTCAAAGTAGATGTCGATGCGGGTCCCCTGTATGGCGCCCCCTGTGTCGGTGGCAAAATACCTGCCGGTAAACTGAGCGGAAAAGGCGCACAGCCCCTCCACCCAGACGTGGCTGAGCAGCGGAATTAGGTCCGGGTCCACCGCGATATGCCCCACTTCTACAGGCAGTCCCGAGCGGGTAATGCCAAAGGCCGGGTGCCCGGGGGCCTTCCCGGTGCTCTCTGGCCCCGCAGTGTAGGCAGTTGCCGTTACGTAAAACACACGCGTAAATCTGTATGTGTTCCCCCCGCGCGACAGCGAGCCAATGGTGCCGTATTCGACGATTCGGTCGACTTTAGGCTCCATCACCTCTGTGCGGAGCAATGTCTTTGAGACCCGCTGTCCATCCTCGTAGACTACTTCGTAGTGCTCGGCCTTGCGTCCCTCGCGCCCGCGTTGCACCGTGCGCGTGACACCGCGCTCAAGGTTGTGATTCGCGCGCCGAATCTCGTGGAAATAGATGCGTTCATGCTCGACAATCTGGCTCTTGGTCACCCTGGTGACCACTATCTCCATTTCGTCCTGAATCTTGGCGGCTGGGTCCGGGCTCACCCGGTCGTGCTCCCCAAGGACAATCTTAGCCTCTGTTAACGCTTCCTCTACCGTGGCTACACGCACGGCCAGTGCAACCTGTTGGCCGTCCGCCACAACTGTAATCTCCCGTGCCGGGGTCAAAAACGCGAGGCTGTGTCCGACCTTTTGTGACACTTCCGAAAAACCGCTTACGACCCCCAGTAGAGTGACGGCAAGGAGCAATCCCAGTGCAAGCATAACCCTAGCCCTGGTCTGGCTGGTTGCCATTCAACTACCCCCTTTGTACTTTTCTCCCTAGCGCAGGCCCACTGCGCCTGCTAAGAATCTATCCACTTCTCACGGCATGTATACGTCCTCACTCCATACTATGGGCATGCTAAGGCAAACGCCAAGACGTGCGCATAAGTTTATCATATGTCCCTGTCCTTGCCAAGCTAGATGCCTCCGCACGACGCCGGCAACTGCGAACAGGCTGCCAGCAAGGCACGGGCTGTGCCTAGGTTAGTCGCCAAAGGCACGTCGTGTACATCGCATATCCTAAGCAGGGCGGTAATATCCGGCTCATGGGGCTGGGCTGTCAGCGGGTCGCGCAGAAAGATGACAACATCTATCTGTTGCGTAGCCACCATAGCGCTAATCTGCGCATCGCCTCCCTGCGGGCCCGACAGGACTTGCGCTACCTCCAGCCCGGTCATGGCACTAAGCTGCGCCCCGGTAGTGGCGGTAGCTACTAATCGCTGTGCCTTGAGAAAGGCGAAGTGCTGTTGGGCCAGTTTAATCATGGCCTCTTTCTTTTGGTCGTGGGCAACAAGCGCGATGCGCATCTTATTCCTCCTCGATAGAAAAGAGAGTCGTCGGAATATCCGACGACTCTCTTTTCCCCACACGGGCTGCCTTTCCCTGCTTCGCTAGTCTAGGCGAACTATGTTTATGGAGCCGTGCACCGATTTAGCCTCCACCTCCAGCCAATGCGCAAAGACGCCCTCGCTCTCAGCGACTAGCCTCTTACCTACGACGTGTCTAAGGACGTCTACTTTAAGGCCCGACCCCGCCGCCTGCACGGAGCCATGTACGTTTGAGCCCTTAATCTTGACACCAACCTCCTGACTGGACGCAAGCCGCAGGGTAATGCTGCCGTTCACGGTGTCTAGGGCCATCGCCCCTGCCTGCAATTTGGGACAAGTGACGACTAGGCTGCCGTTAACCGTGCGACATTTCACATTCCGCGCTCGTCCGCTTAGCTCCACTCTTCCGTTCACGGACGAAATACTAATCTCTTCCGCTACGCTCTCCACCGCTACTTGGCCGTTGGTGGTGCTGCTCCTAATGCGCTTGGCAGCCACCTCTTTAACACTTATGCTCCCATTGACAGTGCTTAAGTCAAGGTCATAGGTACAACTATGCGGCAGGCGCAGATGAAAATTGACCGCGAGGGCCTGTCCAAACACTTTTTTGGCGGCGATGACTAGCCCCTCGGCCGTTGTCTCTACGGAGTACAGCTTCCGGCTAAGCGATTTGGCCTCCGTAGCATTGCCTGCGCGCGCAGACTTCTCCACTGCCAGATGCCACTTCGCATCGTCGGTGTGCTCCACTGCGATACGTCCATTAACGCCACGCACTACAATGTGGGGCACGGGGACAGGTGGGAGATCGCCCGACAGGCTTTCGTGCCGGTGGTAAGTCCGCCCGACGCCTAGAGCGCTTATGACAGAGGCCAATACGCCTCTTGTGGGCTGGTCATGCCCCTCTCTGTCATCTTCGTCATCTTCGTCATCTTCGTCATCGGCTTGGTCGTCCTCAATCTCCTCTTGTATGTTCTCAAGCTCTTCCTGCACGCTCTCGAATTCTTCCTGCGCGCTTTCAAACTCCTCCTGCGCGTTCTCAAACTCCTCCTGC
>CAYGHR010000029.1:6407-16354 GCA_964349715.1 uncultured Peptococcaceae bacterium
AATCGCGACGATTCCCTCGGATTAGTTGGATACCGGAGATGATAGGCAGGATAAGGAGGAAGCGAAGAAATGAATCCTCCCTCCCATCTTGCCTATCCACCTCGTATCCAAGCAATCCAAGATAAACCGTGACGTCCTAAATCAGCGCTCCTCCGTCGATGTTGATTATGCTGCCGTTCATAAAGGCGGCTTCATCACAGCAGGCAAAGAGTATGGCATAGGCGATTTCGCTGTCTAGGCCGAATCTTCCCATGGGTTGTCGTGCCAAAAAATCGCGCCGTGCCGCCTCCGGGTCGGGCAGCGCTTGGATGCGTTCTTCGAGGGAGGCTGTGTAGGTAGTGCCGGGGCAGATGCAGTTGACCCTGATCTTGTCCTGAATGTGGTCGGCTGCCATGGCGCGCGTCAGCGCTAAGACGGCCCCCTTGGAGGCGCAGTAGGCGCTCCGGTCTAGTATCCCTTTTTGCGCAGCCACGGAGGCGATATTGACTACTACTCCCCCGCCCTGAGCCTTCATCTGCCGCACGGCGTGCTGGGATACCAGGAACGTCCCCTTGACGTTAACTTGCATGGTTAGGTCAAAGGCCGCTTCCGACATATTGTCTACACGTCCCGGCAGTACAATCCCGGCATTGTTGACGACGATGTCGAGCCTGCCGTAGGCTTGGACAATCTTCTCTACCATCCCCGCCACCTCTGTGGCTTTGGTGACATCGGCTTCTACGTAGAGGCCGCGCGCACCCGTAGCCTCGACCTGCCGCAGGGTCTCTTCGCCGGCCGCGGAAGGAGGGATGTTATTGACCGCCACAATCGCCCCGTGCTCGGCAAAAGCCACAGCGGTCTTGCGCCCTATGCCCCCCCCGGCCCCGGTAACAAGCACTACTTTGTCTTTGAAGTTCACTATTTTTGCCTCCTTAAATAGAGCGTCTGCCGGCTAGCTCCCAAACCACAGATTTGGCAAGTAGAGCACCGCCTGCGGCCAGAAGATTATCATGACCACCACCAGGACTATCAGAGCCATAAAGAACCATGAGTCGCGCACATACTCCTGGAACGAACACTCAAAAATAGAGCAGACCACAAACATGACCACCCCTAAGGGGGGCGTGAGTAAGCCAATAGTCAATGTCAGCACCATTACTACACCAAAGTGTACTAGGTCAATCTCTAGGGCGCGCGCTACGGGAATTAGAATCGAGGTTAAGAGAAGAATCAGCACCGTCGAGTCCATAAACATGCCGGCAACGAGCAGGAAGGCGACAATGATGAGCAGCACCACCCACGGGGTAGTGGATATCCCCACTATGAACTGCGCTAGTGCTTGGGGGAGGTTCTCCCAAGTGATGCCGTAGCTTAGCACGCTAGACATGGCAATAATCAGCATGATCATGCCGATGTCAACTGCCGTCTGGCGCAGGCAGTCCACAAGCTTCTTCCATGTGAGTTTGCGATAGGCCAAGGTTCCTATGACCAAAGCGTAGACAACGGCGAAAGACCCAGCCTCGGAGGGGGTAAACAGGCCGCCGCGCAGCCCCAAGATGAGTAGCACCGGAAACAGAAACGCCCAAACACAGTCAAACAAAGTACGCAGTATTTCGCTAAGAGACGCGCGGTGTTCGCGCTCCGGCACGTATCCTTTCTTCCTCGCAACATAAGCTACTCCGAACATCAGTACGACGGTCATCAACAGGCCCGGCACTATCCCGGCGGCAAAAAGCCTGCCTATGGAGACCTCGCCGATGCTGCCATAGAGCACCAAGCCGATGCTCGGGGGAATCATAGTCACAATCAGTGCGCTGGTGCCGATAATGCCGGCGGAAAACCCTTTGGAATAGCCGCGCTGCAGCATCCCCGGCCCGAGCACGCGCCCCTGCATGGAGGCGTCGGCAATAGCAGAGCCGGATATCCCACCCATCAGGGCCGACAAAATTACGGTAACTTGCGCTAGCCCTCCACGCATATGGCCCACCAGCACATAGGAGAGCTTCATCAGGCGGTCGGTAATACCGGTCTCATTAAGAAGGTTCCCGGCAAAAACAAACAGCGGGATCGCTAAGAGCACAAAGCTCTGCAACTGCGTCAGAATCAGCTGAGCGGGTATAGTAAACGGCAAAGTCCCGAGTTGCACGAAGAAGACAGTCCCCGCAATGCCGATCGCGAAAGCCACCGGCATACCCAAAAACATCAGCAACAGAAACACCGCAAATACAAGCGCCATTAGTTCGCCCCGCCATTCACGAGTCTCTGCGCATGCCGAAGAGACTCAAAAAACTTAACCCCCGAGGTAATCAGCATAAGCCCTGCTCCAACCGGCAGGCTCACTGCAACCCAGCTATAGCTAAAATGGGGGAGCCCCTGGAAGCGCACAAACCGACTGGTATACGTGAGCGAAACGCCGAAATAGACCAGAAAAGCCAGAAACGCAATGATTAACAGCAAGTTGAACACCTTGAGCCAAGCATTGATCCCCGGCGAAAAGTGGCTGGTGAGAACATCTACAGTAACTAGTTTGTCTTGGCGCAAACACGCATCCGCGCTAAAGAACACGCACCACACAAAGACGAAGATGGCCCAGTCCTGAGTCCACCCCAGCGGTCGTCCGATCGTTCTAGACACAGCGGAGAGAAAAATAAGCGCGGTAAAAATCATGACCCCGGCTTTAGCTAAGAATAGCTCTGCTTTGCCAATGCAGGTATACGCTCTAAGAAGTGCCCCCTTCACGTCAGTCCCCCCTATGCCTAAGGCAATTTTCTAGGGCGGATTCAGCCCACCGCAGTGGGCTGAATCCGCTTGCGTCGCGTTGCAGCTATGGCCGGGTCTTGCCTAGCTGCTTCCAGATTTCGTCGCGGAAAGCAGTAAGGTTAAGCGCCGTGTAGGCGGCCTCGGCGGCCTCACGGAAAGCGGCGAGGTCTACGTCTTGGACAATGGTCATGCCCTGCTGGCGGAAAGTGTCGCGGAGTTGTGCTGCTTGTGCCTCCATGCCACGGGAAGTCTCTAGGCCTGCTTTTTCGTTTTCTTCAACGAGGATCTTCTGCAGGTCTTCCGGCAGGTTGTCGAACCACTCGCGTCCGACGATAGAGAAGTTGATTAAAAGAATGTGTCCGGTTTCGCTCATGTAGTCGGCGACTTCGTAGAGGCGTGCTCCTTCTACGTTGCGGTACACCAGTTCCGCGCCGTCAATGGTCTGCGTCTGCAGTGCCGTGTATATTTCCCCGAAAGCCAGCGCTACCGGAGTCGCTCCGATTGCGCGGACGGATTCCTGCCAGATAGGAGCGCCGGGAGTTCTGATACGAAGGCCTGCGAGGTCGCTCGGATGCCTGATGGGCTTGTTTGTTACCATATGGCGGTGGCCTTGTACCCAATTGAACGAGAGCACCTTAATGCCAAACTTTAGCTCTAGTTCCTTGATCCACTGTTGCACTAAGGGCAGCTCTCTGAGCTTTAAGACCTCGTCAATGTTTTCGACAAAATACGGTGCGTTCATGACGGCAATGCCCGGCACGTACATGCCAAGGCGAGCCGAGTCTGTGTTCTGGCCGATGCTAGCGCCCATCCGGAGTTGCTCGATAATGTCCTCTTCACGCCCAAGTGCTGCGCTGTGCGACACTTCGATGGTCAGGCGGCCGCGGCTGCGCTCGTTGACGCGCTGTGCCCATTTCAGGAAGCCTTCATGGTAGGGCTCGGTTGGCGCCAGTACGTGGTTAAAACGCAGTGTGAACTTTTCTTCCTGTGCCCGCGGTTGGCAGCCAACCGTCAAAACTGTCGTTAAGGCGACTACGAGTGCCAGTACGGCGAGAATCAGGAGCCTAAACTTTTTCATAAACTGACTAACCCTCCTTCAAATAAGTAAGTAGTTCGAGCGTGCGACTAGTGCCCACAGTAGCCTTTGTGTCCCACTCCTCTCTCTGGCTATCTCTCTAAATGTCCACGCCGCTTAGGCGATAGCCTACTTTAGAACGCGCGCTTCTTTAATAGCCGTTAACATTTTCCGCGCGTAATCAGAAACTGCCGCAAAATTGCCCTGTTTGGCCGGTGCTGTAAGCTGGCTGCCCACGCCTAGAGCGACGGCGCCGCTCTTAATCCACTCACCCACGTTCTCCAGTGACACGCCCCCGGTAGGCATAAAGTTAGCGTGCGGTAAGGGACCCAGGAAGGACTTGATGATTTGGGGGCCGTACAGCTCGCCCGGAAAGACTTTAAGGATATCTACCCCACACTCCATCGCCATTACCGCCTCGCGCACAGTCATTACACCGGCGAGATAAGGGATTTGATAGCGATTGCATAACTTTGCTGTCTCCTCGCTGAGGTGGGGGCCTACCACGTAGCGGGCGCCAGCCAGGATGGCCATTCTGGCAGTCTCAGGGTCTAAGACCGTGCCCGCGCCGAGCAGAAGCTGGTCCTTGTACTGCGCTCGGAGTGAAGCGATTATCTCCACGGCGCCGGGGACTGTAAACGTAATCTCTACGGCGAACAAGCCCCCCACCAAACATGCCGCGGCGATTCGCTCGGCTGTAGAGGGGTCCTCTGCCCGCACTACAGCTACCAGCCCGTCCCTAACCAAGGCTCCTAAGATGTCGTGTTTCTTCATGGTCTTAATTCCTCCTCACGGTGATGCCCCGTAAGCATGGCAATGAGGTTCTCCGTTGAGAGCATGGCCATGCGCGCATTAGCTTCGGCGGTGTACGCCCCCGTGTGGGGAGTAAGCAGAAAATTGTCCAACCCTAGGAGTGGCGCATCCGCCGGCGGCGGCTCGCAAGAGAACACATCTGCCGCGGCAAAGGCCAGGCGCTTCGCCGAAAGCGCAGCATAAAGGGCCTCCTCATCAATCAGTTCCCCACGCGCGGTATTAATGAGAATGGCGCTTGGTTTCATCGCCGCGAGTGTCGCAGTCGAGATGATGTGTCTGGTTTCACTGTTTAAGGGAGCATGTAGAGACACGACATCCGCCTCGGCAAGCAGCATCGACAGCGAATCCGCGCGTTGTATTCCGTACGCCTCAAGGAATTGTGTGTGCCTGAAGTAGGGGTCATATAGGGAAACCTCCATTTTAAGCCCCTTAGCTCGCACTGCTACCTCTTGTCCAATCTGCCCCCCACCCACTAGGCCGAGGCGCTTCCCCGTCAGCTCTATCCCTAGGACGCGCTCCCATTTTCCGGCTTTAACTGTGGCGCCCTGTACGGATACCCTTCGCGCTGTTTCAAACATCAGGGCTATCGTTAGCTCCGCGACTGACACATTGTTGCTGCCTACAGCCGCCCGCACTTCTATAGAGAGCTCACTTGCCGTGGCCAGGTCTATGTTGTCAAGCCCCACGCCGTATTTTGAAATGGCCTTTAGGCTGCGGCACTCCCGCAGGACACGGGCAGTAAGCGGGTCAAGACCTACGATCATCCCATCGATCCCGCTTTGACAGGCGGCGATAAGGTCATCCTCGTTCAGGGTGCGACCGCTGGTATTTTCTACTACTTTCCACCCCCGCGCAGCAAAGTGGGGCAGGACTAAGTCCCGGTAATTCTTAAACGACCGTGGCGTTATCAGCACTTTCATGGCTTGACCTTCCTCTCTGCGCCCTGAAAACGGCCGTAATGCTCCAGGAATACGCCGTACCGCTTGTTGAGTATGTCTGCTATTTCCTCATTTGGCTCTATGCGGGTGCCGGGTAGCGGCTGGACTTGCTTAACCGATTCTAGGAGCCCGCCGACCTTGAGCCCCAGCATAGCGGCTCCCAAGAGCGATGCCTGGTTGCTCTCGTTAGTTTGCACGCTCCGCCCAAGCAACGACGCGGCCATGCTGAGCCATAAAGGTGAGCCCTCGATGCCGCCCGAGATGTTTACCGCGGTTATTTCCCGGCCAAACATAGGGCGCATCAAGTCGTAGCACTGCTTGAGGTTAAACAGGACTCCCTCCAGCACGGCGTAAAAGAGGTCTGAGCCCGTATGCTCTAACTCGAGGTCGCACAGGACACCCTTGCGCGCATCATCCCAGCCCGGGCTTCGCTCGCCCACTAGGAAGGGCAGAAAGATAGGTGCCCGCCCGTGGCGCAGTGACTCCAGCGCACCCTGCTCTAACGACCCCCACTCGCCTCCGTTAGCGCGGCCTAAAATCTTCTTTCCCATCCAATCGATGCAGTTCCCCGCGCCTGCAATCGCACATCCCACCACCCACATGCCTTCTACTCCCACATAACACCACGTAGAGGGGGTGTCCGCCACAATCACGCGGTCGGCTGTCAGTCTAAGCGCCGCGCTCGTTCCCACAGAGAGAGTGACCACATTCCCTGCAAAGGCCCCTGCCGCCACATGATGCATACAGCCATCTGCTCCGGTAACAAGCACAGGAGTCCCTGCGGCAAGGCCCAGTCGTTTGGCGGCGTGGGCGCAGAGAGGCGCGGTGTACTCCGAGGGTACTAAGTGTGGGAGCCTGTCTCTGCCTATATTTGCTAGTTGTAGCGCCTGCTCATCCCACTCTAGATTATGGATGTTGAGAAACCCTCCGGCTGAGGCCGTGCTTTTTGATACAGCCAACTCGCCGGTTAGAGTACAAAACAGGTATTCGGGCATGGAGGAGATGTAGCCGACAGCGGAGGCGCGACCCGCGTCTCGCTCGTGAATGTACTTCCACAACGTGTAAGTAACATGGATGGGGCAGCCCGTGCGCTGGTAAAGCGAGTGGTACAAAGCGAGGTCTCGCCGGTATTCTCGCGTCGTGGAGGAGGCGCTGGTGTCCGCCCATGTACTAAGGCGAGAGAGGGGGCGCTTGTATTCATCCAAAAGTAGCAGGCTATGGCTCCAGATGCTGCAAGTAGAGATTAGATCTACAGCGCCGACACCAAGTTCGGTGAGGAGATCGTGTGCGGTAGCCAAAGTCTCTTCCATAATGAGGTCGGCGTCGAAAGTCAGCGTGTCGCCTGCTGCGCTCGAGTAGTTCCTCTGCAGCGTGCCCTTTATCCCTTCAGTGTGGCTGTACAGCATGGCCTTAGCGGAAGCAGTCGAGGCCTCAAGTACAAGAATCAGCAACAGGCCAGGCCCCCTTCCTCGAGGGAGTCGTATTTTTCGGCCGTTGTCCAGAGCCCTAGCGCAGGGTCACGAATGAAGAAGACGCGTTCGCCCTTAACGTCGTTAAACCCTTCCTGTAGCCTCTTGATGTCGTAGTCCGCTAACGCTTGCGTGAGGGGCATGTACGCAAAACCAAGGCTACGGATGTCCGCCTCTGCCATACCCCCCGGCGCGTAAGTGACGTCAAACCTCCCGTCACTCGAGCCATGGATTAGGTGGGCTGCGACGGCAAGGTTTTCGGCTAAGTCTAGGTCTCGCCGCACGGCCTCTACCACTGCCGGTGCCGGTCTATAGCCGTATTTCTTGATTAAGAAGTCGTTGTGCGCATCCTCACCGCAACCGGCGAGTCCCGGGGCGATAATAAGCAGCTTCGCTCCATCAGCAAGCGCCATGCGAGTACGATAAATGGCCTTGTTTCCCACCCAAGTCGTTCTATATTTCGTCTCATCTAGATACACGACCGCTTTCTCGATAGGCTCGGGCAGGACAGAAATGTTCTTGGCTCGGCTTAGCTTAGCTGTCGCAAAGAACAGCTCGTCACCTTGTCCTATGCTTACACCTTCTACCCTAAGACCCGTAGGGGAAGTAGTCGTCACCGTTAAAATGTATGCCAGAGGCAGTCCGGACAAGAACCGACGGGCGGCATAGTTGTATAGCTCACGCACAGGGTTGTTAGCGCGCCCCATCAGGCGCTCCATCCCATACATCGCGCCCAAATAGTGGCTGCCGTTAATCATCCCTAGTCCGCCGCAGCCTACTAAGACATTCTTAGTGTAGTTGGCAAATCCCGCGACTTCATGGGGTACTACCTGCCCTATGGAGACAATTAGGTCATAGGCGGGGTCAAGGAGCCTGGCGTTGACTTCTACATCAATGGGAGTGTCAAGCAGCCCTGCGCTGACTCCACTGATGTCTGTCCCCGCTACCGCACCGAGCCTAATCGTCCCCGTGCGCCAATCGTGGACGTGCACCCTGTCCATGGGATGATCCCCGTACATGTGCCTAACCTCTTCACGGGTCATGGGCACGTGTGTGCCGATAGCAGGCAGAAGCTCAATGTCCGCGCTGTGAAAGAAGTTGCAGAGAAAACCTACAATGGGGCCGGCGTAAGAATTAGAGCGCGATATGTCAGGCGGGATAAGCAAAACACGCCTCGCGCCTTGGTATTCCCGCAAGGACTCCGCTATGCAGGCCTGTATCTCGCTGGCAGTAAGTCCGGCTCCCGGCTTCGCCGTCAGATAGCAGTTCTGCATCTTACACCCCGCTGTAGGCGGAAAACGCCCCATCGATGGGCAATACGGTGCCGCTAATAAAGGAGGCCGCATCCGAGCAGAGGAAGAGCACGGCCCCTATTAGTTCGTCTGCTTCGCCAAAACGCCCGGCAGGGGTAGCGTCAATAATCTTCTGCCCGCGTGGTGTGAGCCGGCCCGTAAGTTTATCAGTCAGCAGAAAGCGGTTTTGTTCCGTTAACAAGAAGCCGGGGGCAATGGCGTTTACTCTGATCTTGGCGCTGTAGTGGTGCGCAAAGTGCACCGCCATCCACTGAGTAAAATTGCTGACCGCCGCTTTAGCCGCACTGTACGCTATGGTGCGCGTTAGCGGAGTAAAGGCCGCCATGGAGGAGACGTTTATGACCACCCCTTCCCCCTTCTTGGCCATGACTTCGCCAAACACTTGCGTAGGGAGCACCGTGCCAAAGAAGTTCAAGTCAAAAACAAACCGCATGTCCTCCTGGGTCAGTTCAAAAAAGGACCGTTCGTCACCTGTCGTAGCCTTAGGGCTGTTTCCCCCCGCGCCATTGATAAGAATATCTATGCCGCCGAAGGCAGATAGCGTGGCCTCACGCGCTGCCAAGAGCGACTGCCGGTCTATGACATTTGCCGCTAGCCCGATGCTTTGGCCTCCTGCTGCCACTATCTGTTCTGCTACGCTTTGGGCTGCCTGCTCGTTTATATCTAGGACTGCCACACGCGCTCCCTGCGACGCTAACGCTTTGGCCATTTGGGCACAGAGCACACCGCCGCCCCCCGTCACCACAGCCACCTGGCCTGTAAGCCTGACCGCTAAGTCCACCAGCCTCCCCCTTTCTTAGCTATCTGTCGCGTAGTACAGTGGTGATTTTGCGTCTCGCGTTATCTAGGTGAGTCTCTACGGCCGCCTGCAACTTCGCTAGGTTGCCGCTCACTAACGCCTGGTAAATGTCCTCGTGCTCGTCTACGCCGGCCATGGTCTCCGCTTGGCTTTGCTTCTTGTAAATGTAGCAGGCGTACACATGCGTTCCTAAATTGTTGTAGACTTGGGCCATGCGCGCGTTGCCGGCGCAACCGATGTACATTTGATGGAACTCAAGGTCTAGGGCGTAGTTTCTTACATGGTCGCGGGCGTCGACGCCAAATAGGACTAGTCGGCGATGCTCCTCGAGGTTGCGCAGAAACCTCCCCTGCAGGTCATCGTTCGCGGCAAATTGTCTGAGAATCTGCTCCGCACAGTACATCTCCATCATGCGGCGCACGTCTAACAGCTCTTCGAGGGAAGCTAGATCAATGTCTTTCACGCGCACCCCCTTGCGCGGCGTGTTCTCTACCAGACTCTCGGAAATAAGCCTGTTCAGCGCCTGCTTAATCGGTGTCTCGCTGACCCCGTAGCGTTCGCTAAGCTCACGCGCAGTCAGCTTTTGCCCCGGCAGCAGTGTGCCCTCCGCGATATCGCTCTTTAGTGCCAAGTAGGCGATGTCAACTAGTGTGTGGTTCTGATAATGCTTAACGTCCATACCGACACATCCTCGTAGATTTTAGATTGAAAATTTAATGCTTAAAATGTATTCGCGCCCCGAATCTCTAATTCCTCTTTTCCCGCACACCCCGAAGAGAAAATTTTTCGTCGTGACGATTA
>CAYGHR010000030.1:0-3299 GCA_964349715.1 uncultured Peptococcaceae bacterium
ATCTCCGTCACAACGCCGGCACCGACGGTGCGGCCGCCTTCGCGAATCGCAAAGCGCACGCCGGGCTCCATAGCTATCGTAGTAATAAGCTCAATCGTCATGGTGATGTTGTCCCCGGGCATAACCATCTCTACACCGGTGGGCAAATGCAGGATGCCCGTGACGTCGGTAGTGCGGAAGTAAAACTGCGGACGGTAGCCGTCAAAGAATGGCTTGTGGCGGCCGCCCTCTTCTTGTGACAACACGTAGACTTCGCCCTTAAACTTAGTGTGGGGCTTAATCGAACCGGGCTTTGCTAGCACTTGGCCGCGCTCGATGTCCTTACGGTCTACGCCGCGCAGGAGTAACCCTACGTTGTCGCCGGCTTGCGCCTGGTCTAGGAGCTTGCGGAACATCTCTACGCCGGTGCAAACGGTCTTGCGCGGTTTCTCGGTGAAACCTACAATTTCAACTTCATCAGACACTTTAATTACCCCGCGATCAACCCTACCGGTAGCTACGGTGCCGCGACCGGTAATCGTGAACACGTCTTCTACGGGCATCAGGAAGGGCTTCTCGGTTTCACGCACGGGGGTGGGGATGTACTCATCCACTGCGTCCATCAGCTTCCAGAGCTTGCCGCACCATTCGCATTCGCGCTTGCCGCAACCGCACTCTAGTGCCTTTAGGCCCGAGCCTGCGATGATCGGTGTGTCGTCGCCGGGATAACCGTACGTGGTAAGCAGGTCGCGTACTTCCATCTCCACTAGCTCAAGCAGCTCGGGGTCGTCGACCATGTCGGCCTTGTTAAGCCAGACCACGATGTGCGGCACGTTTACTTGACGAGCAAGCAAAATGTGCTCGCGGGTCTGAGGCATGGGGCCGTCCGCAGCCGAGACTACGAGGATAGCGCCGTCCATCTGTGCGGCTCCCGTGATCATGTTCTTAATGTAGTCGGCGTGTCCCGGGCAGTCCACGTGGGCGTAGTGGCGCTTTGCTGTTTCGTACTCGACGTGCGCGGTGTTAATCGTGATGCCGCGGGCCTTTTCCTCGGGGGCCTTGTCAATCTGCTCGTAGGCCACTTTCTCCGCACCGCCGGTAGTAGAAATGATGCTCGTCAGTGCAGCGGTCGTCGTAGTCTTACCATGGTCAATGTGACCGATTGTACCTACGTTCACGTGCGGCTTATTGCGTTCGAACTTCTTCTTACCCATTCTTTTTTCCTCCCACTTAAAGCTTTAGTATTGCTTCGCTAACAGACTTAGGCACCTCTTCATACCCTAGGAGTTCCATTGTATAGTTGCCTCGTCCTTGCGTCTTGGAGCGTAAATCCGTAGCGTAACCAAACATCTCTGACAAGGGTACGGCCCCGCGCACAACCTGCGCTCCCGCTAAAGATTCCATGCCCTCAATTCGGCCTCGGCGCGCGGTAATATCGCCAATCACGTCTCCCATGTACTCCTGCGACACCACCAGCTCCACCTTCATCACAGGTTCCAGCAAGGTGGGGTTCGACTGTGCCATGGCGGCCTTAAAGGCCATGGAGCCGGCAATCTTGAAAGCCATCTCCGAGGAGTCGACCTCATGGTAGCTGCCGTCTACAAGAGTCGCCTTGAGGTCTACTACCGGGAAACCCGCCAGCACGCCGCTCTGCGTAGCTTCCTCAATACCGCCCTCTACTGCGTTCCAGTATTCTTTCGGCACCGCGCCACCGACAATCTTGCTCTCAAAAACAAACCCAGAACCTGGCGGCAACGGTTCAAACTCTACCCACACATGCCCGAACTGGCCGCGTCCACCGCTCTGGCGAACAAACCGCCCTTCGGACCGAACTGCCCTGCGAAACGCCTCGCGATACGCCACTTGTGGTTTACCAACCGCGCAGCCTACTTTAAACTCGCGCTTTAACCGGTCCACAATGATGTCTAGGTGCAGCTCACCCATGCCCTCGATAATGGTCTGCCCTGTTTCCGTATCCGTCTTGGTACGGAAAGTGGGATCTTCCTCGGCTAAGCGCATCAGCGCCATGCCAAGCTTGTCTTGGTCTGCCTTGGTGTTAGGTTCAATGCTCTGGGCAATAACCGGGGACGGGAACTGCATTGACTCCAGTATAATCGGTCTACCCTCGTCGCACAGAGTATCGCCGGTCGTTGTGTCCTTCACGCCCACTATAGCCGCGATATCCCCTGTAAAAACCTCGGAAATCTCCTGCCGATGATTGGCATGCATGCGGAGCACGCGACCAACGCGCTCTCGCTTGCCTTTAGTGGCGTTGTACACGTAACTTCCTGCTGCCAATTGTCCCGAATAAACACGAAAGTACGCCAACTTCCCGACGAAAGGATCCGAGACAATCTTAAATGCCAGCGCTGATAGCGCCTCGCTGTCACTGGCCGCTCGCACTGCTTCTTCACCGGTCCGCGGCACGAGTCCAATGACTGCCGGGATGTCAAACGGTGCCGGCAAATACTCGACTACGGCGTCAAGCAAATTCTGCACGCCTTTGTTGCGGTAGGACGACCCGGCAAGGACGGGGATGATGGTCCCCGCGAGCACCGCGCGACGCAGAGTAGCTCTCACTTCGTCAGCCGGAAGGTCCTCGCCTTCAAGGTAGCGCATCATAAATTCCTCGTCCGTCAGCGCAATACTCTCGATCAGCTGATGGCGAGCTTCCCGCACCTCTCCCACCATGTCGGGCGGCACCTCGCGCTGCTCAATCTGCCTGCCCTCGTTGTCAAGAAAATAATGAGCCGTGCTCTCAATAAGGTCTACTATGCCCGCAAATGTTTCTTCGCTGCCTATCGGCAACTGGATCGGAACTGCGTTAGCTCCGAGACGATCTCGGATCATGGATACGACGCGCTGGAAATCTGCGCCTAAAATGTCCATCTTGTTGACGTACGCAATGCGCGGTACCTTGTACTTGTCCGCCTGCCTCCAAACGGTCTCGGACTGCGGCTCGACGCCACCCTTAGCGCAGAACACTGCCACCGCACCATCAAGGACGCGCAAGCTGCGCTCAACCTCGACCGTAAAGTCCACGTGCCCGGGCGTATCAATAACGTTCACTTGACAGTCGCGCCATTGACAGGTGGTGGCAGCCGAGGTGATGGTGATTCCCCGCTCCTGCTCTTGAACCATCCAGTCCATCGTTGCGGCGCCTTCATGCACCTCGCCTAGTTTGTGCGTCTTCCCCGTATAGTAGAGGATACGCTCAGTAGTCGTGGTCTTACCGGCATCTATGTGAGCCATGATGCCAATGTTTCTTACCTTGTCTAGTGGAAATTCTCTCGGCATGACAATACCTCCCTTCGCGCGTT
>CAYGHR010000030.1:3399-10820 GCA_964349715.1 uncultured Peptococcaceae bacterium
TACCAGCGATAATGTGCAAACGCCTTGTTGGCCTCGGCCATCTTGTGGGTGTCTTCACGCTTCTTAATGGACCCGCCCTGATTCTGAGCTGCATCAAAAATCTCTGCCGCCAGACGCTCTTCCATGGTCTTCTCGCCCCGCTTGCGCGAGTACGTGACCAACCACCGAATTGAGAGCATCTTCTGGCGCTCCGGGGCAACCTCAACCGGTACTTGGTAAGTGGCACCGCCTACGCGTCGTGGCTTCACCTCTACTAGGGGCGAAACGTTCTTAACTGCGGCCTCAAACACTTCCATCGCGGTTTTGCCGGTCTTTTCCCGCACCCGCTCCATAGCGCCGTAGAATATCCCTTGTGCAATCCCGCGCTTGCCGTCATACATCAGCTTGTTGATAAAGCGTGTGACAAACTTGCTGTTGTAAATTGGGTCTGGCAATACATCGCGCTTAGGCACCGGACCTTTTCTTGGCATATCTTTCCCTCCTTCACAACTAGTGTTACTCGATGGCTAGAAAAGCCACCGCAGGGCAACTATTTCTTCCCACCCTTAGCGGGAGCTCCCTTACCCGCCACTGCCTTTGCGCGCTTAGCGCCGTACTTGGAGCGACCCTGACCGCGGTTTTGCACCCCGCCCGCATCAAGCGTCCCCCGCACGATGTGGTAGCGGACACCCGGTAAATCTTTGACGCGCCCGCCGCGCACCAGCACGACTGAGTGCTCCTGCAAGTTGTGGCCAATGCCGGGAATATAGGCAGTAACCTCAATGCCATTTGACAGACGCACCCTAGCGATTTTACGGATGGCGGAGTTCGGCTTCTTTGGGTTCATGGTTTTGACCTGAACACACACGCCGCGACGCTGAGGGCAGCGACCTAGGTGAGGTGACTTAGATCTGTTCTCAAGGGACTGCCGACCATTGCGAACTAATTGGCTAATCGTTGGCATACATGCACCTCCTTCCGTCACAGTTATCTAGGGATTAATTCCCCTGCCGCGTTCCCGCAGCAGGGGTTCGCTAGCAAATACAGCTGAGAGTGCTCAATAACAAGGACACTCTAGATTAGGACACCTGAGTATTATACCGGGTGACAAGCGAGCGTGTCAACGTTTTTGCGCGCGCTTTACGCCTAGGAGTTCACAGGGTCGACATCTCTGCTCTCGGCTCCTGCCACTACAACGCGGATATTCCGGTACCTACCCATGCCTGTGCCGGCGGGAATGAGCTTGCCAATAATGACATTCTCCTTAAGCCCGATAAGCGGATCCGTCTTGGTCTTAATTGCCGCATCCGTCAGAACGCGGGTTGTCTCTTGGAACGAAGCTGCGGACAGGAAAGAATCCGTAGCTAGGGAGGCCTTGGTAATACCAAGCAGCACCGGCCGGGCGACAGCAGGTTCTAGGTCGTTCATCAGAGCGCGGGCATTGGATTCTTCAAAATCCATCACGTCGATTAGACCGCCGGGAAGTAGCTCTGTTCCACCCGGGTCATCGACCTTTACCTTACGCAGCGTCTGGCGGACGATCACCTCTACGTGCTTGTCATTAATCTCTACGCCTTGCGTGCGATAGACCTTCTGCACCTCCTGCAGAACGTAGGCCTGTACCGCCCTAATGCCCTTAATGGCGAGCAAATCCGCCGGATTCACGGGGCCCTCGGTCAGTTCATCGCCCGCCTGTACAGCGCTACCTTCTGACACCTTCAAGCGCGCGCCGTAGCTGATGGGATAGTTCTTTGTTTCGCCATCGAGTCCCGAGATCTCAATCTCGCGTCCCTTCTTAGCGTCCACGAACCGAGCCGTACCGTCTATTTCACTGATAATCGCCTGGCCTTTAGGGCGCCTAGCCTCAAAAAGCTCTTCGACACGCGGTAAGCCCTGCGTAATGTCGTCCCCAGCTACGCCCCCGGTGTGGAACGTACGCATCGTCAACTGCGTGCCGGGCTCGCCAATAGACTGCGCGGCGATGATGCCGATAGCCTCGCCCATCTCTACCATGCCGCCGGTGGCTAAGTTCTTGCCGTAACACTTAATGCACACGCCATACCTGCTCTTGCATGTCAGCACGTTCCTGATGTGCGTGGCACGAATCAAACCGTCTGTCAGCTGTTGCCCCGCCTTCACTGCATCCCCGTTTTGCACCAGCCACTTTGCTCCCGGACTCGGTTGAATGAGGACATGCGCTTGACCGAGCTTATCGACTATGCGAATCTCTTCTCTGTCGTCCCGGCGCTCGATGGTGCCGCCCACAGGCGCAACAGCGACGCCATAGAGCATGATGACCTGCGCCGCATCTTCGTCAATGAGATGCCCGTCGTGCACGAGAATCGGCGGACGCTCTATCCATTGACCGGTGAGAGGGTCGCGATGCGGGGGAGCTACAATGTCCTCAGCCGCCACCCGTCCGGCAATACGCTCAGCCAACGTCACTATGGTCTGACGCCCGTCGCGGATAGCCTCAACTACGATGCCCTCCGCGGTTCCGCAGTCTTCCTCGCGAATAATGACGTCTTGCGACACGTCGACTAGACGGCGGGTGAGATACCCCGAGTCTGCCGTACGTATAGCCGTATCCGCCGCGCCTTTGCGCGCGCCATGGGTGCTTGTAAAGTACTCTAGGACCGTCAATCCTTCGCGGAAATTGGCCTTTACCGGCAACTCAATAATGCGCCCCATGGGATCGCTCATCAGGCCGCGCATTCCACCTAGCTGCGTTATCTGGCTTATATTACCTCTCGCGCCCGCATCTACCATCATAAACATCGGGTTGAAGGCGGGCATCGCGTCGAGTAACGCGCGTTGTACTTTTGCCGAAGTTTGGCTCCAGACGTCAATGACGTTTTGGTATTTTTCGTCCGCATTCATCATGCCGCGCGCAAAGGCCCGCTCAATATTGGCAACGACTTTCTCTGCCTCGCCAACAATGAATGCTTTCTCCTTAGGAATAACCACGTCGCCGATGGCAATGCTGATGCCCGACTTAGTAGCGTACTCGAAGCCGAGAGTTTTAATCCTGTCCAGCACTTCTGTTGTCACTGCGCTGCCATGCTTGCGGTAGCACCGCTCCACTATCGTGCGCAAGACCTTCAGCGGCACTAGCTGGTTGATTTCTAGGCTACATAGGGCTTCCGGCTGCGTGCGGTCAACGAATCCTAAGTCTTGTGGGATAGCTTCGTTGAAGATGAGCCTCCCAATGGTCGTCTCTACGACTTTAGAGACCACCGAGCCATCCGCTGCTTTCGCAATGCGCCGCACCTTAATCGGGGCATTGAGATCATTAACCCCCGTGTAATAGGCCATCAGGGCTTCATGCACTGAGGCAAAGACACTGCCCGCGCCTTTGGCGGCTTGATTGAACGTAGTCAGGTAGTATACACCCAGAACCATGTCCTTAGTTGGCGTCACGACCGGCTTGCCGTCCTTAGGATTAAGCAGGTTGTGCGCTGAGAGCAGCAGCAGGCGCGCTTCCGCCTGTGCCTCGGCCGACAGCGGCACGTGCACTGCCATTTGGTCGCCGTCAAAGTCGGCGTTGTAGGCTGTACACACCAACGGATGGAGCTTAATGGCGCGCCCTTCCACCAATACCGGCTCAAAAGCCTGGATGCCTAGGCGATGTAAAGTAGGGGCGCGATTGAGCAGTACGGGGTGGTCGGCAATAACCTCTTCCAACACATCCCACACTTCTTCGCTGACGCGTTCTACTTTGCGCTTCGCGCTCTTAATATTCTGCGCAAAACCTTCCGCTACCAGTTGGCGCATCACAAAAGGCTTAAACAGCTCTAGTGCCATTTCCTTGGGTAAGCCACACTGGTACAGCTTAAGCTCCGGCCCCGCTACAATGACTGAGCGGCCGGAATAGTCCACGCGCTTGCCTAAGAGGTTTTGCCGAAAACGGCCTTGCTTCCCCTTGAGCATGTCACTTAGGGACTTAAGCGGGCGATTCCCCGGGCCCGTCACAGGCCTTCCACGCCTGCCGTTATCTATTAGGGCGTCAACAGCCTCCTGTAACATCCTCTTCTCATTGCGCACGATGATGTCCGGCGCACCAAGCTCTAGGAGCCGCTTTAAGCGGTTGTTGCGGTTAATGACTCGTCGGTACAGGTCATTTAAGTCACAGGTCGCGAAGCGTCCGCCATCGAGCTGTACCATGGGGCGCAAATCCGGCGGTATCACCGGGACGACGTCCATAATCATCCATTCGGGGCGATTCCCCGATTTGCGGAATGCCTCCATAACCTCAAGACGCCTAATGGCTCGCACGCGGCGCTGTCCTGTGGTCTCCTGGAACTCGACCCTGAGCTCTTTAGAAGTAGCCTCCAAATCAATGCGCGACAGGAGCTCCCGCACAGCCTCCGCTCCCATGCCTACGCGGAACGAGCTGCCAAACTTCTCGCGCGCCTCACGGTATTCGCCTTCCGTGAGTATCTGGCGCTCACTGAGACCGGGACCTTTCACCTCTAAGACCACGTAGGCCGCGAAATACAGTACTTTCTCCAACAGGCGCGGCGACATGTCGAGTATGAGACCCATGCGGCTGGGGATACCTTTGAAATACCAGATGTGCGAGACAGGGGCCGCCAGTTCAATATGCCCCATGCGCTCGCGCCGCACCTTACTCCGAGTAACCTCTACTCCGCAACGGTCACACACGATGCCTTTATAGCGCACGCGCTTGTACTTCCCGCAGTTGCACTCCCAGTCCTTAGTGGGCCCAAAAATCTTCTCGCAGAACAAGCCTTCCTTTTCAGGCTTCAGCGTGCGATAGTTGATGGTCTCAGGCTTCTTAACCTCGCCTTTTGACCACTCACGGATCTGGTCGGGCGACGCAAGGCTTATGCGTATGGAATCAAACTCGTTGACATCCAACAAGGTGGTCGCTCCCTTCTATACTGCTAAGCGCGCGGCTTGCTCTTCTGAGTAACGCCGAGTGGAGCCAACTTTTTGGCTAACAAAGTGGCGAGATCGTCCTCATCCTCGTCATCGTCCTCTACGTCCTCGTCCTCTTCGGCTTCATCATCGCTGACTGACTCCGGCACGAGGCGCTTACGCAGGACGGCCGAGAGCTCGCGTGGGTCGAGCGGAGCAGCTTCGCTCTCGTCGTCATCCTCATCCTCATCCTCGTCCTCGTCAAGCGCTTTGCCCGGGGCTACCACTTCGTCAGGGAGTTGGACCTTACGCCGTTTGGCGCGGCTTTCCTCCTCGTCCCCCTCGATACTTAGTTTGAGTTCACGCAGCGTCTCGTTGACATCCTCGTCATGCTCGCGGATCTCAATCTCCTGCTCGAACTCGTCAAGTATTCTCACGTTCATGCATAAACTCTGCAGTTCCTTAATCAGCACTTTGAAGGACTCAGGCACGCCGGGTTCAGGGATGTTTTCCCCTTTGACAATGGCCTCGTAGGTCTTGACGCGTCCAACCACGTCGTCAGACTTAACTGTAAGCAGCTCCTGGAGGGTGTAGGCAGCGCCATAGGCCTCTAGTGCCCACACTTCCATTTCGCCGAAACGCTGACCGCCAAACTGCGCCTTGCCACCTAGCGGCTGCTGCGTTACCAAGCTGTAAGGACCCGTCGACCGCGCGTGAATCTTGTCGTCAACTAAGTGGAAGAGCTTCATCATATAGACATATCCCACTGCAACTTCATTGTCGAAAGCCTCGCCGGTGCGCCCGTCATAGACTACAGACTTACCGTCGGGGGACAGGCCGGCCTGTGCCAAGAAGACTTGAATGTCTTTCTCGTGTCCGCCATCAAAGACCGGGCTGGCAACGTGGATGCCTAAAGCTTTTGCAGCCATGCCAAGATGCGTCTCTAGCACCTGCCCAATGTTCATACGGCTAGGCACACCCAAGGGGTTGAGGACAATGTCCACCGACCGCCCATCCGGCAAGAAAGGCATGTCCTCTTCAGGTAAGATACAGGCGATTACGCCCTTATTGCCGTGGCGCCCCGCCATCTTGTCGCCCTCGGAAATCTTGCGCTTCTGCGCCACATAGACGCGCACCAGCATATTGACGCCTGGGGGCAATTCGTCGTTGTTCTCCCGGGAGAAGACCTTAACGTCTACTACCCGTCCGGATTCTCCATGCGGCACGCGTGCGGACGTATCCCTGACTTCGCGCGCCTTCTCGCCAAAGATTGCTCGCAACAGACGTTCTTCCGCCGTGAGCTCTGTCTCGCCCTTAGGAGTCACCTTGCCCACGAGAATATCGCCTGTGCGCACCTCAGCTCCAATACGCACGATCCCACGGTCGTCGAGGTCACGCAGCATGTCGTCACCGACGTTAGGAATATCGGAGGTTATCTCCTCCGGACCAAGCTTCGTGTCGCGCGCCTCGGCTTCGTATTCCTCAATATGAATAGAGGTAAAGACATCCTCGCGCACTAGGCGCTCGCCGATTAAGATAGCATCTTCGAAGTTATAGCCACCCCAAGGCATAAACGCGCAAAGCACATTCCGCCCTAGGGCAATCTCGCCCTCGCTGGTGGCGGGTCCATCCGCTATCAGTTCCCGCTCGGTTAGCATTTGACCCTTCGTCACGACCGGGCGCTGATTGATACAGGTTCCTTGGTTGCTGCGTACAAACTTCATCAACTTGTAGGTATCCACACTGCCGTCTTCTGTCTGCACAGAGACGCTCTTGGCACCGACGCGCTTCACTCTACCGGCACGACGGGCCACGACGACCGAGCCCGAGTCAATAGCCGCCTTGTACTCCATGCCGGTCCCTACAAGCGGGGCTTCCGGGCATAGGAGCGGCACAGCCTGTTTCATCATGTTCGCGCCCATCAGGGCCCTGCCTGCTTCATCATGTTCCAGGAAAGGAATTAGAATGGTAGGCACGCTAAACACTTGTTTAGGCGAGACATCCATGTAGTCTACTTCGCTGACCGGGACTACTTTAATCTGATGGCGATGCCGCACGGTAGTGCGGGGCGCGGAAAAGCGACTGACGCCTAGGCCTGCAGATGGCAACTCCTCTAACTCGGCATTTGCCTGCGCAATGGCAAACTCGTCTTCTTCGTCTGCCGTCAAATACTCTACACTCGGAAACACCAGCGCATCCTCTGCTACCTGTTTGACCACGCGGTAAGGCGTCTCAATAAACCCATACTTGTTTACCCGGGCATAGGTTGACAAGTTGCCTATTAGTCCTACGTTTGGACCCTCCGGCGTCTCAATCGGGCAGATGCGCCCGTAGTGGGAGAAGTGCACGTCGCGCACTTCCACACCGGCACGCTCGCGACTTAAGCCCCCGGGGCCTAGGGCGCTGAGACGGCGTTTGTGGGCCAATTCGGCGAGGGGGTTAGTCTGGTCCATAAACTGCGACAATTGACTCGAACCAAAAAACTCTTTTATGGAAGCGACAACCGGGCGAATGTTAATCAGCGCTTGCGGTGTGATGACATCGACATCCTGAATGGTCAT
>CAYGHR010000030.1:10920-16335 GCA_964349715.1 uncultured Peptococcaceae bacterium
GGCGAATGTTAATCAGCGCTTGCGGTGTGATGACATCGACATCCTGAATGGTCATGCGCTCTTTAACCACCCGCTCCATGCGCGAGAGCCCGATGCGAAATGCGTTTTGCAGGAGCTCGCCTACCGAGCGGAGTCGCCTATTGCCGAGGTGGTCGATATCGTCAACTTTACCTATCCCCTCTAAGAGAACGAGCAGGTAGTTGACGGCGCTATAGATGTCGTCCCGAGTTACATGCTTCTCGGTCGGGGGAATAAAACGATGTGCGAGCAGCACGTTTCTTTGCTGCCGACGCAGTTCAACTCCCACAACGCGCTCCCCTATAGAACCGGTTGCGAGTGCCTTTTCCAATATCTCGACTTCTTCGCCGCCCATCTCCGTCCCAGCCCAAAGAATGACCTCGCCGGAGTCATTGACGATATGCCCCATGAGCTTACCGCCACGGATACGCGACTGCCACGTTTCCCGACGGAGTCCATTGCCGCGGACGAGGGTTTGTCCGGTTCGCTCTGCTTGTACCAAGAGCTCGTTGATTCCGGCTTGCTCTAAGCGCTCGGCTGTCTCGCGTGTAACCCTTTCTCCCCGCTGCACAAGGACTTCCCCGGCGGCAATGAGGACGCCTCCAAGGCTCACGCGTTCGCGTCCACTCTCGTTAACTTCAGTCTGATAAACAGTCTCGGGCGCAACCACTGTCTCTGCGGCCACACGACCTTGCACGCGACGCCTTAAGCTCAGTTTCTTGTTTAGCTTATAGCGACCCACATGGGCGAGGTCGTAGCGGCGTGGGTCAAAAAAGAGCGAGTGCAATAACGCCTTAGCACTGTCAACCGTAGGCGGCTCACCGGGACGCAGACGTTTGTAAATCTCTATAAGTCCTTCTTCTACAGTGCTCGTGCTGTCGCGCTCAAACGTAGACGCCAGCATTGCGTCTTCACCAAGTGCCTGCAAGATAGCCCCGTTAGTGCCAAGCCCGAGAGCCCTGAGCAGCACCGTGATCGGAATCTTGCGTGTGCGGTCCACCCGTGCCCACACTACGTCATTGGCGTCTGTTTCCATTTCGAGCCAGGCACCGCGGTTAGGAATAAGTGTCGAAGTAAACACCTTGTACCCGGTAGCCTCCATGTTTTCATGGTAGTAGGCACCGGGTGAGCGCACCAGCTGACTGACAACAACGCGTTCTGCACCGTTATAGATGAATGTCCCGTTCTCGGTCATGAGCGGGAAATCGCCCATAAAGACCTCTTGCTCCTTGACTTCGCCCGTCTCCTTGTTGACTAGGCGCACCTTCACGCGCAGAGGGGCTGAGAACGTAGAATCTTTCTCCTTAAACTCGTCCAGCGAAAACTTAGGTTCGCCAAAGTGGTGGTCGATAAACTCCAAAACGAGATTGCCCGTAAAGTCCTGAATGGGAGAAATGTCCCGGAATGTTTCAGCCAGTCCTTCATTTACAAACCAGTCAAATGATTGCCTTTGGATCTCAATGAGATTAGGTACCCCCAGAACCTCTTCAATGCGACCGAAACGGACCCGCTTCCGCCTGCCTTCCGCGTTGGCCTTAACCATTAAACGCTTCACCCTCTTGCCGAGATTTCACCCTAGGACATTATAGCCGACAAGCCAAAAAAGGGGACAGTACCCCCTTGGCTGAGACTACCTAACTATTCTACCCAGCTCCGCGAAGTCTAAACGCATGCTCTCGTATACTTCGTGACGATTTAATATGTTAACACAGCATGTAGTGCGGCGTCAATGGGTTTGAGTCACTCACGTAAAGAAAGGGACCCGTCTAGTTAAAGACGTGTCCCTCACTAAAGAATGGCTATTTGACCTCGACTGTAGCGCCGGCTTCGACCAGCTTAGCTTTGATCTTAGCAGCGTCTTCCTTGCTGATGTTTTCTTTAACAGGCTTAGGAGCGCCGTCAACAAGTGCCTTCGCTTCCACGAGGCCAAGGCCGGTGACTTCACGCACCACCTTAATGACGTTGATCTTCTTGTCGCCTGTGCTAGCGAGGATAACTGTGAACTCCGTCTGTTCTTCAACCACTTCAGCTACAGGTGCTGCGGCACCCGCTAGTGGCATAGCAGCCATGGGGGCGGCGGCAGTTACACCAAACTCAGTCTCCAGTGCCTTTACCAGTTCCGAGAGCTCAAGCACGGTCATGTTCTTGACCATCTCGATAATTTGTGCCTTACTCATTTAATTACCTCCTTACCAATACCCTTAGTTACTGACTACCTCTTCCTTTTGTCTGCGTATCGCATCTATGACGCCGGCAAAAGCAGACAACGGCGCCAAGAGCGTCCCTAGTACGCTACTGAGCATAACCTCGCGCGTCGGCAACGCAGCAATAGCTGCCACACCCGCCGGATCAAAGGCCCTTCCTTCATAGATGCCGCCTTTGACCTCTAGCATCTTGTTGGCCTTTATCCATTCCGTGAGGACTCTCGCCGGGGCAACGGAGTCGGCACTTAGCGCAACCGCCGTCGGACCCTCTAGATACCGCTCCAGTCCTGCCGTGCCAACTTCCTTGGCGGCGCGCAGGAACAAAGTGTTTTTCACCACGCGGTACTCAATCCCAGCCTTGCGCAGCTTCGACCGCAACTCGGTGTCCTTAGCCACGGAAATCCCGCGATAGTCAATGAACACCGCGCCTCTATTGGCTCGCAGCTTAGCTGCCAGCTCCTGCACTACTTGTCCTTTTTCTTCACGATTACCCATACTTCTACACCTCCTTTAGCATCCGGTAATGAGAAAAGCCTTTCCGCATGAGGGAAAGGCATACTGCAATGTACAGCATACACTCCCACCTCGGTAGGCCGCCTACGGCGTTTAAACTACGTACCTACTGTCTTGAGCGGAATTTGCATTGTTAAGTTACCACGAACGGGTAGGGATGTCAACATGGAGGGCGGAGAGCTACTGCGTCGCCACACCTACGCCCGCGGCCTTAGCGGCATTGACGCGCACACCCGGGCCCATCGTTCGGGAAAGCGTGACGGTACGCACATAGACGCCTTTCGCGGCGCTCGGCTTAGCCTTAACCAGTGCCTCTAGTAAAGCCACGAAATTGCCCATAAGCTTCTCTTCCGTAAAAGATGCCTTGCCGATAGGGGCGTGGACAATGCCCGCCTTATCGACGCGGTACTCAATCTTACCTGCCTTCACATCGCGAATAGCCTTAGCCACGTCAAAGGTAACCGTACCTACCTTGGGGTTAGGCATCAGTCCCTTAGGACCAAGGATCCTACCTAAACGGCCGACCTGCCCCATAATGTCGGGGGTGGCAATAGCGACGTCAAAGTCGACCCAGTTTTCGCTCTGAATCTTAGCGATGATGTCTTCTGCACCCACTACGTCTGCGCCCGCGTTCTCCGCTTCACGCGCCTTGTCGCCTTTGGCAAAAACCAAGACGCGTACGGTCTTGCCGGTGCCATGAGGCAACACGACAGCGCCGCGCACTTGTTGGTCGGCGTGTTTAGGGTTGACACCAAGTCTCACTGCGATTTCGATTGTCTCGTCAAACTTAGCAGTGGCGCTCTTTTTTACGAGCGTGACAGCCTCGCTCGGGTCATAGAAGACCGTGCGATCGAAGAGTTTAGCTGCCTCCAAATACTTCTTTCCTCTTTTGGGCATGTCCTTCACCTCCAGTGGTAATAGCGGGAATAACCCCTCCCACGCGGGCCTTTGTCCTAGTCGACAACCTCGATGCCCATGCTGCGTGCAGTGCCTTCGACCATGCGCACAGCAGCGTCAATAGTGGCGGCATTCAGGTCAGGCATCTTCAACTGGGCAATCTCACGTACCTTAGCGCGGGTTACGTTGGCGACCTTCTTCTTGTTAGGTTCGCCGGAACCGGATTCAACGCCGGCTGCTTTCTTTAGCAGTACGGCCGCGGGCGGGGTCTTGAGTATGAAAGTAAAAGACCTGTCATGAAAAACAGACACCTCTACCGGGATAATCAAGCCCACTTGCTGCGCGGTACGTTCGTTAAACTCCTTGACAAAGCCCATGATGTTAATACCGGCTTGACCTAGGGCAGGACCAACCGGTGGAGCAGGCGTTGCTTTGCCGGCAGGAATTTGCAGCTTGACAATTTTAACGAGTTTCTTAGCCAACTACGTCACCTCCTCTTGAATTTGCATTTTCACGCAAATTCATGGACTAAAATAGGGTTTTACAATTTTTGAACTTGAGTAAAGTTCAATTCCACGGGTGTCTCGCGCCCAAACATGTTCACCCTTACTCGGAGCTTCATTCGGTCGGCAATAATCTCCTCAATAGGCCCTACAAAGCCTTGGAAGGGCCCTTCGATAATGCGCACAGATTCGCCGAGGGTAAAATCGACGCGAATCCTTGGCTCATCTACACCCATTGAGCGCAAGATAGCCTTGACCTCGCTGTCTTCGAGCGGTGTCGGCTTGGTGCCGGAACCCACGAAACCTGTTACGCCCGGTGTGTTTCTCACCACGTACCAAGAATCGTCGGTCACGATCATCTCTACAATCACATAGCCCGGGAAAACTTTTTTCTTAACAAGCTTCTTCTTGCCGTCGCGGCCAGTCTCCAGTTCGTCCTCCATCGGGACCAGTACCCGAAAAATCTTGTCCTCCATCTCCATGGATTGGACTCGCTTTTCCAGATTGGCTTTCACTTTATTCTCGTACCCGGAATAAGTGTGCACCACGTACCATTTCTTTGCCATAACTTTCTCAGGGCCCTATCGACGATAGCGCCCCTGCCCTCCTTCGACGGGAAACTCCCGGGAAACTACTGGGGCCCTAGATACCGAGAACACGCCGGATGACAGCGCCAAAGGCGGCGTCCGTGATGGAAATAAGACCTGCCACCAGAACTACGGCCGCAACTACCACGAGGGTGTAGTTAACGGTCTGCTGCCTAGTGGGCCACACTACCTTGCGCATTTCACTGCGAACTTCGCGCAAGAACTTGGTGAGTTCGTGAAACTTGTCCACAAGCTTCTGCAAGAACTTCATGCCTTCACCTACTTTGTTTCCCGGTGAGCGGTGTGATTCTTACAGAACTTGCAGTATTTCTTCATCTCCAAGCGTTCCGTGTTGGTCTTCTTATTCTTAGTAGTACGGTAGTTGCGCTGTTTGCACTCACCGCAGGCTAACGTAATACCTACTCGCATTAGTCCCACCTCCTGCTATAATAAAGCCTAAAAACGGTTACCCCATAAAAGTTATCACAGGGCCCTAGCTGTGTCAAGGAAAAACACTGCGGCGTACCGCAGTGGGAGGGAATCATGACCTTTTGGGGCGCTCCTGGCTCCTAGCTCCTGGCTCCTGGTAGATTTACTAGGGACTAGGGACTAGGAGCCCCCAACTCTCCTACTCAATAATCTCCGTCACAACGCCGGCACCGACGGTGCGGCCGCCTTCGCGAATCGCAAAGC
>CAYGHR010000031.1:0-15639 GCA_964349715.1 uncultured Peptococcaceae bacterium
CCGTAACGTGCAGCCGCTCTATCGCCACTATCCCCGCGGCTAAAGCTGCCGCTCGGGTGGCGCGCTGGCAGACCATTGCGGCGGAGGCCGCTAAGCAGAGCGGCCGCGCTCTAGTTCCCAAGATAAGTCAACCGCGTGACTTCTCTGCCGCCGTAGCAGAGACTACCGCCTCTCTCAAGATAGTGGCCTACGAGGCGGGGGGGAGCAGTCTCCAAGCTGTCTTGCGCAGTGCGAGCGTCGGCGCTAGAGTGGAGAGTGTAGCTTGCTTGGTAGGGCCTGAGGGCGGGTTGTCGCCCGACGAGGTAGATACAGCGCGCGCCTGCGGCTTTATCCCGGTCACACTCGGCCCGAGGATTCTGAGGACGGAAACCGCGGCGCTAGCCCTGCTCTGCATAGTGATGTACGAGCTGGGAGACATGGGGGATTAACAATGGCGACTGTAGGGTTTCATACTTTAGGGTGTAAGGTTAACCAACAAGAAACAAGCGCACTCGCGGCCCGTTTTCAGGCTGCGGGTTTTGTCGAGGTGCCCTTTAGCGAGCAAGCTGCTGTCTATGTCATCAATTCTTGTGCGGTGACGGGGGAAGCTGAGCGCAAATCCTTAAGTCTCGCGCGTCGCCAAAAGCAACGCCATCCGCATTCTGTGGTGGTCTTGGCGGGCTGCTTCCCGCAAGTGTCGATGGAAAAAGCGACGAGCGCGGGAGTCGACCTGCTGGTCGGTAGCAACGACAAAGCGAGCATCGTGCAGCTCGTCAGCGAGCGGATAAAGGGGCAGAGCACGCCCGCGGCTGTGGTTACGCCGTGGTCTAGCGAGACTGCGTTTGAAGTCATTTCTGATGCCTACAGCTCCTCGCGCGCGCGGGCAACACTGAAGGTACAGGATGGGTGCGAGCAGTACTGCACCTATTGCATCATTCCCTACGCCCGCGGCCGCGAGCGTTCGCTGAACTTAGAGGCAGCCCTAGAGCAGGCAAAAACTCTGGTGGCACAAGGGTACAAAGAGATTGTTTTGGGTGGAATTCATTTAGGGGCCTATGGTCGCGACCTGCATCCGCCCCTCAGCCTGGCACTACTTACAGAGGCCTTAACGGCAACAGACGGCCTGCTGCGATTAAGGCTGGGTTCGGTTGAACCTAACGACGTAAGCGCCGCCTTGCTCGCGCAGTTCGCGACGAACCCTAAGCTCTGCCCGCACGTGCACTTGCCCCTGCAGAGCGGCAGCAATGCTGTGCTCAGGCGGATGCAGCGGCGTTACACGGCGGAGGATTATGTCCAAATCGTGGCAGACTTGCGTAAAGCCGCGCCTACACTCGCGGTAACGACCGATGTCTTGGTTGGTTTCCCGGGCGAAAGCGAAGCCGAGTTCCAAGAGACTGTCGCGTTGGTGTCACGCATAGGCTTTTCACGGCTACACATTTTTCGCTATTCCCGCCGCACAGGCACCCCCGCTGCCGAAATGCTCTCGCACGTTCCCGCAGGCGTTAAAACAGCAAGAGCCAAAGCCCTACAGGCTCTGGCTGAAACAGAGGCACACAGGTTTAACAGCAGTTTAGTGGGGCAGGAGATAGAAGTGCTGGTGGAGTCCCAGGCAGGGGACACCAGCGTCGGTCACACCTCTAACTACGTCAAGGCCTACCTGCCAAGCACACACGGGGCGATAGGGGACATCGTTACCGCTAGGGTTGTCGCCGCGACGGCGGAGGGCGTGTGGGCTAGTCCCTAGGAGTGACGGGAGTCGTCGTCGAGAAGCCGTCAAACGCGGCAAGCTTTGTCGAAAGAACAGGCAAGGACGGCAGGAGTTACGCTAGGTAATGGAGAATAGGAGAAGTCAAGATTAGGTGGTGATTGTTTGTCTTGCGTTTTCTGCCGGATTGTCGCCCGGGAAATTCCTGCCGCTTTTCTCTATGAGGACGAGTATGTCTGTGCTTTTCGCGACGTTAACCCCGTTGCCCCGGTTCACATTTTGATTGTGCCGAAGGTACACGTGGTACGCGTGGATTCACCGGAAGTTTGTGAGTTAGGTCTGCCTCAGCACATCTTCCGCGCTATCGCCACCCTAGCTAAGGCCGAGGGCCTGCAGGAGGGTGGGTTTCGCGTCGTCAGCAACGCCGGCAGGGGCGGCGGGCAAACCGTAGATCACCTGCATTTTCACATGATTGCCGGCCGGAGCCTAGGCTGGCCTCCGGGTTAGACTCAAGTTAGGTAAGGGGGCCATGTCGCACTCCTCCGTCCCTCAGCGACACTCCTCCGTCCCTCAGCGACGTCCCCGAGCGACGAGTTGACACGGTCACTTGCTGTGTTATAATTACACAGGACATCGCATTTTGAGTTTGGAACTTCTCCGAGCAGTTGTTAGTGGCGGAGGGAGGGAAATTTAATGTCAGAAGTTAAGATTCGCAAAGACGAAAGTCTTGACCAAGCACTGAAACGGTTTAAGCGTCAGTGCCAGCGGTCTGGAGTGCTTTCGGAGGTGCGTAAGCGCGAGCATTATGAAAAGCCTAGCGTGCGCAGGAAGAAAAAGTCCGAAGCGGCGCGCAAGCGCAAGTTCTCCTAACTCCCTCTCGCATTGGTCAGTCTCACAGAGGCGCTGCCGAATGGCAGCGCCTTTCCTTTTGCTTCCTTTTGCTTCTGTAAGATAGTTATGCGCGGCGGTTTCCTCTCATAGTGTTCTAGGAGGGGGTGATTGGCGTGCCGCCGCTGCGCCGCTTGCTAGGCTCGGTTTTGGACCTGCCTCAGGACGTGTATCTCGACTTGCCGCGCGTCACCATCATCGGTTGTGAGGAGGTCAGAATAGAAAACACGCGTGGCGTGCTCGACTTTAGTGATAGCGAACTCGTTATCGAATTGGCGCGACAGCTGTTACGCATTACGGGAGAGAACCTGTCGCTACGCACTATTCAGGTAGGCGAAATCATCGTCGCCGGTAGGGTCTTCGCCTTAGTCTTTGAGAGTGTAAGCGCACATGACTAGAATTACTAATTACTGCACAGGGTTTCTCTTGCTTAGAATAACCGGACAGAACCAAGCCGCGTTTATTAGCGAATGTGCCCGTGTCGGCATCCCGCAGTGGGCCGTCAAGTATCACGGCGGTCAGGTGCTGCTTTGCTCATCAGTACGGGGTTTTCTCTTGATGCGCAAGCCCGCGCGCAGACATCGCTGCCAAGTAGAAGTGCTTAGTCGCAAGGGGGTTCCTTTCCTGCTACAGAAGGCGCGGCGGCGTCTGTTTTTCTCCTTGGGCGCGCTTCTCTTTGCCGGTTTGCTGTGGCTGCTTACCAGCATGGTCTGGCGGGTGGACGTCGAGGGGAGTAAGCGAGTCGAATCTGCAGATGTCCTAGAAATTGTGCGACAAGAGGGCCTGCGCTTAGGAGCGTGGCGGCATAATGTTGACACCGAGCGGGTAGCGACAGCCATATTAAGGGAGTTCCCGCAATTAGCGTGGGCCGGGGTGCGTATTAGGGGGAGCACAGCAGTTGTGCAATTGGTTGACCGGGCCCTAGTGCCACCCCTGCTTCGTTTGCCCGGCGATATTGTGGCCGCTCGCGCCGGCGTAGTCGTGCGCATCATTGCCTTTAGCGGAGAAGCAGTCGTCAGAGCCGGAGATACCGTAGCCTTAGGGCAGATGTTGCTGAGTGGGGCCACAGCCGCGGGAGGCCACGCCAGTGGTTTAGTCGAGGCCCGGGTGTGGTACGAGGCGGTAGGGTCGCAGGAGCAATTGCAGGTTGTGCAGAATGCGACCGGTCGCGTGGCCGTGCGCGAATTCGTGCGCCTTGGCGGACGCGAAATGCACATAGCGGGACCTGTCACCGCGCCCTACGCACTGTATGAGGCAACTACTCTAAAGAGGAATTTGCTGCCCGGTGTCGAACTGGTTACTATCACCTTTCGCGAGATGGTTCGCTCACAGACCGTGCTCAGCGCGAGCGAGGCCGAGGCGGCAGCCACTCTGGCCGCGCAGTTAAGGCTACGAGTGAGTCTGCCAAGCGAGGTTAAAATATCTGATAGCAGGACTGATGTGCGTTGGAACGACGCCAAGACGGCCGTCTATGTGCGCGTCCTCGTGGAGACACTTGAAAACATTGCACAATTCGCACCACGACAACAATAGGAGGGTATAGTAATCGAAGGCAAAGAGGTAAAGCTCATTATTCGCGATAACAGCGAGGCGGCCAAGCTGTTTGGCCTGCATGACGAGAACTTGCGCGCCATCGAGGCTGCCTTGCCCGTCAGGATTTTCAGCAAGGACAACGAAGTGGTCATCGCCGGAAACGAGCAGTATGTGTTTAAGGTTGAGCAGGTAGTAAAGGGTCTGCTTGAGATTCTGCGCAGCGGGGGCGAGCTAGGACGAGGGGACGTGACTTATCTATTGCGATTAGCAGCGGAGGGACAGGCCGTGCGGAACGTTGCTCTGGCCACGGACGTCATCGTGCAGACGACTCGCGGTAAGCAGATTCGACCGAAGACCGCCGGTCAGAAACGATACTTGGAGGCCTTACGGGGCCACGACATTGTTTTCGGTATCGGGCCCGCGGGTACCGGGAAGACATACCTCGCTATGGCGCATGCCGTGGCCGCGCTGAAGGCGCGGGAGGTAAGTCGGCTGGTGCTTACGCGTCCGGCTGTGGAGGCAGGGGAGAGCTTGGGGTTCTTGCCAGGCGACATGCAAGACAAGGTAGACCCGTATCTGCGCCCCCTGTATGACGCGCTGTATGATATCATGGGCGTCGAGACTTTTGCCAAGCACATGGAAAAGGGCATCATCGAGGTCGCCCCGCTAGCCTACATGCGCGGTCGCACTCTTGACGATGCCTATGTCGTACTTGACGAGGCACAAAACACGACACCCGAGCAGATGAAAATGTTTCTTACACGCCTCGGATTTGGGTCGCGGGCGGTGGTGACAGGCGACCTAACACAAGCAGACCTGCCGCGCAACAAGGTGTCGGGACTGATGGACGCCAAGCAAGTTTTGGCCGGTATCGAGGGGATAGCCTTTGTCTTCCTCTCACATCATGATGTCATCCGTCACGCGCTGGTGCAGAAAATAATCCAAGCCTATGAGGTCAACACCACGCGGGAAGGTGGGTAAATGAGTTACCTAAGCTTTCCGCGGCTGTTGCGGGTACTCAGGGAAAAGACCCTCTGGCAGCGCGGTCTGCTGCTAGTGCTCGTTTATGCAGCGTCTGCCCTAGCTCTAGTGCTCACGTTAGTGCCGGAGGCAGTGGACCTACAAGTGGGTCAAGCTTCTCCACGCTATATCGGTGCGCCGCGCGTGGTGGAAGATGCGTTTACCACGGCTTTACTGCGACGTCAGGCTGCTCTGGCTGTAGCGGAGGTCTTTGAGCAAGACCCAACGGCAATAGAGCGTGTGAGCAGAGAGGCAGAGGCCATACTGGAGTTCCTTGTGCGAACTGCCCATGCCGAACCGGACGCGGCAAAACGCGCTGAGATGGTGCGCGCGCGCGTGACTTTTGCCATTACTGAAGCCGCTTTGCAGACTGGCCTAGCGCTTGATGCGGCAAGTGCCGAGCAACTGCTGGCCGAGCTTAGGCTCGCGCTGGGGCCGATTTACAGGCTCGGCATTAAGGTAGACGGGCTCGAGAGCGCACGCGCTGCGGCGGCCGCAGTTCTGCAGAACTCAGGCCTTAGGCCCTCCTATCGCGTGCTCTTGTCGGAGATAGCTAGGGGAATCATGATCCCGAACATGCGCCTCAATGAGGAGGCGACCGAGAGGTTGCGCATTGAGGCCAAAGCACAGGTCAGACCTGTCATGCTGCAGATGGGGGAGAAGGTCATTGGGCAGGGGGAGATAGCCACCGAACGCGAGATTATGCTGTTGCAGGCTCTCGGCCTTCTGCGCCGCACCTTCGAGTGGAGGGTGATCTCCGGTAGCCTGCTGTTAGCGCTTGTAGCGGTCGGAATGCCATCCCTATACTTCTATCGCACGCACCCACACGGCGCTCGCACCACCTTAGAGCTCGCGCTCATCGCGGTCGTGTATCTAGGCGCGCTGTTTATGGGCCTCGGTCTGTCGGTTCTGTCGGGCTACCTCTTCCCCATAGCCGGGGCAGCGATTTTGCTCACAGTCCTACTTAATGCCAAAGTCGGACTCGTCGTGGGTACCGCACTGAGTCTCCTCACTGTGGGCCTCGTCGGGTACGAGGTCCGCTACTTGATTGTGGGTCTCTTGGGTACCGGCATAGGCGTGTATTCCGTTGCCACACAAGAGCACCGGGGGGGCATTGCGCGAAGCGGCATGGCGGTAGGCCTAGGGAATGTGCTGGCGATTGCGGCGCTGGGGCTGCTTTTTGGCGACTTAGGGCCGCAGGCGCTGATTGACCTAGTGTGGGGTCTCGGTGGCGGTTTGCTGAGCTCTGTTTTGGCCATAGGGTTTCTGCCGTTCTTGGAGCATGCCTTTGGCGTGACTTCATCCGTTAGGCTAGTTGAGTTGTCTAATCCACATCAGCCACTCCTGAAGCGTCTCTTGTTTGAGGCGCCCGGCACATATCACCACAGTGCCATTGTGGCGAATCTGGCTGAAGCAGCTGCCCTAGAGGTGGGAGCAAACGCGCTGTTGGCTCGAGTTGGTGCCTACTACCACGATGTCGGGAAGCTCATGCGCCCCTACTTCTTTATTGAGAACCAAATCATGATGGACAATCCCCACGACCACTATCCGCCGCACTTAAGCGCTGCGGTAATCATCAGCCATGTCAATGACGGGGTGCAACTGGCGAGAGAGCACAAGATACCATCGGTGCTGGTCGATGTAATCAAAGAGCATCACGGCACATCTATGGTGCAGTATTTTCTTGCCAGGGCGCAAGAACAAGGTCAGGAGCTAGAGGCCGGCGACTATGCTTACGAGGGCCCCCGTCCGCGCACCAAAGAGTCGGCCATTGTTATGCTAGCCGACATGGTCGAGGCCGCGGTGCGGGCAACAAAAATGCCTACGCCCGCAAAAATGGCGGATAGAGTTCATGGACTGATTAGAGAAAGGCTCTACGCGGGTCAGCTCGACGACAGCGAGTTGACTTTCAGGGAGTTAGATAAGATTGGCACCGCCTTTGTGCGCATCCTCTCGGGCGCCTTTCACCCCCGAGTGGAGTACCCCGGACAACAAGGAGGCCCAGATCATGCAGGTACTATGGACAAACGCTCAGGACAAGTACCCCTTGCCCCCTCATCTCCCTGACCTAATGGTAGGGCTAGCCACACGGGCTGCGGCGAGGCTTGCAATCGCTCCAGACACAGAACTAAGCCTAGCCTTTGTGGACGATGAAGAAATGCAGCGCTTAAATCTAGTCTTTCGTGGGCAAGACCGACCCACAGACGTATTGTCCTTTGCCGACGCCGATGCGTGTGAGGAAGATATGGTCCTCCCCGAAGGCGCGCCGAAGCTGCTTGGCGATATCGTCATCTCCTTAGAGCGTGCCCAAACTCAAGCCGAGGAGTTCAGCCACAGCCTAGAGCGTGAGGTGGGTTTTCTCTTGGTACACGGGCTCCTCCACCTTGTTGGGTTCGATCACGACGGGGAGAACGGCGACGCCATGCAGGACCTCACGGAGAGCATCCTGTGTGAAGCGGGGTTGCCAAGGTGAAAAGGCCTCATACACTGCGCGATAGTTTTCGCGACGCGTCGATAGGGCTCCTAACTGCACTCAGGGAAGAGCGCAATATGCGGATACACTTTGCATTGCTGGTCCTACTGTGTATCGTCGGCCTGGCACTTCGGCTTACCACGATGGAATGGGCGGTCTTGCTGTTAGCTGCGGGGGCCGTGCTGGGACTAGAGCTCCTAAACTCCGCCGTGGAAAGAGCAGTAGACCTTGCTGAGCCGGATGAGAGTGAGATGGCGGCCCAAGCCAAGAACCTTGCCGCGGGCGGTGTACTGGTGGCCTCCGTCGTGGCTGTGTTGGTGGGCATCCTAGTGCTTGGGCCTAAGCTTTGGGCCGCAGTCGTAGGAATTCGGTGAGGAGATGGGAGATTGAAGAGGCTTAAGACGTACTTCCTAGCCGGGCTAATAGTCATATTGCCGGCGGCGGTCACCGTATACGCGTTAGTGGTGCTGTCGCGGTTCTTTGACGGGCTGCTCTCGCGCGCCCTCTTCTATGTGCCGGCCATAGGACCTATTTTGGCCGTAGTCCCGGGTAGCGGTCTGGTGGTAACCGCCGTAACCATCGTTATTATCGGCATGGTTACGACCAACGTAATCGGGCGGCGTGCTGTAGGGTACTGGGACAGGCTCTTCTTGGGCGTGCCCCTCGCCCGCGGGATATACAATTCGACCAAGCAGATAGTGGACGCGTTTTTGGCGCAAGGTAACTCCGCGTTTCAGCAGGTGGTGCTGGTGGAGTATCCGCGCAAGGGCTTGTACGCGCTTGGATTTCTGACCGGTGAGATGAGGGGAGAGGTGTTGGGGCGTACGAAGACCGACCTGCTGGCAGTTTTTATCCCCACCACGCCGAATCCCACCTCCGGCATGCTGGTCTTTATACCTAAGGGAGAAGTGGAGAGGCTTGACATGCCGGTAGACGATGGCTTGAAGCTCATTGTTTCGGGTGGAGTTTATCGACCGGCAGCCTCAGCCACCGCAACAGAAGAACAGCCGAAGGAGGAAGAACATGCGCCAGCAGTTAATTGACGCGGCGAGGACGGTTCTCAGCCGAGCTTATGCCCCGTATTCCGGGTACAAGGTAGGGGCCGCGGTACTGTCCGCTGGAAAAATCTACAGCGGGGTCAATGTGGAAAACGCTTCCTACGGGCTGGCGATGTGCGCGGAGCGGGCAGCTGTCATGGCCGCGGTAGGCGACGGGGTGCGAAACATCGCCGCGGTGGCCGTAGCTGTAGAGAAGGGGATACCTTCGCCTTGCGGCGCGTGTCGACAAGTACTGCGTGAATTTGGCGAGGACATGGACATCTACCTAGTTGCTGGTGACGGCACGGTGCGCGAGACGACCCTTGTGCGCCTCTTGCCCGACTCTTTCGGGCCCAGCTTCTTAAGGGAGGGCCAGCTTGACACATAAATCTGGGTTCATCGCCGTTGTCGGACGCCCAAACGTGGGGAAATCTACTTTGCTTAACCGCGTATTAGGAGAGAAGATCCTAATTGTCAGTGATAAACCACAGACAACGCGCAACAAGATTCGCTGCATATACACTGAGCAAAACCTACAAGCCATATTCCTAGATACCCCGGGTATCCACAAACCGCACCACCGTTTGGGTGAACAGCTAGTGGCCAACGCGCTGACAGCGCTAGCTGAAGTCGACCAAATCTGGTTTGTGGTAGAGCCAACCGGACAAGTCCAAGCCTTAGAGCGGGATATCATGGCTAAGTTTCCCAAGGCCTCGCGGGCAGTCTTAATTGTGAACAAAGCTGATGTTGCCGCCCCCGCAGCCAGCGAGAATACTCTCGCCGCCTTTCGCGCGGAGTACGACTTTGCGGCGGCGTTCAGTTTGTCCGCAGCTACGGGCGAAGGGGTGCCGGAGCTACTGTCGCATCTGCGCGCCACACTGCCGGAGGGACCGCAGTATTACCCCGAGGACATGATCATTGACCAGCCCGAGCGTTTTGTCGTCGCCGAGATTGTCCGCGAAAAGGTCTTGGAACTTACGCGCGACGAAGTCCCGCATTCCACTGCCGTCGTGGTCGAGGGAATGAAGGAACAGGGCGCATTGGTGCACGTTACGGCTACCGTTTATGTGGAAAGGGAGTCGCAAAAAGGGATAATCATCGGGAAATCCGGGGCGATGCTCAAAGCTATCGGCACGGCGGCAAGAATAGATATCGAGGGCCTTTTGGGAAGTCAGATTCACCTTGCGCTGTGGGTTAAAGTGCGCAAGGACTGGCGCCAAAAAGAGCATGAACTTAAGTACTTAGGGTACAAGCGAGAAAGGTAGGGGTTTTTTGATGGACTACAGACAACTGGCGCGCTACATAGACCATACGGTGCTAAAAGCAGACGCACTACCTTCGGACGTTAGGAAGCTCTGTGAAGAGGCCGTAAAGTACGGATTTGCGGCTGTTTGTGTAAACTCCTGTCATGTCCCCTTGGTGAGACAACTTGTTCACGGTGAAGTTGGCGTAGCCAGCGTCGTGGGCTTTCCGCTGGGTGCGGCTTCTACTTACGCTAAGGTTCAGGAAACGCGGGAGGCCGTGCGCCAAGGCGCGACCGAGATAGACATGGTCATCAACATCGGCTGGCTTAAAGCAGGAATGATGCAGGCGGTGGAAGAAGACATTCGCGCCGTAGTTGACGCCGCAGGCAAGGCTTCGGTGAAAGTCATCCTAGAGGCTGCTCTCCTTAGCGATGTTGAGAAGACAAGCGTCTGTGAAATGGCCGTCGCGGCGCTGGCCGGTTTTGTCAAGACATCGACCGGGTTTGGGCCCGGAGGGGCTACTACTGCTGACGTTGCACTAATGCGGCAGATTGTGGGGGATAAGCTTGGCGTTAAGGCTTCAGGGGGGGTTCGTAACCTTGACCTAGCACTGGCGATGCTTGCCGCGGGGGCTAATCGCATTGGAACTAGCTCCGGCGTGGCGATTGTGGAAGAGTGTAAGTCTAAGTATGCCGCAAGTCAAGGCTGAGGGCCTGATACTGAGGACGGGTAATCTCGGCGAATGGGACAGAACAGCCGTAGTATTGGCGGAGGGCTACGGCAAGACACGGGTTGTTGCCAAAGGCGCGCGCAAAGTCCAAAGTCGCTACGCCTCCGTCACCCAGCCACTCACTCACATCCGGTTCACTGCCTATGTTGGCGGTAAGCTCCCTACCCTAAGTCAAGCGGAAGCGCTGGAGAGCTTCCGTTCTCTTAGGGAAGACCTAGATAGTCTGGCTTATGCCTTGTATATGCTGGAGCTCGTGGATATCTCACTTGTTGACGCGCAGCCGCATGACGATATTCTGAGCCTAGTCATCGCCTGCCTGCACATTCTAAGCCACACGGAACACCGCGAGTTGCTGTTAGCGTTCTTTGAACTTCGGCTGCTCGCTAGGCTCGGGTTTGACTTGTCGTTAAGCGCATGCCCCCGCTGTGCCGGTCCCCCCGGGGTACATCTGGTGTCAGACATACCTGGGTTTCTCTGTCCTAAGTGTAGCGAGCGGGAAGGCCCGCGTACTGAGGTTAAGCTAAGCGGCACAGCGTTCAGTTTGCTCCGGAAGTTAAGGGGCAGTGACTGGCGAGCTGTGGAGGGCATATGTGCCCCTGTGGCGGGGGAAAAGGAAGTAGCCGCGGTGCTTGACGGCGTAATGTTCGCCAAACTTGAAAAGCGCCCGGAAAGCCATGCCTTTCTGTGTGCTATACGCAGTGCCGGCAGAAGATGCAATTGAGGAGGACGGATGTGGGTAGGGTTGTTGTTTTTGTAGTGTCAGATTCCCTAGGCGAAACGGCGCATCGGGTGGCGCACGCCGCAGCCAGCCAGTTCGGCAACGACATGGACTTTCGCCGCGTTTCATATGTTTCCGGGCGCGAGGCGCTAGACGAAGTAGTGGCGGAAGCGCGGGGACTGCGTTCACTTGTCGTGCACACTTTGGTTCTGCCCGAACTGCGCGCCCATATTAATGCGCGCTGCCTAGCAGAGGGGATTGCCGCCATCGATATTTTGGGGCCGATGATGGACGGCTTCTCCACTATTTGCGAGTCGCAGCCTAAACTCCAGCCCGGCCTTATTTACCAGCTCGATGAGGAGTATTTCCGCGAGGTGGAGGCAGTGGAGTTTGCCGTCAAGTACGACGACGGCAAGGACCCGCGCGGCCTGCTCAAGGCAGAAATAGTCTTGCTTGGCGTATCGCGCACATCCAAGACTCCGTTAAGTATGTATTTAGCGCACCGGGGGCTAAGGGTAGCCAATGTGCCGCTTGTTCCCGAAGTCAGTCCGCCGGACGAAATCTACCTTGTGCCGCGTGACCGCATTTTTGGCTTGACGATTAGAGCCGAGGAACTACAGTCTATACGCCAAGAGCGGCTGAAGGCACTAGGCTTAGCCAGCAACGCCAGTTACGCGAGTTTTGAGCGCATTAACGAAGAGCTGCGCTACGGGGAAGGGATTATGCGGGCAGCGGGATGCCGCATCATCGACGTTACCAAGCGTGCAGTTGAGGAGACGGCCTCCAAGATTATTGAGTACTACAACCGCCGCGACAAATTAGGAGACTAACGCGGGAAAAGTTAGGTGGAATCCGGTGCCGGAATACGGGCGAGAGATTGTAGAGAACGTCGTTAACAGCGTGGACATCGTGCAGGTCGTGGGGGAACACGTGCGCCTTGAGAAGCGAGGGAAGAGCTTCTTTGGGTTATGTCCTTTTCACGCCGAGAAAACCCCTTCTTTTAACGTAAGTCAAGAAAAGCAGATGTACTACTGCTTCGGCTGTCAGGCGGGAGGCAACGTCCTTAGCTTTCTGATGGAGCAGGGTAAGCTGAACTTCCCGGAGGCGCTTGAGGCTCTTGCCGAGCGGGCTGGTATAACGCTGCCTGCCATGCATACCGATGCCCCGGACGTACTTGCCAGGCGGCAGGCGCGGGAACGCGACCTCAAAGTAATGACCTGGGCCGCGGACATCTTCCACCGTCAACTTCTAAACGACTCTCTCGGTCGCGAGGCACGGGACTATCTCAGGCAGCGTGGGCTGTCGTTAGAGCTAATCGCCGCCCTTAAGCTAGGCTACAGCCTGCCGGGGTGGAATACCCTCTTAGAGCGCGCGGGGAAAGAGCGGATTGCCGAGGCGGATCTCCTGCGCATGGGGCTAGCCGTGCAAGGGGAGAAGAGCCTCTATGATCGTTTTCGCCAGCGCGTCATGTTCCCCATACGCAATCGCCAAGGACAGATAATCGCTTTTGGCGGCAGACTGTTAGGTGACTCTAAGGAGAGTACCGGACCAAAGTACATGAACTCGCCCGAGACCCCTCTGTTTTCTAAGAGCAGGGAGCTCTACGGACTTGATCGCGCAGCCAAAGCTATTTCGCAGGCCGGATTTGCCATTGTCGTCGAGGGGTACATGGATGCCATAACACCTTGGCAAATGGGCATCGACAACGTCGTCGCCACCCTGGGGACGGCGCTTTCGCCTGACCATGCCCTGGTGCTGCGTCGCTACACCTCACTTGTAAGTCTCTGCTTTGATGCCGATACGGCGGGGCAGAACGCCGCGCTGCGCGGCATTGAGGTGCTCGAAGGCAAAGGGCTTGCGATTAAAGTCGCCTGTCTGGGAGAGAGCAAAGACCCGGATGAGTTCCTGCGCAAGCTTGGACGCGAGCAGTTTCTCGCGGTGGTCGGCAACGACGCCCTGCCCGCCACAATGTACCGCATCCTAAGGCTCTCTAAACTGCATGACCGCAGCACACCGATAGGTCTTGGCACGTTTGGCGCGGAGGCAGCTAAGGTGCTGTCCGGAGTGAACAACGCCCTTGAACGCGACGCATATGTGAGGACGGTCATCAGGGAGTACAAGTTGCCGGAGGAAGCCTTTCTCGTCGAGTTAGCGAAAGCTACTGGGCATCGACCCACGGATAAACTTTCCAAAACAAGGCATACTATTGCTGATCAAGGCGGCGCAAAGGCGGCAACACCAGGTTGGGTTAGGGCTGCGCGTATTCTCCTCTACATCTTAGTGAAACACGAGGGGGAACGGCGGTCCGTGTTCGACCTCTGGGCGCGCGTTGGTTTTATCGACGAGAAGTATCGCCATTTGGCGACGTGGCTCGCGCGTGAGATTAGCCCCGGCGAGGATCCTAGGCACTTGGCGCACGAGCTCTCGCCCGAACTAAAATCCGAACTGGCGGCCGCGTTAACCGCAGAGAATTTAGAGGAAAATATACTGGGCGTGGCGAATGAATGTTTTGTGAAGATTGAGGAGCACGCTTTGACGCAGGAAATAGCGCGCGTCAGGGAGGCGCTTGCACAAGCAGAAGGGGAAGCTCGCGGGGCGTTGGCAGCTCAGCTCGCGGATTTGCAGCGGCGCCGAAAGACCCCACAGAGAGAGAAAGTTTCCCAGTTGAGGGGGTACAGGACGTGAACAAGAAAGAGACTCAGGCTGAGGCGGTCAAAGAGCTTGTAGAGCGCGGCAAAACACGCGGTGTATTGACCTACAAGGAAATTGGCGAACATCTAAGTGAAGTGGAGCTAGAGCCTGAGCAGATTGATGAGTTCTATGAAGGCCTAGCGGCTCTAGGCATCGACCTTGTGGCAGACAACACCGCTATGGAGACGGTTTACCCTAGTGCACCTGACGCAGTTGCGGTGCGCACTGAGCCGGAGGTGCCGGGAGAAGAGGCAGAAACAGGAGAAATCGGCATACCCGACGGCTTGCGTCTCGACGACCCTGTGCGCATGTACCTTAAAGAGATCGGGCGCGTGCCGCTGCTCACCTCCGAGGAAGAGGTGGAACTTGCCAAGCGCATGGAAGAGGGGAGCGAGGAAGCGAAGCGGCGCCTAGTAGAGGCTAACTTGCGGCTGGTTGTGTCCATTGCCAAGCGCTACGTAGGACGCGGCATGCTGTTCCTGGACCTAATTCAGGAAGGAAATCTTGGGCTGATGAAGGCCGTCGAGAAGTTTGACTATCGTAAGGGCTACAAGTTCTCGACCTATGCCACGTGGTGGATTAGGCAAGCGATTACCCGCGCTATTGCCGATCAGGCTCGCACTATTCGCATTCCTGTGCATATGGTGGAGACTATAAACAAGTTGATTCGCATTACGCGTCAACTTCTGCAGGAGTTAGGACGCGAACCGACTGCCGAGGAAGTCGCGCTGGAGATGAACGTGCCCGTAGAGCGCGTGCACGAGATTCACAAGATTGCGCAAGAGCCGGTATCGCTAGAGACACCCATTGGAGAGGAAGAGGATTCTCACCTCGGCGACTTCATCCCTGATGAAGACGCGCCGGCGCCGGCCGACGCGGCTGCCTTTGCGCTCCTCAGGGAGCAGCTAGACGAGGTTCTTTCAACTTTGACCACGCGCGAGCAAAAAGTTTTGCGCCTAAGATTTGGGCTTGAGGACGGTCGCCCGCGCACGCTGGAAGAAGTTGGGCAGGAATTTGGTGTAACTAGGGAGCGAATTCGCCAAATCGAGGCTAAAGCCTTGCGCAAACTAAGACATCCAAGCCGCAGCAAATGGCTTAAGGACTTTTTGGAATAAGGTCGAACCGCAGTTTTTGTTGACGACCACGTCCTGATTTCGTATAATCGTGAGTGTCGACTGATAGCGGCGACACTCCTTGCGTTCCTCAGTAGCTCAATGGCAGAGCAACCGGCTGTTAACCGGTAGGTTGTAGGTTCGAGCCCTACCTGAGGAGCCATTTCTATCGGGCCCATAGCTCAGTTGGTCAGAGCGGTCGGCTCATAACCGATTGGTCCTAGGTTCAAGTCCTAGTGGGCCCACCATTTAATGAGATGTGAGATGTGAGATGTGAGAGGCTGACGGCTGACGCCTGACGCCTGAAGCCTGAAGCCTGAAGCCTGACGGCCTAACCCGAGAATTCTGACAAGCGACAAGCGACACGCTACAAGCGAGTCGTTTTTTGTTTTACGGGGATTGCACAAAGCAAATACGGCGTTATAATAGACAGTAGTGAATACTGTTCTCAGCTCAAAATCTAAGTTCGGCTTGACGGCAGGGTTGAGGGCTCCCTAGTCGAAAGTATA
>CAYGHR010000032.1:0-15612 GCA_964349715.1 uncultured Peptococcaceae bacterium
CGCGCCTTGTCCCGTGCATAGGAATAGCTGAAGGGGGGAAACGCGATGCCTTTTGCGGCGATTGACTTTGTTACGACCTATTGGCTGAACTTAGTGCTCGGGCTGCTGTCTTTAGCTGTGGCCAAGCTGTTGTGTGACGAGTTTGTACTTCGGTACCCAAGAGGGGCCAAAGCACGCCTAGCCCGCCTAGTCCTGCACGCCTACTTTTCGCTGTTTCTTTACTTAGTTTCATACTTCGCAGTCACTGCCCTACGACAAGCATTTATGACCATGCCCCCTTAACAAAAGTGACGAAAAATTCACGGATTAAAAGAGCGGCAATTATGGCAGGATTCCAAATTACCGTGTAGAATAAATCAAGCGCAGTTCTATTTCTATCCTATTTGGGAGGTGGTCTCGGCCGCTACATAGGCCAATTGAGTTTATCCGACCAAAAGAAGAAGGAGTGAAGAAAGTTGCTAAGAAAATCTCTGGTTAGTCTCGCCGTAGTGGCATTGGTGGCCACAATGTTCTTAGGGCTACCCCTAGCCCAAGCGAACACCCCCATCCGCGTCACCATCAACGGCGCTCCCCTGACGATGGACGTAGCTCCCACGATTCAGAACGGCCGTACTTTGGTGCCGATGCGCGCTATTTTCGAATCACTCGGCGCGACAGTGCACTGGGATGACGCCACCAGCACCATCCGCGCCTACCGCCGCGAGGACGCAATTGTCCTGCAGCTTGGTAACCGCACGGCATGGGTAAATGGGCCTTCCCGTCAACTCGACGTAGCACCGGTGGCTGTCGGCGGGCGCACCATGGTCCCGCTCCGCTTTGTAGCCGAAGCCCTTGGTGCGCAAGTCGCCTGGGTTGACGCCACGCGTACAGTAACAGTGCAGCACACCCCCTACACGCCAAAGCCCGTCGGCGGCACAATTACTTTTGGTGCCTTCTCCGAACCGGTAACTCTTAACCCCATCCTCAGCACCGACACCGCTTCCTCCGATATCCACAGCTGGATTAGCTATGGCCTAATCCGTACCGCGGTTGACCTAACCGCACGCAACTCCATTGCTGACCGCTGGTCGTGGGACCAGGCCAGCCTCACTTGGACCTTCTGGCTACGGCCCGACGTCAGGTGGAGCGACGGCCGCCCGTTAACCGCGCGCGACGTTAAGTTCACCTTCGACACTATCCTGCACCCCGACTATACCGGCGTACGCCGCAGTAACGTGCAGCATGTGGCCGAAATTACCACCTCCGGCGATCACATCGTGCGCTTTAGAATGCGCCAAGTCGACGCCCCCTTCCTCCTTAACATTGGCCTTGGGCTTATCCCCCATCACATTCTTGGCAACGTGCCGGTGCGCGAACATGCCGCTCACGCCTTTAGCCGCCAGCCGATTGGCGCAGGGCCGTATCTCCTTGAGCGCATTATCCCAGGGCAATTTGCCGTGCTACAGCGCAACCCACACTTCTGGATGGCACCGCGCCCATATATCGATCGCATTGTGTTCAGGCGCTATGCGGACGCCAACGTGATGCAGGCCGCTTTTGAAGCCGGTGATATCGACTGGATGACCATCCAGCCCGACGCCATCGAGCGTGTTCGGCGCGAAATGGCGGCCCGCGCTAACTTCCGTGATATCCCCAACCACGGCTATGACTATATGTCGCTTAACCTCGACAACCCCATTCTGCGCGACCGCCGCGTGCGTGAAGCGCTAACGTTGGCTCTTGACAGAACCTCAATGATCAGAAGCGTGCTTAACGGCCTTGGCACCATCGTCAACTCCCACCAAATTCCTACGACCTGGGCAAGCGGTGCAGCCAACCTAAACACCTACGCCTTTAACCAGACACGCGCCAGACAGCTCCTCGACGAGGCCGGCTGGCGGATACCCGCCGGGCAGACTATGCGCCGCCGCGACGGCTCGCCCACCGGCGACCTGATGCGCCTTGGCGTACAGTGGAATACAGGTAATACCATCCGTCAAGACATTGCTGCCATGGCTGTACGGCAATGGCGCGAGATCGGTGTAGACGCGGCAGACCGCCCGACTGAGTGGTCGGTCATGCTTGATGACCTCACTGCCAGCCGTTTTGAAGTCGTCATCATTGGCTGGGCACTCGGCCTTGACCCCGACCCATTCCCCTTCTTCCATTCTTCACAAGCCGTGCGTGGTGCAGACGGCCACATCCGCGGCTTCAACCGTCAACCGCTCGTCAACGCAGAACTAGACCGACTGCTTGAGGCTGGTCGCCTTACGGTAGATGTGGCTGAGCGCCGCGCACTCTACCAACAAGTCGATCAAATCCTCAACCGCGAGTTGCCCTACATCTGGCTGTGGCAACGGACCCTTGTTCGAGGCGTTGCTAAGCACATCGACGGCATAGTTGAGTCACCGATTGGCACGATTATCGCCGAGGCCCGCTTTATAAGAAGGTAGCGACTTCTGAGAGGGGGCAGAGCGGAGCTCTGCCCCTCCTTTTTGCAAATTTACTTAGAAAGGGGCTCTGAGCTTGGGACGCTATATTGCGGGGAGACTCCTACAGTCTCTTTTTCTCCTTGTCGGCGTGTCTATCTTAACTTTTACCATTATTCAGCTCGCACCGGGCAGCTTTGCTGACCTCGTCGGCGAAGCGATGGATGCCACAGCCGAGGACAATGCACGCCTAATCGCTTTGTGGGGTCTAGACCAACCCGTGCACATCCAGTATTTGCGCTGGGCGCGAAATGTCTTAAGCGGCAACTTTGGCCGTTCATTAGTTACCGCACGACCGGTGTTTGACATGATATTGGAGCGCTTACCGGCTACCATTGTATTGAACCTATTGGTTGTATTTGCCATTTACATGATAGCCCTACCAATCGGCATCATTTCCGCTGTAAAACAATACTCGTGGTTTGACCACATCATGACTTTCTTCGCCTTTATCGGCAGCGCCATGCCGGGGTTCTTCTTTGCCATGATGCTTATCTACTATGTGGCGATGCGGTACCCGCTTATCCCCATTGCGGGGATGGCTACCTTTGGCGTGGAGTGGGGACAGGTGCCCTTTATGGCGTGGCTTGGCGACCGCGTGCGTTATTTGGTTCTGCCGCTGACCGTTGGCATATTTGGCGGCTTGGCCGGACTCGTACGCTTTATGCGCGCCAGTATGCTCGACGAGGTTAACCAAGACTACGTGCGCACCGCGCGGGCAAAGGGTTTATCCGAGGGCGTGGTAATTTTTAAGCATGCGCTTCGCAACAGCTTACTGCCGATTGTAACCACGCTCGGGTTTACCTTTAGTGGGCTTCTCGGTGGGTCGATAGTAATCGAGAGTATTTTTGCCTGGCCCGGAGTAGGTTTGTTGGCTCTTAATGCCATCTTCACGCGCGACTACCAGGTGATTATGGCGTTTAACCTGATGGGGGCGACGATGCTCGTGCTCGGTATGCTCATTGCGGACATCCTCTACGTTGTGGTCGACCCACGCATTAAGTATTAGGTAGGTGACATAATGGCTACGGCAAACCCACAGATAATAAAGCCCTATACCGGGATGGCCGCTAAAGAGGAGACTTTTTGGTCGCTTACTTGGTACCGCTTCCGCCGTCACAAACTGGCTATGATCTTTACCGGCGTCCTATTGTTAATGTACCTCATTGCCATCATCGCCCCCTACATCGCCCCCCACGACCCCATGGCCATTCATGTAGGCGGGCGTTTTGAGCCAATGAGCCGCGAGTTTCCCTTCGGTACCGACCGTTTAGGCCGCGACCTCTACAGCCGCACATTGCACGGCAGCCGCATCAGCCTCATGGTAGGCTTTGTAGCAGCCGGCATTGCGATGACGCTTGGGACTTTGGCGGGTGCTGTGGCTGGGTACTTCGGCGGCGTCATTGATGACGTGATTATGCGTATCTGCGAAGTTATGATGGCTATCCCCACATTCTTCTTATTGCTAACAGTAGTGGCGGTGTTTGATCGCAGTTTGCTCAATATTATGTTGGTCATCGGGTTTACTACTTGGCCCTCTGCGGCGCGCCTAGTGCGCGGGCAATTCCTTTCCTTGCGCGAGATGGACTACGTAGAGGCAGCGCGCTCTGTCGGCGCACGCAACTCGCGCATCGTTATGCAGCATATTCTCCCGAACTGCATGGCCCCCATTATTGTTTCGACTACACTGCGCGTCGGCGGCGCCATGTTAACTGAGGCGGGGCTTGCCTTTATCGGTTTAGGCGTTACTGACCCACCCAGTTGGGGCTCCCTAATGGAAACCGGGCGCCACACGCTGCGTTTTGCCCCGCATATGACTTACATCCCTGGTCTGCTCATCTTCCTTACAGTTTTGGCGTACAACTACATTGGCGATGGTTTACGCGATGCGCTCGACCCGAAACTCAAATAGAGTTCTCCGCGCACTAGCGCGCGTGATGGTGGGGCTCCTAGCTGTAACCGCGCTTGGAACAACTGCCCTCGCCGCAACTCCGTCCCAATGGCCGGAGGGGTGGTCGCGCGAGCAGCGCGTAATAGAGTCACGTCCGCACTACGGTCACCTCAGCGCACCTGCGGGCGCGGACAGCCTGTGGTTGACTACCGTAGGCTATCGCGGAGCGGAAACAGCTCTACAAATCACGCTCTTTAGCTTAGAAGAAAACGCGATTGCGGCAAGTGTCACCCTCCCCGTAACTCACCTGCTGCGCGGCTTCACTATGCAAGCATCACCTGCCGGACTTACACTGATTTGGGTAGAACGGCAGGAGGGAATAGAGAGCACCGTGCATATGGCCACTCTCAATCCAGAGGGCCGACTCACACAGCAGGAGGTTGTCTGGCGCACCCCGGCCCTAGCCGACTCCCCCTCGCTCGCTACAGCCGACGACGACACACTCTATGTGGCACTGAGCGCGGCAATTGACGGCCACCACGCCATCCACCTGCTAAGCGTAGAACCTGGGGTCCCGGCTGTGGGAGTGACGCGCCTAACCACCCCCGACGAGCTGGCGACCGTGCCTAATATCGCCATTGCCGGAGACAGACTCCACCTCGTGTTCCACAGACACCGGCAGCACCATTCTTGGGCACGCTACCACCTCTATGAACTGTCGGGCCTAACACGCATGGCCACGACCGAGCTGGGACGGGTACCACAAGATTATGAGCACCCACCGACACTCCTAGCTAACCCCGACGGGTCAGTGACGGTAGTATGGCAGCGCATGCACGGAACTGCCGCACGCGTTACCCCAGTGGAGCCGGTACAAGGGCGCTTAGCTCACGGGCAGTGGGAGGAGCCTTTACGCAGCCTGATAGCCTTGCGCGGGAGGATACTTACCGCACGCGGTGCGCGCGGTGAAGACGGGCGCATTCTGGTAGTCGCTATGGTGGAGGTAGGCCGCACGTGGCAGGTGAAGAGCGTCCTCAGAGACGGCGATGGGAACACGGTCCGAGCCGGTTACGCCACCATCACGCGTGGCAACGCTTTGGGCGCGAGGCCGCTCCTCGTCGGTGATGTCGGAGTTGTGTCGTTCTTTAGCCATGACCACGCGGGCCGCGCGAACCTTTACATTGTACAAACCGCCCGCCCCGCCAAACAAACCCTAGCCTTTCGTGTCGGCCTTAACCCACATTCGCCGTGGGCAGATGCCGCGTATAAGTATGTGAGCCTTCTGACAGGTGCGATGTTTTTGGCCTTTGGCGCAACAGGCGCTATGGTTATTAGCTTAGCTGTTGTTTGGCTAATGACGCACTTCGGTCTGTTTTCTGCCACTTGGTTGGGCAACTGCCTGCGTCTAGCCCTGCAGTTCGCGATTATTGCGGCGCTTAAGCAGCCGGACAACCTGCTCTACTTTGGTGCGGTAATGCTCCCGGGGGTAGCCGCCATTGTATCTTTCCTAGCTGCGGGCCTGCTCGCCGTAGCTGTGGTCCATCTCGCCGACTTAGCGCCGGATGACTTTATCACGCTCTCATGCACGGGCTTTCTGTTTGTCATGGGCGACACCTTTACTAGTTTGTTCTTAGCGGGGGTAGGAAGATGGTAGAGCGGCTACAGAAGATTGTACTCGCGGTTGTGTGGTTGGTTGTGCTTACACTTCCGCTCTTGACCGGCTTCGCGATGGTGTTCTTTTCCGTCCAGCACCGCAATTTGGCGCTCACCTTGCGCCCTTGGATTTTAGTTCTAATAGCCCTGTTAATTATCACCGCAGTAGCAGATGCGCGTTGCCGCAGACTGGCAGCGCAGCGAGAGGAGGCCCGTAATGTCTAGCCCCATGCTTGAAGTTAAGGATATCCGCACCGCTTTCCACATTCGCGAAGGCGTCGTCCCCGCCGTAGACGGCGTGTCCCTGCACATCGACCGCAATGAAACGCTGGCCGTGGTAGGTGAAAGCGGCTGCGGCAAAAGCGTCACGGCGCTGTCAATTATGCGCCTGATTAAGAGCCCCCCCGGAAAGATTGAACGCGGGGAGATCATCTTCGATGGCAAAGATTTGCTTAAGCTCAGCATCAAGGAGATGCGCGAAATCCGCGGCAACGACATCGGCATGATTTTCCAAGAGCCGATGACCAGCTTGAACCCAGTCTATACGATTGGCGACCAGATTGCCGAAGCTATTGTCCTGCACCAGAAAGTCTCCAAAAGCGAAGCTCGCGCGCGCACTGTTGAGATGTTGCGCAAAGTAGAGATTCCGCTCCCCGAGCGGCGTTTCGACGGGTTCCCGCATCAGCTTTCGGGAGGCATGCGTCAACGCGTGATGATCGCCATGGCGCTATCCTGTAACCCTAAACTCCTGATAGCCGATGAACCCACCACGGCCCTAGACGTGACTATCCAAGCGCAGATTCTTGACCTTATGCGCAACTTGCGCCAGACGCTTGGCATGAGCATTATGCTAATTACGCATGACCTCGGCGTAGTCGCCAGTATGGCTGACCGCGTGGTGGTCATGTACGCGGGCAAAGTTGTGGAAGAGGCCCCCGTACGCGAAACGTTCAAGAAGCCGATGCACCCGTACACCCACGGACTGCTTGACTCTATCCCCCACCTCGCACGCGAGGTCGAGACACTGCACGTAATCTCCGGCACGGTACCGAATTTGTTGTACCTCCCGGAAGGCTGCCGTTTTGGACCGCGCTGCCCCTATGTGCAGGACAAGTGTCGTGAGGAGCAGCCTACACTGGTGGAAGCCGAGCCCGGACACAAGGTAAGCTGTTGGTATCCTATCAGGGAGGCAAGGGGGTAGAACGCTATGGCAATGAAACTAGATGGAGTCTCGCCGAATCTCTTAGAGGTTAATAACTTGGTTAAGCACTTCCCTATTAAAGGTGGTTGGTTTGGCAAGCCGAAAAACTTCGTCCGCGCTGTGGACGGCGTGAGCTTCTTTATCCGCCGCGGCGAAACACTAGGTTTAGTCGGCGAGAGCGGTTGCGGCAAAACCACCACGGGGCGCACCATCCTGCGCTTACATGAGCCGACAGCCGGGCAGATTCTGTTTGACGGCACTGACCTGCGCAAACTACGCTCAGAGGAGCTGAGGAAGAAGCGCAAGGACTTAGGCATTATTTTCCAAGACCCTTATTCGTCCCTTAACCCGCGCATGACTGTGGGAGACATCATTGGCGAACCCCTGCTGGTCCAGGGCCTGACTAATGTCAGGGAGCGCACCGAGCGCGTCCACGCCATGCTGGAAGAGGTAGGCTTAGCTCCTTACCACTACCGCCGCTTCCCGCATGAGTTTAGCGGTGGACAGCGCCAGCGCATCGGTATCGCCCGCTCTGTTATTTACAGTCCTCAGCTCATCGTCTGTGACGAGCCCGTTTCCGCGCTAGACGTGTCTATCCAGTCCCAAATCCTTAACCTGCTAAAAGAGCTACAGGGAAAGCGCAATCTCACCTACCTCTTTATTGCGCATAACCTAAGCGTGGTCAAGCACATCAGCGACCGGGTGGGGGTTATGTATCTCGGTAAGCTCGTGGAACTCACTACTTCAAGAAACCTCTACGCACAGCCAACCCACCCCTATACACAGGCCCTGCTTTCGGCGATTCCTCATGCTGACCCGGACATGCGCATGGACAGGCAAAGACTTAAGGGCGACGTACCTAGCCCCGTTAACCCGCCCTCAGGCTGCCGCTTCCACACCCGCTGCCCCATCGCTGTCGAGCAGTGCAAAGTCGACGACCCCATGTGGCGCGAAATCCGCCCCGACCACTTCGTAGCTTGCCACTTGGCAAGACACTAAGAAACAAGAGGCAAGAAAACAGAACAAAGCAGAACAAAAGCAGAACAAAAGGGACGGTTCTTTTTGGAATCGTCCCTTAATCTTTGTCCCCGCGCCTCTTCTCTTCCATCCTGTCTATCTCCCTCGTATCTAGGCAGTCCGCGATAAATCGGCGCCGCTCTAATCCTCTCGGACTATCGCGATATCATAGCAAGCAACTCAGGTAAACTGATCACAGGTATGCCTAGGCCCTCCGCTTTAGCGAGCTTTTCACCCGCCTTTTCGCCTGCCAGTAGGTAACTCGTACGGGCACTGACCGAGCCGCTTACCGCGCCTCCGTTAGCGATGATGAGCGCTGTCGCTTCTTCACGGCTCTGCCCAGGCAAGGTGCCGGTAATGACAAACGTAAGCCCGGCGAGACTTTCTCCGGCGCGACTCCCAAGATACGCGAGGTTAACCCCTGCTCGCTTGAACTTATCCAGTACGACGTGTGTAGAAGGCAGATCAAAGAACTCGGTGATACTGGCGGCCATTTTGTCGCCAATGTCGGGGATAGCCACCAAGTCCTCATAGCGCGCATCCACTAGTTGCGCCATGTGCCCAAACACCTGCGCAAGGGTAAGAGCCGCCTTTGTCCCTACCAAGGGAAGGCCTAAACCCGTAAGCAAGCGTTCGAGCGAGTTGCCGCGGCTCTTATCTATGGCCGCCAGTACTTTAGCGGCCGACTTTGCCTGCAGGCGCGGTAGGCTAAGCAGTTCTTCGCGCGTGAGAAAGTAGAGGTCCCCGGGGTCGCCCACTAAGCTGTGCGCGAGCAGACTCTCCACTAAGGCTTCCCCCACTCCGCTAATGTCCATCGCATCGCGCGAGACAAAGTGAATAATGCTCTCGCGCAGTCTCGCCGGGCAGGCGGGGTTTGGGCAGCGCCACGCCACTTCTCCCGCCCTTTGTATGGCCGCCGTCCCACACTCGGGGCAGTTAGTTGGGTACACAAAGGGCTTTTCACCGCCCGTACGGCGCTCCGTAAGCGGAGCTAGCACCTCAGGGATGATCTCCCCCGCCTTGGCCACATAAACAAAGTCGCCGATGCGAATGTCTTTACCGGCGATAAAATCGGCATTGTGCAACGAAGCGCGGCTTACTTGCGTCCCGGCCACCTCTACCGGTTCTAAGACAGCAGTTGGGTTAAGTGTGGCCGTACGCCCGACAGTGACTTCGATGTCTAGCAACCTAGTCACGACTTGCTCCGCCGGAAACTTGTAGGCTACGGCCCAGCGCGGGCTCTTGGCGGTTGTGCCTAACTGCCGCTGCGCGCTAAAATCGTCTACCTTGATGACCATGCCGTCAATGTCGTAGGGCAGGGTGTGGCGTCTGGCCTGGTATGCGAGGCAGACCTCATAGGCTTCGCTAATGGTAGCCGCTATCGCACGCAGAGGACTTACCTTCAGGCCCGCCTGCGCTAGCAGTGCTAGTGCGTCCCTGTGCGATTCCGGCTGTTCAGCCCCCTCTAATTCCGCAAGCGCATAAAAGACCACGTCTAAGTTGCGCTTCGCCGCTTCACGCGGGTCAAGCTGTCGCAGTGAACCTGCGGCAGCATTACGGGGGTTGGCGAACACCTGCAGGCCCTCGTCTCTGCGCTCGGCATTAAGTCTAGCAAAGGCTGAACGAGGCATAAAGGCTTCGCCACGCGCCTCTAGCGTTAGGGGCAAGCGCAGAGCTAGAGGCAGCGAGCGGATGGTGCGTATGTTCGCCGTAATGTCCTCACCGGTCTCGCCGTCACCGCGTGTAGCAGCCTGCGCTAAGTGCCCGTCGCTGTAGCGCACGGCCACCGCTAAACCGTCAATCTTAAGTTCTACTACGTATTGCACGGGGCCGCCGTAGGCATCCCGCACTCGTCGGTCAAAGGCCTCGAGTTCCGCTTGGCTAAAAGCGTTAGTCAGGCTCAGCATGGGGACGCGGTGCCGCACGGTGTCAAAGGCCGTGAGCGGGCGCGGCGCGACGCGCTGCGTCGGGGAGCTTGACAGGATACACTCCGGATACAGAGCTTCAAGCTCGCGCAGTTCGCGCAGCAGAGCATCATACTGGGCATCGGTGACGAGCGGCGCGTCAAGCACATGGTAATTGTAGTCGTGGACGGCGATTTCGCGGCATAGGGTTTGGATGCGTTCTTTAACGTCCATGTGGGTTCCCACCTCTTTGCGTGTTGAGCTGTGAGAGTTGAGATAATCGGGAATCATGAATCAGGACCGCGGAGAGAGACCCGTCAACCGTCAACTGTCAACTGTCAACCCGCCAGCCAGGAGCCAGGAACTAGGAGCCAAACACCCTCCCACAGCCTAGGTAACTCTCTGTAACGGCGCGTACTGCAGCGACAGCGTCTTAACGCCATGGGGAGGCGCGAAGGCGATTGTCACTAGTATATCGTCACCCTTATTGATGACGTTAACAACCGTGCCCACGCCAAACTTAGGGTGGCTGACTTTGTCGGCGGGGGCGAGGTTCGCAACTTGCGCCGACTTTGTCTGTGGTGCTGCTTGGGAGACGGGTTGACGCCTGCTTGCTTGCGCCTCTGCCATCCCCCGCTCACTGCGACTCCCACGGTGCACCACACAAGCACTCGGGACTTCGGCGACAAAGCGCGATGGTAAGCTGTAACTGGTGCGGCCAAACAAAAGGCGCTGCTTAGCATAGGTAAGAAACAGGCGTTCTTTGGCGCGGGTAATGCCGACATAGCAGAGGCGCCGCTCCTCCTCTAACTCTGCTGCCTCGCCCTGCAAGATGCGGCTGTGAGGGAACACCCCTTCCTCAAGACCTACGAGGAAAACCACCGGGAATTCTAGGCCCTTAGCTGAGTGCAGGCTCATCAGGGTAACAGCCCCACCCCGCGTTTCGCTCTCATCGTCTGTCGACGTCACTAAGCTAACGGAGTTGAGAAAATCGAGCAGCGTGCCGTCGGGATTCTTCTCCGCGAAGTCCTTAGCGACAGACACAACCTCCTCCAGGTTCTCCTGCCGGGAAATGGCGTCAGGCGACGCGTCTGCTGTGTACTGCTGCATCAGCCCCGTCTGCAGAAGCACTAGTTCTACCAACTCGTGGAGAGCGATAAACTCAGCCTGTCGCGCCAAGGCGGCAATGTGCTTAATGAAGGCGTTAAACTTGCTTAGCGTCCCTTGCTTTAACCCTAGAGCCGCCGCGCCGGGCTCGCTCGCCGCCTCAAACAGGGAGCATCCCTTAATTCGCGCGTGTTCTTGTAGCCTAGCGAGCGAGACCTCGCCAATGCCGCGTGCGGGGACATTAACGACTCGCCGGAAACTCACGTCGTCACGTGTATTGACGATTAGCCTAAGATAGGCGAGCAAGTCCTTAACTTCCTTGCGCTCGTAGAACCTTAGCCCACCCACAATGCGGTAAGGGATGTTCATGCGCATAAAGACCTCCTCGAACACACGCGACTGCGCATGCATGCGATAGAGCACGGCGCAATCATCAAACTCAAAGCTCCCTCGTGCCAACAGCTCTTCGGCAATAGCGTGCGCCACAAAGAGTGCCTCTTCCTGCTCCGTCAGCGCCGCAAACAGGGTAACGGGCTCGCCGGGATGATTAGCAGTCCACAATCTCTTTTCTTTGCGGGTGACGTTGTTGGCAATGACGGCATTCGCTGCGTCGAGTATGCACTGCGTGCTGCGGTAGTTTTGCTCGAGCTTAAAGACGGTCGCCTCGGGGTAGTCGCGCTCAAAGTCCAGGATGTTACGCAAGTTCGCGCCGCGCCACCTGTAGATGCTCTGGTCGTCATCGCCCACCACACTTAAGTTGCGATGTCGCGCCGCCAAGAGATTAGTGAGAGTATACTGCGCAAAATTAGTGTCCTGATACTCATCCACCAGTATGTGCTGAAAGCGCGCCTGGTAGTGCTCGCGCACACTGGGGCTTTCGGTCAGGAGCCTTGTTGCCAGCAACAGCAAATCGTCAAAATCCAGTGCGTTGTGCTGGCGCAGCAGCTTCTCATAGAGAAGGTAAACCGCCGACACCTTGTCTGAATAGTAATCGCGGCTGAGGCCGGCAAATTGCTCGGCGTCCTGCAGGTTGTTCTTGGCGTTGCTGATGCGCGCCAATACAGACTGTGGAGGATAACGCTCGTGGTCGATGTTTAGCTGTTTGAGACAGGTCTTAATTAGGGCGAGCTGGTCTTGCGTATCGTAGACGAGGAAATTCCGACTGAGCGCTATGGCATCACCGTGTTGTTTGAGGATACGCAAAGCTGCGGCATGAAAAGTAGATATCCAAAGGTCTCTCACCTCGGGCAGCAAGCGAAACAAGCGCTCGCGCATCTCACTCGCCGCCTTATTGGTGAAGGTGATGGCGAGTATGCGAGATGGGCTTACGCCAACATGGTTTACAAGGTGGGCAATGCGCTGCGTCAGCACCCTAGTCTTGCCGCTGCCCGCCCCGGCTAGAATCAACTGAGGGCCATTGGCGTATTCCACCGCCTGCCTTTGTACGGGGTTTAGTGATTGCTCGAACTTCAACTGCACGGCCGTCAGCTCCTTAAAACAAAAGACACCGCGTGGCATAGCCGATTACGGGTGTCCGTTGCCATATCCATCTTACCAGAGAGCGTCACATACCAGCAACCGTTAGCGGCAATGGGGTGGTAAGACTGTGCATAAGACCGTACAGTTCCTCTACATCAAACGGTTTTACGAGCCGCGCCGCCACGCCGAGACGCTCGGCCTCGCTGATCATATCTGCCTCCTGGTAGGCGGTGACTAGCACCACCGGCACGCCCACCTCTTTGTCGCGTCGCAAGATGCGCAGAGTCTCAATGCCTGACAACCCCGGCATTTTCATATCCAAGAAGATGATGTCCGGCGCACACTCCGACGCCACCGTCAAACCTTCATAGCCATTGCCTGCTTCCACTACGTCACAGCCGAAAACGCCAAAAATCTCGCGAAACAGCGCGCGGATACCTGCTTGGTCATCGATGATCAGCACTCGTTTTCTCGTCAAAGGCTGGTCACCCCCTACAATCCACCTAGGTTAAATTCTATCACAAACAATGGTAATGTCAATATTTTGTGGTGCAATTTTCTTACACCACTACCCCTTGTGGTTTGTTTCTCCAATTGACGTGTTTGTTCGACGACCAAGGAGAGCAAGTGCTATTTTGTGACAAAGTTCTGGCCTGCCGTGAGCGTATTTCCCGGGAAATTGCGACAGGAAAGTCGAAGCGGCTGGAATCTTTGCAGGTAACGAAACTTTGCCCGCGCACGCGCGTAGTAAATGATAGCGTGTACTTTTGGGAGGTGCTCGACTTGGACGCGTGGCTAACGTGGGTAATCCTTGGGCTAGCGCTCATGGGGTTCGAGATGATTACGCCTGGGTTTGTCATCATGTGGTTTGGGGTGGGGGCCTTAGTGGCAGCCTTAGTCGCCTACCTCGGCTTTTCACTAACTGGCCAGCTGCTGTCATTCATCTTTACGACCGTGCTGCTCCTAGCCTGCAGCCGGAGCCTCGCGGAGAGATTTAGGGGCAAGGCCAAGGAGGTTAAGACTAACTACAACGCTATGGTTGGCAAAGAGGCGACGGTGACGCAACGCATATCGGCTGAGACCGGCCTAGGTGTAGTTAGGGTCCTGGGAGAGGAGTGGTCGGCCCTTGCGGAGACCGCTCGCGACATACCGCCAGGTGAGAAGGTGGAGGTAGTCGGCGTCACCGGTGTCAGGCTGGTGGTGCGTGCGCTTCCACTTAACACAGACCAAAACAAGGAGGGAGTCATGTAATGCTCTGGGTACTTCTAGTCTTTATCCTCATTGTCGCTATCGCTTCCTTTCGAGTCATCCGCCAGTCAACCGTGGGCGTGGTGGAGCGCTTAGGCAGCTACAACCGCCTCTTGCCTAACGGACTGCAGTTTGTAGTGCCCTTTATTGACCGCGTGCTGCCCCTAATCGATTTGCGCGAGCAAGTAATGGATTACCCGCCGCAACCGGTAATAACCAAAGACAATGTCACCATGATGATCGACACCGTCATCTACTACCAGGTCACTGACCCGGTCAAGGCGACATATGAAATTGCCAAACTGCGCATAGGCATCGAAACGCTCACGCAAACGACGATTCGAAACGTGATTGGCGAACTGGCTCTAGACGAAACGCTGACTTCGCGTGAGCGCATAAATGCGCAGCTGCGCCTCACCCTCGACCAGGCGACTGACAAGTGGGGTGTCAGGGTTAATCGCGTAGAGCTAAAGTCGATTGAACCGCCTAAGGACATTAAAGACGCCATGGAAAAGCAGATGCGCGCCGAGCGCGACAAACGTGCACAGATACTCTCAGCCGAAGGCGAGCGCGCGGCTAACATCCTAACTGCCGAAGGGCGCAAGGAAGCCACCATCCTCGCGGCGGAAGCGGACAAGACGCGCGCCATCCTCGCGGCGGAAGCCACCAGACAACAGCGTATTCTCGAGGCCGAAGGCGAAGCCGAAGCCATTCTCAAGGTCAACGAAGCGCGAGCTCGCGGCTTGACCATGATTAAGGACGTGCAGCCCGATGCCGCATTGCTCACCATTCAAGGCTTCGACGCTCTTAGGGAAGTGGCCCAGGGGCAAGCGACGAAGATTATCATCCCGAACGATCTAGCCGGCCTAGCGGGAAGCCTGGCGGCGTTGGCAGAGGTCGTGAAGAAATAAGGAGTTGTTAGTGTTCGCATAAGCCGTTATAATCTAACCGGGGCGCAGGCCCCGGTTTTTTAAACGAGGGGGAAAGAAAAGTGCGCATTCTAGATAACCGTGGGCTAAGTTGCCCCGAGCCCGTGATCAACACCAAACGAGCCTTAGAACAGCAAAACGGCGCGCCACTGGTATCCATAGTAGATAACGAGGTCTCCAAGAGCAATGTGCTCAAATTCGCCCGCAGTCAGGGCTACCGCACTGTGGTGCGGCAGGAGGGCACCAGCTATTTCATCACGATTAGTCAAGATGGCCCAGACGAGATGCGCGCAAACACTCCCGCCCCGGCGGAGACTACATCTTCCCCGCACACGTCTGTGCTTTACTTAATCACGGGCGAGGAAGTTGGGCGCGGGTCAGGTGAACTCGGACGCGCGCTGCAGAAGACGTTTCTCTACGCCTTGGCAGAGACAGGACAGCAAGCCCTACACATCGTATTTATCCACGGCGGGGCACACCTTACCTGCGAGGGCTCGCCCGTGCTCGTCAGCCTAGAGAGACTCAAAAGCCTCGGCTGGAGCATCGCGACGTGCGGGGCATGCCTTGACTTTTACTCCCTCAAGGACAAACTGGCCATAGGCGAAGTAACGAACATGTATGCAATAGTTGAGCTCATGCGAAGTGCCGCAAAAGTAATTACTATTTAGTGTAGTAGAGGCAGGATTGCCGCCGAAACTAACGAATAGTTATAATC